>VFJK01000067.1 GCA_009886125.1 Geobacter sp. | reverse complement strand
GGGAGTCGCCGGCGCTGGGCGCCTGGGGGCTCGGCTGGGAGGTCTGGCTCGACGGCATGGAGATCACCCAGTTCACCTACTTCCAGCAGGCCGGCGGGATCGATCTGAAACCGGTCGCCGGCGAGATCACCTACGGCTGCGAGCGGATCGCCATGTACCTGCAGGGGGTGGACAATGTCTACGACCTGCAATGGACCAAAGATGTGAAGTACGGCGACATCCACCATATGACCGAGGTGGAGTTCTCCACCTACAACTTCGAAGAGGCGAATGTGCCGCTGCTCCTCGAATCGTTCAACAACTTTGAAAAGGAGTGTGTCCGCCTGATCGAGAAAGAGCTGGTCTTCCCGGCCTACGACTTTGTCATGAAGTGCTCGCACACCTTCAACCTCCTCGATGCCCGCGGTGCCATCTCGGTGACCGAGCGTGCCTCCTACATCGGCAGGGTCCGCAATATCGCCCGCCTCTGCGCAGAAGGCTATGTACGGCAGCGCGAACGGCTCGGTTATCCGATGCTGAAAGGGGGTAGAGCCTGATGAGCGCCAAAGAACTGTTTCTGGAAATAGGTACCGAAGAGATTCCCGCCGGCTTCCTCCCCAAGGCCATGGCCGACATGGAGGGTCTGATCAGGAAAGAGCTGGAAAACGCCCGCCTGACCTTCGGCGAGATCAAGACCCTGGCCACACCACGGCGGCTGGTCCTCCATGTAACTGGAATCCCGGCGCTGCAGTCAGATGCCGAGACCACGGCAATGGGCCCGGCGAAATCGATCGCCTTCGGCGCGGATGGAAAGCCGAGCCGGGCGGCTGAAGGGTTTGCCCGCGGACAGGGGCTCGATGTCAGCCAGTTAGCAGTGATCGCGACCGACAAGGGCGAATATGTCGCAGCAGTCAAAAAAGAGACCGGACGACCGACCCATCAGCTGCTGGCGGAGATACTCCCCCGCCTGATAGGCAACATCCCGTTCAAAAAATCCATGCGCTGGGGCGACTTCGATGTCCGCTTCGCCCGCCCGATCCACTGGATCGTCGCCCTCTTCGACGGCATCGTCGTCCCGTTCAGCTTCGGCCCGATCGAGAGCGGCACGATCTCCCGCGGGCACCGTTTCATGGGGAACATGACCTTTCCGGTGCGCGACTTCAGCCACTATCTTGAAGAGTGCGAACGACACTTCGTCATCCCCGATCCGGAGAAGCGGAAAGAGATCATCCGGCGCGAGATCCACCGGACAGCAGAAACTGCCGGAGGACATCTCCAACCCGACGAGGCGCTCCTTGAAGAGGTGACGTATCTCTGCGAGTATCCGAGCACGGTCCACGGGACCTTCCCGGCAGACTTCCTCAAAGTCCCCAAAGAGGTGCTGATCACCTCCATGCGGAGCCACCAGCGTTACTTCTCCGTACTCGACAAAGAGGGGAAGCTCCTCAACTGCTTCATCACCATCAACAATACCCTGACCGAAGACCCCTCAGTCGTCGTCAAGGGGAATGAACGGGTGCTGCGGGCCAGGCTCTCCGATGCCCGCTTCTTCTTCGAAGAAGACCAGAAGGTCAGGCTCGATGAGCGTGTGGAAGCCCTGAAAAAGGTCGTCTACCAGCAGAAGCTCGGCACCTCCTTCGAAAAGATGGAGCGCTTCAGGACACTGGCCGGGAATCTGGCTGAAAAGCTCAATCCAGCGGTCAAGACCCATACAGTCCGCGCCGCGACCCTCTGCAAGGCTGACCTGGTATCTGCCATGGTCGGCGAGTTCCCGGAAGTCCAGGGGATCATGGGGCGTGAATACGCCCTGCTCGAAGGGGAGCCTGCAGCAGTCGCCTCTGCAATAGCCGAGCACTACCTCCCGATCCAGGCAGGGGGCGAACTCCCGGCCTCGGACATCGGCGCATTTGTCTCCATCGCCGACAAACTCGACACCATCTGCGGCTGCTTCGGCGTCGGACTGATCCCGACCGGCTCTGCTGACCCGTATGCACTGCGCCGCTCCGCGCTCGGCGTCATCAACATCATCCTCGACCGTGAATACCCCATCTCCCTCAGCTCACTGGTTGACGGAGCACTTGCCCTGCTGGCACCGAAGCTGACACGGGCCGCAGCAGAGGTAAAGAGCGATGTCCTGGAGTTCTTCAAGGGGCGCTTTGTCAACCTGATGGCAGACCGTTATCCGGGTGATGCCGTCGATGCGGTCGTATCGGTGAAGTACGATGACCTGATCGATGCAGCCGCACGGATCGCGGCTCTGTCAGTATTCAAGTCACGCCCGGACTTCGAGGAACTTTCCGTTACGTTCAAGCGTGTCGGGAACATCGTCAAGGAAGGAGTCGATGCACAGATTGACCAGTCGCTCTTTGAAGACCTTGCAGAAGCTGCGCTCTTCACAGCGGTTGACTATGTCGGCAAGACCGTTGCCGCCGCGATCGGCGTGAATGATTTCGTCTCAGCCTTTACCGAGATAGCGACCCTTCGCGGGCCGGTAGACAGCTTTTTCGACAAGGTCATGGTGATGGCTGATGACGAGAAGGTACGCCAGAACCGGCTGGCCCTGCTGACCCGGATCGCCCGCCTCTTCGGCAATATCGCCGACTTCGGCCGGCTTAACTGATTATCTGCATGCTTTGAACAAGAGGGGGGTGCCTGCGGCGTCCCCCTCTTTTATTTCAGAATTGCGGAGCGGCCATGTCCCGTATCAGATGCCTGTCCATATCCGGCATGATAACACTTGCCCTGCTACTCCTGTCAGCCTGCCTGCCGCTGGAAAACCGCCCGGGGAAACGGATCCTGGAGCCGAAACTCGAACAAGGGGATTTCATCGCCGTTGACGGTGCAAAACTGCCGCTGCGCTCATGGCTGCCGGATAAAAATCCGCTCAAGGCGGTCATCGTCGGGCTGCACGGTTTCAACGACTACAGCAACTGCTTCACCACCCCAGGACAATATCTGAGCAGTCACGGCATAGGCTGCTACGCCTACGACCAGCGCGGGTTCGGCGGCGCGCCGGGCCGTGGGCTCTGGGCAGGGATGGAGGCATACACCCGCGACCTCGTTGATTTCGTCCGGGAGATCCGCAAAAGGCACCCCGGTGTTCCGCTCTACGTACTGGGTGAGAGCATGGGAGGTGCCGTGACCATGGTCGCCGCGACCGGGAGCAATCCGCCTGATATCGACGGCGCCATCCTTGTCGCACCGGCGGTCTGGGGGCGTGCGACCATGCCCTGGTATCAGCGCTGGCTACTCGCCGTTACATCGCACACTCTGCCCTGGCTGAAACTGTCCGGGAAAGGGCTTAATCTCAAACCTTCCGACAATATCGAGATGCGGCGGGCACTGAGCCGCGATCCGCTCGTCATCAAGGCCACCCGCATCGACACCATGTACGGTCTCACCGATCTGATGGATGAGGCGCTCGCCAGGGCGGAGAAACTGCGATTGCCCGTTTTGGTCCAATACGGCAAACATGACCAGATCATACCCAAAGAGCCCACCTTCCTGATGCTCGAAAAGATGCCCAAGTCTTCCCGCAAGGCTTTCTACGAGCACGGTTATCACATGCTGCTGCGGGATCTGCAGGGTGAGAAACCGTTGGCCGACATCGTAGCCTGGATATCCGACCGCAACCATCCCCTCCCCTACGGTACGAACAATTGGAACTGACTATGAGCAACCATAAATCATGGACAAACGATGTGACAGCCGGAGCTATCGGCGCTGTTATCGCATTCCCGATTATTCTGAATTGCGGCTCTATCGTCTCTCTGCCTCTCGGCGCCCACCATGCTACAACCGGGATCACTGCAGCATTCGGCGCAACCATCCTGGTATCGCTGTTCCGTGCTATCTGCGGAGGCTCCCCCCTGCACATGGTCTCGCCAAAATCAAACTACGCGGCCATGATAGCGGCATTGTTGGCCCTTGTCGCAACCATGCCATCCTTCAATACGGCTTTTCCCTCTCCTGACCAACGCATCGCAATGCTCATAGCTGCAGGATTTCTCTGCACCGCCCTGGCCGGGAGCATCCAGCTTGCTCTCGGCATTGGCGGTCTCGGTCAATTTGTAAAATTTATCCCTTATCCCGTCATTGCAGGCTTTATCAACGGGTTTGCCGTTATACTGCTGCTGGCACAGATCCCTCCCATGCTTGGAGTCAAGAGCTGGTCCCAGCTCCATCTCCTGACCGTCGGCAGTGGCAAGTTCCACCCTGGTACCGCCGCTTTCGGCATCACCACCTGCGTGCTGACCGTCTGGATCCCCCGTTTCGACAAAAGGGTGCAATCGGCCATCGCCGGCCTGGTCATCGGTACAGGCTGCTACTGGATCCTGGTGAAATCGGTCCCGGGGATCGAACTGGGCGGAGTCATCGGCGCGATTCCACCGGCAGTGCCTGTGAGCCCGCAATTCGCACATTTTTCCACTCTGGTCTCAAGTCCGGCCTTTGCAGGATTAGCCCCGGAACTCCTGTCGACGGCATTGACCCTGGCCCTGATAGCATCACTTCAATCTCTTCTCAGTATTTCCGCAAACGATTCTGTCCTAGGCACCCGCCACAACAGCAACCAGGAGTTGATCCTGCAGGGGGCAGGGAATTTCTTTTCCGGAATAATGGGGGGGATACCGACCGGAGGATCGATAACGGTGAACCGGTCAGTTCTCGAAAGCGGAGGACGCGGCCGCATTTCAAATCTGGCATACGGAGTGGTGTTGCTGGCAATGATGGCAGGCCTCGGGAAGATTATCGGGATGATTCCGGTACCGGTAATGGCCGGTGTCATAGTTGCGACGACCCTTGGTCAGACTGATGAATGGAGTCGTACACTCCTTCGCCTCATGTCCCAGCAAAAGCGCGGCCAGTGGAGTGGTGAGCTTGTAATCAATTTCTGCCTTGTCACGACCGTTGCGGTCATGGTCGTGGCCTTCGGTGTCTTTCCCGCACTGATTGCCGGAATGGTGCTGGCTTTCATCGTATTTGTCAGGCACTCATCTCAAAACGTGATTCGACGCACAATCTCCGGAGTTCATATCAGGTCACGAACATCCCGACCGGCAGCATCGCGGGAAGCGCTGAACCTGCTAGCCGGCCAGATGGCAGTAATCGAAGTTCAAGGCGCCATATTTTTCGGATCATCAGACCAGCTGGCCCAGCACCTGGAGTTAAGCTGCAAAGGGATCAGGATAATCATAGTTGACCTGAAACGGGCGACCGGCATTGACAGCAGCGGCGTTGTGACTCTGGAGAGAATTGACAAAGCCCTGACAAATGCCGGGTGTCAGCTGCTTCTGGCTCACGTAGCACCTGATAGCCCTCTGCAGAGGTCGCTCTGTGAGATGGGTTTTGCACGGGTCATCCAGCAGGGGCGTGCATTAGAAAATCTCGATCTGGCTCTCTCGGCAGCGGAAGAGCTCCTCTTAAAAGATGCCAACAGCAGTATCCCGGACGAGCTGGAGTATCCATTCGAGGAGTTCGATATCCTGAAGGGGATATCTTCCGAGGACCTTGCGTGCCTGTCACTGTTGATGGTTCGCATTGAGCTGCCGGCCGGCGGCCTGATCGTGAGGGAGGGAGAGTCCAGTGACTCGATATTCCTGCTGGCATCAGGGAGAGTCAGTGTAACAAGAGCAATTTCCGGCAGGACGATCCGCTTCGCCAGTTACTGTCCTGGAATCTGTTTCGGTGAGATCGGGATGCTGACCGGACGACTCCGGAGTGCTGACGTCCGGGCGGAGACAGCTGTAGCGTGCTGGCAGCTGTCGGGAGATACCTTCAGGGAACTCTCGAAAAGCAATCCGGAGATGGTTCAGGAAATGTTGAAAAATATCTCCATCGGATTGGCTGATCTGGTCTTTTCACTATCAGACATGGTCAAGGAACTGGAACAGTAGCAGCCGGTGCACTCAAGCGGCAGAACACAAAACCGTTGAATCCCTGTCAGACAGTCGCTAGACTTTTCACCCCGCCTGAAATTTGTTTATCACTAGTAAAATTAGCTACTTACAAATCAAAAAAGTTGCAATCAGCTGATATACCGTGTATATGTTGCTGCTTGAATCCTCAGATATGATCTATATATGAAATCCACTCCAAAGGAGATCTTAATGTCATCCAAGTACGTGTATTTTTTTGGTAAGGGCAAGGCAGAAGGCGGCGCATCAATGAAGAACCTTCTCGGCGGCAAAGGGGCCAACCTCGCAGAAATGACCAGTATCGGGCTGCCGGTGCCACCGGGATTCACCATCTCGACTGAAGTCTGCACTTACTACTACTCCAACAATGACACCTATCCGCAAAGCCTCAAATCAGAAGTCGAATCACATCTGAAAGATGTCGAGAAACTGATGGAGCGGACGTTCGGCGACCCGAAGAACCCTCTGCTGGTCTCTGTCCGCTCCGGCGCCAGAGCCTCCATGCCGGGGATGATGGACACCATCCTCAACCTCGGGCTCAATGATGCGACGGTCCAGGGGATCATCGCCCAGAGCGGCGACGAGCGATTCGCCTATGACGCCTACCGCCGTTTCGTCCAGATGTACGCTGATGTCGTGATGGGGATGGACAAGCACAGCCTTGAGCACCTGCTTGAGATGAAGAAAGCGGAGAGAGGCGCTCAACTGGATACTGATCTGACTGCTGCGGACTGGAAGGAACTCGTCGCCGAATTCAAGAAATCGATCAAGGAGCATCTTGGAACTGAGTTCCCTGAAGACCCGCATGCCCAGCTCTGGGGCGCGGTCGGAGCGGTCTTCGGCTCCTGGATGAACCAGCGTGCGATCACCTACCGCAAACTGAACAACATCCCAGCTGACTGGGGGACAGCAGTCAACGTCCAGTCCATGGTCTTCGGCAATATGGGTGATGACTGTGCGACCGGTGTCGCCTTTACCCGCGATCCGTCCACCGGCGAGAACTGCTTTTACGGGGAGTATCTGGTGAATGCCCAGGGCGAAGATGTCGTTGCCGGTATCCGTACCCCGCAGCCGATCAACCTGCACCAGAAACTGCCGGGCGATCTCCCCGCCATGGAAGAGGTCCTGCCGGAGTGTTACCAGCAGCTTGCCGCAATCCGCACGACTCTTGAGAAGCACTACAAGGATATGCAGGACATAGAGTTCACCATTGAAAAAGGGAAGCTGTTCATGCTTCAGACCCGTAACGGGAAGAGAACCGCCAGCGCAGCGATCAAGGTCGCAGTCGACATGGTCCGAGAAGGACTGATCGACCAGAAGACCGCTGTCCTCCGGGTTGCCCCTTCGCAGCTCGACCAGCTCCTGCACCCCTCGCTCGATCCGAAAGCGGTAAAAAACATCATCGCCAAAGGACTCCCGGCCTCACCGGGTGCTGCTTCCGGGACTGTCATCTTTACGGCTGATGAAGCTGAGGCAGCGGCAAAGACCGGGAACAAGGTCATTCTTGTCCGGATTGAGACCAGCCCGGAAGATATTCACGGCATGCATGCAGCACAGGGAATCCTTACCGCCCGTGGCGGCATGACTTCACACGCTGCTGTTGTCGCCCGGGGCATGGGGAAATGCTGTGTGGCCGGATGCGGCGACATCAAGGTCGACTACGTTGGAGAGAAGTTTGTCGCACGAAACGGGCAGATCGTAAAGAAAGGCGACATCATCACCCTCGACGGCTCTACCGGTGAGGTCATGCTTGGTCAGGTTGCAACCGTGACGCCTGAGATGACCGGCGATTTCGGGACCTTGATGGGTTGGGTCGACAGCTTCCGGACAATGAAGGTCCGCACCAACGCCGACACCCCGCACGACTCCAAGGTCGCCCGTGAATTCGGGGCTGAGGGTATCGGCCTCTGTCGTACCGAACATATGTTCTTCGATGCAGACCGGATAGCTGCGGTACGGGAGATGATCCTGTCGGAAAACCTCGAAGGCCGTCTGAAAGCCCTCGCCAAGATCCTGCCGATGCAGAAAGGCGATTTCCTCGGCATATTCAGGGAGATGAAAGGTCTGCCGGTCACCATACGCCTTCTCGACCCGCCGCTGCACGAGTTCCTCCCCCAGGAAAACAAGGACATTGAGACCCTTGCCAAAAGCCTGGGCGTATCTACCCAGCAGCTCAGACACAAGGTCGAGTTCCTGCACGAATTCAACCCCATGCTCGGCCATCGCGGCTGCAGACTGGGCCTGACCTATCCCGAGATCTACGACATGCAGGTGCAGGCGATCATGGAAGCTGCCTGCGAATTGGTCAAGAACGAAGGCTATTCAATCGTTCCGGAGATAATGATCCCTCTCATAGCTACGGTGTCCGAGCTGAAAGTACTCCGGGCAAACGCCGTAAAGGTCTGTGATGAGGTCATCGCCCGTTACGGCGTCAAGATCGAGTACCTGATCGGGACCATGATAGAGCTGCCGCGAGCTGCCCTTACGGCAGACGAGATCGCAACCGAAGCCGAATTCTTCTCCTTCGGCACAAACGACCTGACCCAGACGACCTTCGGCCTCTCCCGTGACGATGCCGGGAAGTTCCTGCCGTTCTACGTCGAGTCGAACCTCCTCCCGGAAGACCCGTTCGTCTCGCTCGATCAGGGCGGCGTCGGCAAACTGGTAAAAATGGCCTGCGAACTGGGGCGCGCCGCCCGTCCGCACATCAAGCTCGGCATCTGCGGTGAGCATGGCGGCGATCCGGAATCGGTCATCTTCTGCCACAATGTCGGTCTCGACTATGTCTCCTGCTCTCCGTTCAGGGTACCGATCGCCCGCCTCGCAGCTGCTCACGCTGCTCTGGGCGGCGGGACAGACACGACCAAATAGACGAAAGCAAAGTTGACAACAACAAAAGCGGCCTCCTTAACAGGGTGCCGCTTTTTTAATCGGGTGATTGACTTTAATGTGAGAATAGCGTACTAACCCTGCATAATCTTGGAGGTTTTAGTACTTATTTTGACATATAAATGAGGATGAAATGACCGTCTGTTTGGCATTTGAATAATAATTAAAAGCCGCTCTGATCAGTATGAATGCTGATTAAGCGGCTTTTATTTCAGATTTTCCGAACACAAGCATGAGGTTCAATCGCTATGAAGAACAAACTGGCTATTTTCGAAGATTATAAAATCCGCAGGATCTATGACGAGGAAACCGAAACCTGGTACTTCTCTGTTGTTGATATTATCCAGGTGTTAATTCAGCAATCTGATTTTCAGGCTGCAAGGAACTACTGGAAGGTATTGAAAAATCGCCTGAATAAAGAAGGAAGCGAGTCGGTTACAAAATGTAACCGACTGAAGTTGGAAGCGGCAGACGGAAAGAAATACCTGACAGACGTCGCCAGTCCCGAAGTGCTCCTGCGGCTTATCCAGTCCATCCCCAGCCCCAAGGCCGAACCGATCAAGCTCTGGCTGGCCAAAGTCGGCTATGAGCGAATGCAGGATATGGCCGATCCGGCGCGGTCTCTGGACCGGGCACGGGAGTACTGGCAGCAACACGGCCGAAGCGAAAAGTGGATTCAGCAACGGATGATGGGGCAGGAGACCCGCAACAAACTGACCGATTACTGGAAAGATCACGACATCAAAAAAGATACCGAGTTTGCCATCCTGACCAACATCATTCATCAGGAGTGGGCCGGAGTCGCAGTCAAGGAGCACAAGAAGCTTAAAGGGCTGAAGGCCCAGAACCTGCGCGACCATATGAGTGAAGCAGAACTGATCTTTACCGCCCTGGCCGAGCTTTCCACCCGCCAGATCGCCGAGACGATAGAAGCTACCGGCATGAAGGAAAACGAGGATGCAGGAAAGAAAGGTGGCGGCATCGCCCGGAAGGCACGTGTGGACCTTGAGGAGAAGACCGGCAGAAACGTGGTGACAGGAGAGAATTTTCTGCCGCCGGGGAGAAAGAAGATTTCAGATGAATGAAAAGAACAGCTTTGTCAGATGTGTAGCTCCGGTACTGTTGCTTCATTACTCATCCAGCCTCAATCATTTCCCGGTAAAGAACTTCCTGAACGACTGCCCTACCCCCCTGAAAAACCCCCCGACACTCCTGCCCCCTTTTTTCGCAGTTTCGCCGGCCTCTTTCCCTGCCTCCCCAGCCTCCTTGCCGACTTTCCTGCCAGCCTCACCTGCCTCTTTCCCGACTTTCTTGCCGGCTTCACCGGCCTCCTTGCCTAATTCCTTCGACTTCTGCCCGATCTCCTTCCCGGTTTCCTTGAAGGCCTGGCCCGTCTCCTTGCCGATCTTTCCGGCTTTCCGGCCGGCCTCTTTTGCATCGTCAGCCACACTGTTTTCGCCGTAGCAGAGTGTAGCAACGGATAAGAACAGCACAGCCAACAGTGCTTTTGATTTCCACATAAATACACCTCCTGATTTCATTGCCGAATGGTGCAAAATTGTATACAAAAAACAGCCATGAACGCCTCAATTTCACTTGCTTCCAACCTGGTATCATATTAACATGCGCCGACGCCGGAAAGCCTTTTTTTAATTCAAATGAAGGAGATTGCAAATGAGTGCAGCAGGCAGTGAGAATTCGAACCGAGAGATGATGAGCACCCTTCCGGGTGATGACGTACGCCAGATCATGTGGCGCTTTTCAGAACGTTATGACCTCCAGATGGTCGTCCAGTCCGCCCGCTCCGTAGCACGCGGCGTTGTAGCCCGACTGGTTGCCGACGGTGCCCGCAATAACCATGAGTGGACCGATGGGAAGGCCCAGCTTCTGGAAGCGTTTGACCAGGTTGGGCTCACAACTGTATTCATGGATCCTGAAGACGGCGGATTCATCGAAGGGCCGAAAAATCTCGCCCTGTCACTTGTAGCCTACGAACTCTCCTGGGTCGATGGCGGCGCAGCCACCTGCTCCCTCGCCAGCAACCTGGCCCTCTCGCCGATACACGAGAAGGGAACCGACGAGCAGCGTCACAAATACATGCAGCTCTGCGCACCTCCCCTGCCGGGCGAGGACCGCAAGGTCTGGCGCGGCGCCTTTGCCCTGACCGAGCCGCTCCCGTATGTCGGTGTCGATACCGGTATCCTCTCCGGCAAGATGCGCATCGTGGAGTGGGAAGACGGCAAGGAGCCGATCCTGCACGTTGAAAAGCGCGGTCGTTTCATCACCAACATGGGTTTTGCCAATTTCGTCACCGCAGCCGTTGACTCCGATGATGAAAAGATCAAGGGGAGCTGCATGATCATCCTCGAAGAGGGGGATCCGGGCACCTACGACCGCGGCGCAACTACTCTCAAACTGGTCCACCAGCTCTCTTCCACCAGCGATCCGATCCTCAGCCTGATGGTCCCGGCCAGCCGTATCATCGGCGGCTACACGGTCAAGGACGGCGTGATCATCCCTAACCTGAACCACAGCGAAATAATCGAATCGGTGTTCCGCCGCACCAGGGTGCCGGTAGCTATCATGACCTCGGCCAAGCTGATGTCCGCAATCGAGCCGGTGATCCGTTACCAGCGGACCCGTTTCCGCGGCGGCAGCGCCAGCTCACCGGGCACACCCCGTTACGAGCAGGGCCTGCAGCAGAAGGACGACGCCCTGCAACGCCTGATCGATGTCTGGGCCACGGGCGAGGCAGGCACCTCTTTCGGTTTTGCCGCCATACGCCTGCTGGACACCTTCGACCCCCTGGAGCGCAAGGCTCAGAAGCTTCTTGCTGACAAGGGGATCAGTGGCCGTTCCCAGTTGAAGCTGTTCAAGGAGCTGGAAAAATCGGCCCTTGAGTACCTTACTCTGGCCAATCTCCCGGAAAGCGAACGGGATGCAGCCCGCTTTGCAGAGCTGGAGTCAGACACTCTGGTCCAGTTCATGATAACCGACTCACTGGCAAACATCTACTGCCCAGGCACGAAACTCTGGAACACTGGCTTCGGCGCCACCATGATGCGCGAAGCGGTCAGCCTCATGGGCGGGTATGGCATCACCGAGGATTGTCCGGGCTTCCTCTGCCAGAAATGGTCGGATGCCCAGCTGGAAGCGACCTACGAAGGTCCTGAAGCGGTCCAGCGCCGCCACCTCTCCATTACCATGACCAACGAGATCTTCCTCGCACAGTTCCGTCAGTGGAGCAAGGATCTGCAGAAGATCGCCGAGCAGCGCCCCGAATCAGGCGCGTCCGCGCTGGCCAGCGGCATGGAGCTCTGGCTCTGGACGCTCGACTTCCTGCTGAAATCCAAGGATGCCGACGGCAAGGCCCTTTATCATCCGCAGCGCCATGGCGTGGTCTTCCCCATGGCCGATGCGCTCTGCTGGCTCCTCGCCCCGCGCGAACAGATCCTCGACATGATCGAACTGGAAGAGAAAGGTCCGGAAAACCCGGTTGTCGCCTCCGGTCTGCAGGGATTCGTCAACTTCTTCAGCGATCTCGGTTACGTGCAGAGTGCACGTGCTGCCGGCGAAGCAGGCCGAATCTGCGCGGAGCTGGTGTACGGCTACCAGAACCAGCTCGGCAAGGACGCTGATGAAGCGTTCGCAAGCCTGCGCCACAACCTCGACCGCAATCTCGGCGGCGCACGGCTGGCCAAGGACAGGGCGTCGCAGGTGGCGGGGAAGGTGATGATACCGGAAGCACTCGACTACCCCATGTAGGATGAATCCGGCAAAAGTCCATCTGCGGCGTTACGCTCATCCTTCGTTCGCTCGGCGTAGCGCTGCTACGGCCTCGCTCCTCAGGATTCGCAAGCCTTGCAGCTGGAGCTTTTCCCGAATCCATTGGGATCAAAAAGCAATCTGCAGTTGAGTGCTGCCTGAATGAGAGCATCAGGGCTGTTTCGTCGCGTTCTTGGCGAAATGGAGCGTTAAGCAGCCGATACTGTCTGAGCCCGCAGGGCGAGTTTATCGGCTGTAGCGAAATGAGCCTAGAAAAGCAGAAACAGCACGTCGGCTCGAATGCAGGCGGTACTTAACTGCATCATTAGGGGAAAACTTTTGAAGGAGAAATCATAAGATATGACCATTGATCGGCAGACAATGGAGGTTGATATTGCCTGTGTCGGCTTCGGGCCGGCCATGGGCGGTTTTTTGACCACGCTCTCCCGGGAACTGGTGGACGAGAGCGGCATGCCGCTGCTCGAAAGCAGGGTCATGCCGGGTATGCCGCTACAGGTTCTCTGCTACGAACGGGCCGATGATATCAGCTTCGGCGTTTCCGGAGTCGTGACCCGCGGCCGCAGCATCCGCGGCACCTTTACCGAGCTGAATCCTGCCGATATACCCATGGCGGCACCGGTCACCGATGAGAAAGTCGTCTACCTCCTCGACCCGGTCGGGGCCAGCAGACGCTCTTTCGGGATCAAGGTCGTCGACAAGGTGGTCGGGCTCCTCTCCTCAGGCGACCATGCCTTTGAGCTCCCGTACATCCCCCCGTTTCTTCACAAAAATGACGGCATGGTACTCTCCATCGGCCAGTTCACCCAGTGGGTCGGCAGCCAGCTCATGGCTTCCGGGCTCGTGCAGGTCTGGCCCGGCATGCCGGTCAGCGAGCCGCTCCTCGAAGGGGACCAGGTCGTGGGGATCAGACTGGCTGATCAGGGTGTGAACAAGGACGGTTCGCCTGCCGCCGGATTCATGCCCGGCATGGATATCCGCGCCCCTCTTACCGTGGTCGGCGACGGGCCGGTAGGACCGGTCGGCCAGGCTCTGGACAGGCATTTCGGCCTGCCGGAGGACAATCACCAGCGTGAGTGGGCCGTCGGCATGAAGTTTGTCGTGGAACTCCCCGAGAATACTACACTCAAGCCGGGTACGGTGTTCCATACCATCGGTTTCCCGGAGCCGGAGATCTTCGGCTTTCTCTATGTCTACCCGGACCGGGTCGCTTCCCTCGGCATATTCGTCCCCTCGTGGTTCGATTCTCCAATCCGGACCAGCTACCGTTACCTGCAGCACTGGATGATGCACCCCGCTATCTGGCAGCACCTTGAAGGGGGCACGCTCCGCTCCTGGGGGGCCAAGACCCTGCAGGAGTCCGGCAAACGCGGAGAGCCGTTCCTTGTAGGAGACGGCTTTGCGAGGATCGGCGAAGGGTCGGGGAGTACTAATGTCCTGACCGGCTCCGGCGTTGACGAAGCCTGGGCGACCGGCGTACAGCTGGCAGAAGGAGTCATCGAACTCGTTAAGGAAGGTAAGCCGTTCTCCAAAGAGAACCTGGATGCTGCCTACCTCCGACGCCGACGCAGCAGCTGGGTTGAGCAGGAGGCAGAGCAGGCAAAGTGCGCCCGTGACGGCTTCCAGAAAGGGGTGTTGACCGGGCTTATCGGCATGGGACTGACCGGACTGACCGGAGGGAAGATAAACCTCTCGGGGGAGATCAAGCGCCCCTTCGACCGGATTCCGACACTCCAGGAGTACTGCAGCGGCAGGATCGCCCCGGAAAAGGTCCAGGAGATCCAGCAGGGGGCTGTCGCCAGAGGGGAATCCCTGGCCGATGCGATCATGGACGAACTCGGCTGGCCGCAGATCCCTCTGGACGGTCAACTCCTCATCTCCCAACAGGATGCCCTCCTCATGGGTGGCAAGGTACAGGCTCCGGCCGGATTCAGAGATCATGTGGTCATGCTGGATCCGGAACGCTGCAGCGGCTGCTCTCCGCAGCTCTGCGTGGAGATCTGCTCCGGCCAGGCGATCACTGCAAGCGAAGGGGGCGGAATTCCCCAGTTCGACCGGGAGAAATGCATCCACTGCGGCGCCTGCCAGTGGAACTGCGACAAACCGCGCAAAGGCGATGCCGAGCGGACG
This sequence comes from Geobacter sp., assembly GCA_009886125.1. Classification (GTDB taxonomy): domain Bacteria; phylum Desulfobacterota; class Desulfuromonadia; order Geobacterales; family DSM-12255; genus VEOV01. The sequence goes on along the minus strand of VFJK01000067.1, from coordinate 33,640 downwards.
AACGTGGATTTCAGGGCGGGAGCCGGCGGGCTCCACTCGGCCGAGAGCTGATAAGTAAGACATCTCCTGAACCAGTGAAGCAACTGAGTCGGCTGAAGCGAAAAACCGCAGCCCATGGCCAACCGGCGATACCTTGATGAAGGAACTATTCGGGATACGTATCCCTTGAAATAAATCTGACGATAAAAGCGAAGGCATAAGCGGAAACCGATTCGCTTGATTCGCTGATTCACACTCTAGCATCAGTGAGGCAAGGGGGTCGGCTGAAGCGAAACGCCGTAGCCCATGGCCATCCGGTGTTACCAGGACGTCGGCACTATTCGAGTTTAGCACCCCATGAAATGAATAAGCCGCTAAAAGCGCAGGCATGAGTGAAAGCCGATCCCCTTGCCTCACTGGTTCACCCTCGCATCAGCGAGACAAGAGAGCCGGCTTACGCTAAAACCTCCGCTTTGGCACCTGATTCATTTCATGGTGAGATGGCCTTGAGCGCTGCTGATTATCTGATGGTACCAGTTGGCCTTGGGCTGCGGCATTACGCTGCAGCCGGCCCCCTTGCCTCACTGATGCACAAGCGACATTGATGCACCTGCAAACACCTGTGAAGCAAGAGTGCCAGGTACAGCGTAATGCCGCAGCCCAGGGCCAACTGGTGATATAAGGACGTAGGCACTATTCGAGATTTACAACCCATGAAATAATTCACATGGCAAAAGCGGAGGCATGAGCGGAAGATGGCACTCTTGCTTCACAGGTGAACACACTATTAACACGAAGAGAGGTAGATGATGAACGGAGGATTTCACATTGTTGTCTGCGGGAGCATCGTTCCCGATCCATTGCAAACCCTTGCTCCCATGGAAGGGGCTACAGGACCTGCACTGAAGAACGAGATGATGCTGCCGTCGGTACTCGACCCATGGGCCGGGCATTCACTGTACGAAGCTGCCAACCTCGCAAAGAAGGTACCCGGGAGCAAGGTCTGGCTGGTCAGTCTTGGGCCGAAAGCCAAACTGCAGCAGCTCATGATGTCAATTGCCCAAAAGGTGGCCTTCGAGCTGGTTGTCCTGGACGGCCCGGCCAGCGGGTTTACCGACTCTACCGAGGTTGCGGCAGCTCTTGCCGGAGCAATCGGCAGCATTCCCGGACTCGACCGCTCCAGGCTCCTCCTGTTCGGCGGCTGCGCCTCAGCGTCCCGCGACGCCGGCGTTACCATGCAGATGATCGGCGAGCAGTTGGGACTCACTGAGCAGTTTCTCGGTGTTGATGAACTGACTGTCACTGAAAACGGCGCCTTGAGGGTCCTGGAGCGTATCGAAGGTGGACAGTACCAGGTCTCGGAATGTTCCGCAGCACCGGCTGTTCTTGCCTGGGCGACCGGAAACCTTCCCGAACCGCCGAACAACCCGCAGATCGGCATGGTCAACATGCGGACGATCATGCCTGCCCTGCAGAAAGCCCAGACTGCTGCTGTCGGCACAGGAGGGATATCGTACCAGGCTGTCGAGCTGCCGAGCCAGAGACGGGAGACAAGGATCGTCAAGGATATGCCTGCTGATGATATTGCTGCCGAGATAGTAGCCTGGCTGAAGGGTTAACAGTCCGTAACCAATCTTTTCCGGGCTGCCTGACTGCAGTCAGTCCGTTCATGGAGGAACTAATGGAGAAAATACTTTTTATCGCCCATACCCAGGCTGATGGTACCCTGCCGAATGCGGCCCGCGAAGCACTCAGCGCAGCGCTTGAGCTCTCCGGCAAAATTGCCGGCTCTACCCTGACCGTCGGTCTGTTCGGCAAGGATGTCAAGCCTGCTGCAGACGCAATAGCTGCTTGCGGTGCTGCATCTTTTATCGGTGTTTCCGGCGAGCAGTTTGCCGAATCCCGCTATGCAACCGATGCTGCTGCCATCACGGCGCTTGCCCGTCAAGCCGGCGCAACCATTGTGGTCGCTCCCACGACGTCACGTATTTCCCGCGCTGTTGCCGGGGCAGCCCAGCGACTCGGCGGGCGGATAGACACCCATATCAGCGGTCTTGACGTCGCAGACGGTGCCCCTCGCCTTCAGCGCTGGTATTACCGCCAGCGGATGGTCGCCACCCAGAGCCGCAGCCAGCGTCCCTGGTTTCTGGTCGTAGACGTGGGAGTCTTCCCCGCATGGAGCGGAGTTGCAGGGTCAGCACCGCTGCAGAGTCTTGCTGTGGATCAGGATACCTGCACCTCCCGGACAAAAGTTATCGGAATCCAGTCCCCCTCCTCCGACACCCAGACCATCCGTCCCGAAGCAGAAGTCCTTCTGGTTGCCGGCGCCGGGTGGACCAAGAAGCAGGCTGACGGCCAGCTTCATATCAAGGATGCAGAAGGGATCATCCTCGATTTCCTGCAGAAGAACAAGGCCTCGCTCGGGAGCAGCAAGTCCCTGGTCGACCAGTCTTCCGAAGGGGAGTCGGTGCTCCCTTTCATGAGCCACCTGAACCAGGTAGGTCAGACCGGTTCCACCCCTCGCCACCCGAAAGGGCTTGCTACCTGCTGCCACGGAGAGGAGCCCCATGCGGTCGGCTGGCGTTTTATCAACGAGCGACGCGCAATCAACCTAGATGCCGGTTGTGGCTGGGCCCAGGGCAAGGCTGATGTCCTCTATGTCGCCGACGCATTCCAGGTAATGAAAAAAGTGAACGAACTGCTCGGTTGACCTGATAGAGTAGATGGCAGCATAGGAAAAGCCCGCATGTGCGGGCTTTTCTTGTTTCAACAGTGCTATTCAGGGACAGGGGCTACTCTTGCCCGAGTCTCCGGGCGATTATGTCGTGGTTCAACCAGTAGACATGCTCCTTCGGCTCCCACATGCTGTCCAGGATCAATTTTCCGACCCCTTTCACAACGGCTTCGGAGAGAGCAGCACCGATGATCTCCTTGAGATTGCTGTTCATTGCCATGAGCCGTGCAGAGCAGTTCAGCATCAGTTCAGCCTGTTCCGGAGTGTTGTGGTGAGGCCAGGTATTGATATCCCAGAACTGTGCGATCGCCGGTGCAGCCATGTAGTCGTTGGCCACGGCGAGAAGCGACTCTATGGTCTCGTCTTCCCGCAGCAGTTTTGAGCACTCTTCACGTAACGCTTCAGCAGTTTTTCCGCCGACCTCTCTGTCAAGTGCCGATATGAAGGGGTAAAGGGCTATCTCTACCCCCATGAAAAGCGAACTGGAGTTAGTCTGAATCTCCGGCGAGTTGAACACTGTCGCTCCGATCCCACGTTTGGCAGCAGCTGCAGCGATCTCCTCCAGGCGGATCTTGGCCCAGCCCGGAACGTATGGGGTATATGACTGCCAGGTATATCTGCCGTTGATGAGCACTTCGCAGCCGTGGTAGCCGTAGGCAGAGTAGGAGACTTTAGCGCCCTGTGCGGTATTTCTTGAATGGATCCCTTTTGTAGCTTCGATAAGGTGACTGAACGTGTCTGCGGTCACTTCATCGAAACTGAGTTTGCACAGCCGGCCAAGATCGGATCTCCAGAAAGCCTCGGAGGAGAGGTAACGCTCCCCCTGCCCTTTGAATACTTTATTAAAAACCGGCATCAGCATCCGGACGCGAGGCATGCCGCCACCCATGATGTGGGAAATAAGCAGATTGGCACCGGGAGGTATGAGCTTCTCCAGCTCTGCTGCCACCGCAGCAAGGTTTGTCTTGAATCGTTTCAGACCGCGTGATCGCGACTGTTCGATAAGGTTCCAGTCCAGGCGTATCGACTCCCATCTGTCCGGTTTCAATCCCTTGAGCTGGTCAGCCGGAGAGAGTCCGTCGTCAGCTGGTTCGAGATCAAACCCGGCTTCCAGGGGCACATTGATAACCTTCCCGCCCAGATTCTGTTCCGCTTCAGCCAGTTCAGCATCTGTCAGCGGCCGCAAAGTCCCGTCAGCATCCCTCCTGCCCATAGTCGTGCCGATTACTGTCATCCCTCGAGCTGCTGCCTCTGCGACAAGGCCATTTGCATAGCCGCGACCGAACAGCTCGCCTATCAGTACTATAACATCACCCTTTTTGTACCCGGCTTTCGCCGGCAGTTGTTTCATCGCTAAATAACGGTTCATCTACTCTCCTTTGGATTTTGAATATTCACTGCTCTGCTGCTTCAGGCTTCATCCCTTCTGCTCTTGTTCTCAAACTTGGTGAATTCTCCGTTGAAGATCAGACTGACAGAGCCGATAGGTCCGTTACGCTGCTTGCCGATGATGATCTCGGCCTGACGATCGTGCCCCTCTATGGTACAGGATCCGTCCCGCCTCTTGCAGGCTTCGCAATAAACTGCATCACGGTAGACGAACATGATGACGTCAGCATCCTGCTCGATGGCTCCGGATTCACGAAGGTCACTCATCATCGGCCGCTTGTCGGTCCTGCTTTCCAGACCTCGGTTCAACTGGGACAGCGCAACAACCGGTATATTAAGCTCCTTGGCAAGAGCTTTCAGAGAACGTGAGATTTCCGATATCTCCTGCTGCCGGGATTCGGTGTTCGCCCCCCGCATCAGTTGAAGATAATCGACGACAACCAGCCCTATGTCCTTTTCGGCCTTCAGCCTGCGGCATTTGGCCCGCATCTCCAGGACTGAAATGGCCGGCGTATCGTCGATATAAATCTGTGCATCGTGAAGTTTACCCGCTCCATTCATAAGTCGTGGCCAGTCCGACTCGATCAGATGGCCGGTGCGCAGACGGGTTGCATCAATCTTTGCCTCGGAACAGAGGAGCCTGGTGACGAGCTGCTCCTTGCTCATCTCCAGGGAGAAGATGGCTACTCCGGTCTTCTGTCCAGCATGGATGGCCGCATGCTGACCGAGGTTCAGGGCAAATGCGGTCTTCCCCATTGACGGACGGCCGGCAACAATAACCAGATCGCTCTTCTGAAAGCCGGCTGTCATACCGTCCAGATCAATGAATCCGGTCGGGACACCGGTAATGTGCTCCTTCTTTTCAAAGAGGCTCTCAATATTCCTGATAGTGGCTCCGACCAGATCCTTGACATGATAAAAAGGCGGTTTGAGCTTGTCTTCGGATATCTCGAATATCGCTTTCTGGGCATTGTCAAGCAGTTCAGCAACATTCGTCTGCTCGCTGAAACTCCTGGTAACTATCTCGGTCGCAGCAGTAATCAGGCTTCTGGAGACAGCCTTCTCCTTCACGAGCTTGCAGTAGTAGGTTATGTTTGCAGCTGTCGGGACATACTCGACCAGTGTCGCGAGGTACGCTCCGCCACCCGCATCTTCAAGCTCTCCCCTCTTTTTGAGTATCGAAGTGAGCGTGATGAAATCGCACGGCTCATTGTTATTTGAGAGATCGATCATGGCACGGAAGATTTTCCGGTGTGATTCCCGGTAGAACTCTTCAGGCCGGATAATATCAACCACCCTGTTAATCGCCTCGTTATCAAGAAGGATGCCGCCGAGTATCGACATTTCGGCTTCAAGGTTCTGTGGTGGGACTTTTCGCATGTCGGTGGTCATGGATCCTGCACTCGCTTTAGCCTTCGGCAACAGCCACGCATTTCGCCCCTTCTATGCAATAGTGGAACAGGGAGAAGGAATGAAATGGTGTATTGCAAAAAGCTCTGTTGATGAAATGAAAAAATAGAGAAGTTTGCCCGAAAGGGTGATAATATACCCTTTTATACATCTGCCGGTCAATCCGAGAGTTGAAGAGCACGACAAAATGAATATCCCCGAACTCCTTGCCCCTGCCGGCAATCTTGAAAAACTTAAAATCGCGATACATTACGGTGCTGACGCAGTCTATCTCGGAGGCAAGGCCTTTGGTCTGAGAAATCTGGCTGACAACTTTTCCTTCGACGAGATGAAAGAAGGGCTTTCGTATGCCCATGATCGTGATGTCAAGGTCTACCTGACGGTCAACAGCTATCCCTCAAACGATCAGCTGGAAGCACTTTCCTCATACCTTCATGAGATAGCCCCCCTCCCCTTTGATGCGCTGATTGCCGCCGACCCGGGGGTGATCCTGATGATCAGAGAGATTCTCCCTGACAGGACGATCCATCTTTCGACCCAGGCAAACAGTGTGAACTGGCAGGCGGTAAAGTTCTGGGAGAGTCAGGGGATAGCGAGGATCAACCTGGCTCGGGAGATGTCTCTCGCTGCTATTACTGAAACAGCAGGAAAGACCTCGGTAGAACTCGAACTTTTCGCCCACGGGGCAATGTGTATCTCCTACTCGGGCAGATGCCTGCTTTCAAGTGTCATGAGCGGCAGAAATGCGAACAAGGGAGAGTGCTCCCACCCCTGCAGATGGGGATACTCGCTTGTCGAGGAGACTCGTCCCGGCGAGTACTTTCCTGTCATGGAGGATGAGACCGGCACCTTCATCTTCAACTCAAAGGATCTCTGTCTGATCGAAAATCTGCCCGAGATCCTGGCAAGCGGGGTCTCTTCGCTCAAAATAGAAGGCCGGATGAAGGGGATCTACTATGTTGCGTCTGTAGTCAGGGCCTACCGTGCAGCACTTGACTCTATCAAGACTGAAGGGGACGATTACCGGCTCCGCTCCGAATGGATCGAGGAGCTCTGCAAGATCAGTCACCGCGGCTATACAACAGGATTCCTCTTTGGCCAGCCAGAAGATGTCGGGCAGGAGTATGACTCTGCTTATCTACGGAGTCATATTTTTGTCGGCGTCGTGGAGTCTGTGAACTCTGACAGCACGTATACTGTCGGCGTCCGTAACAAGATAACGAGTGGAGATACGATAGAGATCATGGGTCCTCAGATGCGAAATGCTGCTTTCGTCATTACCCGTATGACCGATGAGAAAGGGAAAGTAGTGGAGTCTGCGAATCCGAACCAGAAAATAGTCATTGATCTTCCTGCCTCAACTGCTCCTTATGACCTTTTAAGGGTATCGAAATGACCCTTAAAGACCTGAAGTGGTATGCAGCATATATAGCATTGATGACCATCATGCTCCCTTTTGCCGTTATGCCGCTGCGACTGTCCGTTCAGGCCGGGAAGTCACTGGGGAGACTTCTCTACCTTATCCTGCCCAAATGGCGCAGGATCGGCCTTGAGACGATAACCTCACTTCTGCCGCAACTGGACAGATATCCCGAGTGGCGAGTGCAGCCCAACACTCCTGATGCGGTGATAAGACAGGTTTTCATAAATATCGGCGTTTTCGTTGCCGAACTCAGTCGACTCTACTTTTGCAAGGATGCCGAGCTGCTGAAGAGCGTCGAGTTCAACGGGCTCGAGCATGTCAAAAAGGCACGCGAAAGGGGCCGCGGGATCATAGGGATAACTGCCCACTGCGGTAACTGGGAGCTATTGGCTCTAGCATTTGGCGCCTCGGTTACCCCTGTTGCTGTTATCGCCCGCACCATGAAGAAGGATTATTTTAACCGGATACTGGAAAAGATACGTCTGCAGCACGGCAACAAGATCATCTACCGCGATAGCGGCGTAAAAGAGATGTTCTCCTTTCTTAAAACCAACGGGATCATCGGGATACTTCCCGATCAGGTGGTGAAAGCTCCTCACGGCATTCTCGTTGATTTTTTCGGGAAACCTGCCTGGACAACGGTCATGCCGGCAAAGCTGGCGCTTAAGACCGGAAGCGCTCTTATCCCTTTTTTCATACACCGGGATGGAGAGAAAAACATCATAACTATTTATCCCGAGATTGAGCTGATGACTTCAGAGAGTGATGAAGAGCGGATTCTTGACGGCACGGTGAAGATGAACCGTGCAATCGAAAATCATATCGTTCGCTACCCGGATCAGTGGAACTGGCTCTACAGACGATGGAAAGGTGTCAACGGGTAAGCGGCAGTTGAACGCCACCTGCATTCGTGCTGACGTGCTATTTCTGTAATTCTAGGTTCATTTCGCTACAGCCGACAAACTCGCTTCGCTCAGACAGTATCGGCTGCTTGACGCTCCATTTCGCCAAGAATTACGACGAAATAGCCCTAAGGCACTCATTCCGGCAGCTTTCAACTGCAGGCTAGGTGAAAGACATATCGAGGACAAAAAAAGGGGGATGCGAATGCATCCCCCTTTCAGTTCTTAAACGTACGTTCTTGTTAGAACTTGCGGCCGCCTTCTGCAGCCCACTTCTCAAGCATTGCAGTAGTAACTGACTTCGGACGCTCAAGAGCGTAACCGAGACCACGGTCCCAGGTGATGTTTGCCATGCAGCCAAGTGCACGACCAACACCGAAAAGAACAGTGTAGAATTCAAATTCGGTCAGACCAAAGTACATCTGGATAACGCCGGACTGTGCGTCGACGTTCGGCCAGGGGTTCTTGGTTTTGCCGTGCTCGGTCAGAACGCCAGGAGCAACTTCAAAGATCATGGCGATAACCTTGAAAAGCGGGTAGTCCTTGAGGCCCGGAGTATTCTGACAGAACTCACGCTGTGACATGTAGCGCGGGTCCGTCTTGCGGAGAACAGCATGGCCGTAACCCGGAATGACCTGACCGGCGTTGAGCGTGTCCCAGAGAGCAGCTTTGATCAACTCTGCGGTGGGCTCGACGCCCTTGCAGTACTTCTCCTGGAACTTGAGGGTCCAGTCGAGAACTTCCTGGTTGGCAAGACCGTGCAGTGGACCGGCAAGGCCGTTGAGGCCTGCTGAGTATGCATAGTAAGGGTCAGAAAGTGCTGAATGAACAAGGTGGGTAGTATGTGCAGAAACATTCCCGGACTCGTGGTCTGAGTGGAGAATGAAGTACATACGGGCAACATCCTTGTACTCTTCTTTCTGGCCGATCATGTGGGCAAAGTTAGCACCCATGTCCAGCTTTGGATCGATTGCGACCTGCTTGTCAGCACGATACTTGAGATTGTAGATAAAGGCAGCAATGATCGGAATACGGGCAACGATATCACACGCATCTTCATACACATATTCCCAGGCAATGTTCTTGTTGAATTTACCGGAATTGTAGAAACCGGCAAACTTGGAGTCTTTCTGCAGTGTCAGGATAGCTACAGAGAGCATTACCATCGGGTGGCTGTCACGCGGCAGGGCGCGGACTGCATCAAAAACGTATGAAGGAACTTCCTGACGGACTTTCCACTCGGCAACTACTTCAGCAACCTGAGCAGCTGTCGGCACGTCACCGGTAAGGAGCATGTACCAGAAAGACTCGACTGTCGGATAATTTGAGCCCGGAGCCTTAGGAAGAGCTTCAAATGTCTCCGGAATTGTCTTGCCACGGAAGCGGATGCCTTCCTGTGGGTCAAGATAGGAGATGTCTGTTACGAGGTTGCGGATGTCACGGGCGCCGCCGATTGCCTGATCGATTGTAACCTGGTCGATTACAACCTTGCCGAACTCCTTTACCAGCCTGGTGGTACGGGGACGGAACTCTTCAATCTTCTGCCTAAGCGTCTCTTTAAGTGCCATTTTGCTTGATCTCCTTTCGACTGTTGGGGTTAATTGGCGTGAACAACCACTTAAGGTTATCCTTCCACTGATAAATTATTTTGTAAAACGTAGGTTTATACCCGGCTAAAAGGCCTTTGGCAAGGGTTCCGGATAAAAATCAGGAATTCATCTCGCATACTGTATACAAAATTGTGCCTCGTTATATCACCGGCTCAAATTAAATTCAACATATTTTTTTAATCAAATAATCAGGGAAGCATCATTATTTTTTCATCCGAGAAGGTAAGTTGCTTAAGTGCTCCGTCATCTGCCAGATAAAAACTGTTTTCTACTCCTACCGCCCCTTCTCCCGGGAAGACAAGTTTCGGTTCAAATGCAAATGCCATCCCGGGCTCAAGGTTCATTTTGCCGAATCCGCGGGCGATAAACGGATACTCGTCGATCTCTATGCCTATACCGTGCCCGATGAATGAGACCTGTGACCCCTTGCCCCCCATAAAACTGTCCCTGTATCCCATAGAGATCGCCAAAGAGACACATTCATCATAGAGTTCACTCCAGGTCGGCAGCTGGGGAGCCATTCTTTTCATCAGATCCTGTATCTCAAGCATATCCTCATAGCCTTTAACCATTTTCGAAGATAATCCTCCCAGTGCCATGACCCTGGTCTGATCGACAAGATAACCGTCGCAACTTCCGGAAAAATCGAGAACCACCGGTTCATTCCGTACAATAGGCTTGTAACTGGCACCCTGTCCGAATGAAGGGGTTGTTCCCAGACCTCCGAGCGGAGTATCCGTATAGGCCGGCACAGCACTGTCAGCACCGGAGAACGTGTGCCCGAACATCATCTCACCGTTGAACACCCTCATACGAATGAGCCCCGGATGCCCTTCAAGCCGTGCAACCCGCTCCAGATCTGCGGCCAATTCGACATCGGTCATCCCTTCGCGCAGAAAAGAGGCCGCCGACCGGTACACCCTGTCAACCTGCTCTGCCGCGTCCTTCATAAGATGTATCTCGTAATGACTCTTTATCATCCTCAATCTTCTTATAAGAAGCGATGCATCGATAAAGGACGCCGAAGGGAACACCTTTCGATAGCGCTCAAAAAGAGAGACCGGAAGGACATCAAACTCCATCCCGATATTTACAGGCACCGGATAGCCGTACCCCGCCAGGGTCGAAGCTATTTCAGTCATGCTTGAAAAAGGGACGACCTCTTTCAGCCCGGACTCCATCCGTGCCCTTCCGGCATCCCTTCGTACCAGGTAAACAGGCTGTCCTTTCGCTGGAATATAAAGAAATCCCGACTGGATGGTTCCAGTGAAATAATACAGATCTGCACTCTGGATGATTATTGCAGCATCGATCCCTTCAGCTTCCATGGCCTTCTGCATTTTACTGCAGCGGTATTCGAGTTCAACAGCCGGTGTCAGTCTCATTACGCCTCTCCCTTATAAGATTTTCAGCTTTTCTTCTTTTTTTCCCGCCGATAAAAAGCTCTTCAATAACTATTGCAGCAAAACAGATTATAAAAAGGCCGAATATTATCCCAAGTGCAATTCGCACATAACCCCCTTACTTTGAACTGCATGCTCCTTGACCCCTCTGAAGGTCAGACGATGAATCGGACATGGCCCGAGAGAAGCAATCAGGGCAAGATGTGACGCCGAGCCGTATCCTTTATGACCTGCAAACCCGTAACCAGGATACTCCAGGTCATACTTCTCCATCATCCTGTCTCTGGTCACTTTTGCAATGATCGAAGCAGCTGCGATCGACTGACTGAGACTGTCGCCCTTTTTAATGGTCTTCTGATTGATTGCAAGTGATGTCTTTGAAATTCCATCGATAAGGAGGCAGTCCGGGTAGACGGTGAGACTATTTACTGCTGACTCCATGGCACGCAGAGTTGCCTGAAGTATATTGATCCGGTCAACGGTCTGGCTGTCGCTTACACCGACTCCTACAGAAACAGCTTCACTCATGATCCTGTCATAAAGAGAGTTTCGTCGGGATTCCGTCAGCTTCTTTGAATCGTTGACACCGGGAATGATGTGACCTTCAGGAAGGATAACAGCTGCTGCTACTACAGGTCCGGCAAGGGGTCCTCTGCCGGCTTCATCTACCCCGGCAATCGCAATGAACCCATGCTTTCTCGCCAGCGTTTCAAAATGAAGCATTGTATGAGCCGGCTCTTCACCAAAGAGGTCGAGATTCACAACTCCCTCCGACGTGCAGCTTAGGAGCCGTAAATAAATAACATGGGCATCTTGCATCTCATCTTCAGGCCATTTTTACCCGGACTTGCAATCGTCAAATCCTCGTCGTAGCCATGCTACGCCTGCGGTTTGTCTCAATCAGTCCAGCTAAATCTGACCCAAATCTGAGCGCAATTTTGACCATGCTATTCATTTACAGCTCCTTAGTTAGAAAAAAAGCCCCGGATTCCTCCGGGGCTCGACATCATGCTCCTGCAACATACTTTCGTTCACGAATCCTTGCAGCCTTGCCGCGGAGCTTGCGAAGATAGTAAAGCTTGGCTCTGCGGACATGTCCACGTGTAACGACATCGATAGCATCAACTGAAGGCGAATGGACAGGGAATGATCTCTCAACTCCTACTCCGTTGGATATCTTGCGTACAGTGAATGACTCACGTACCCCGCCGTTCTGACGAGCGATTACGACACCCTGGAATGCCTGAATACGGCTTTTATCGCCCTCAACGATCTTAACATGAACTTTCACCGTATCACCCGGCTTAAAAGGGACAATGTTCTTTTTCATCTGCACCATCTCAATCATATCAATCTTGTTCATCTGCTTTCTTCCTCCTATTAATAGCTCAAGCTATTCTGGTTTTCTGTTCTTTACCTGCCAAAAAGTCTGTCCAGATATATCGAAACTGCTGAACGGACTGATAAGTGATTATAATCATCAAAGCCCTTGATTGGTTCGAGCACAAAATCGGCTGAATCGAAAACTTCTTCCGTCATCCCCCAGCCGGTGCCGAACAACAGTAAAAAGGGTTGATCTCCATTTGAAACCAGCTCCGAAAGTTCACGGTCCGATAACGATAGAGAGGCCGATCGTTCAGAAGCACCGGTTACCACTATTTTAGGGACACGTCCCGATCTGGCGGTGATATCTTCAACTGCAGCCTTGAGCGATGGCACGATCTGGACAATATCAAGAGCCTGCTTGCGTTTGGGATTATATGTTGAACCCCAGCCGCTCTGCCAATGGTCCGTGACTTTCTGCACCAGTTTCTGCTGCTCTGCAACCGGAGTGACGATGTAGTACCGGTCAGCACCGAATGTCCTGGCAGCTCTCGCTATATCATGGATATCCAGGTTTGTCACGGCGGTAGTCACTACCTGCCTGTTCTTGTCATACACAGGGAAGTGAAGCAGTGCAATACTGAACATCAGTCCGCTCAAAGCTTTTGACCACCCTCTGACTGCAGCAGCATCTTTCGTTCCGATGGTTCAAGAAGTGCCGTGTCAATAAGTTCGGGGCGAAGTTGTCTCGTTTTCTGAATCGCCTTCATCCTGCGCCATCGGGCTATCTCACGGTGATTTCCTGAAAGCAGCGTATCCGGAACCTTAAGTCCCCTGAATTCAGGTGGCCGGGTATACTGAGGATACTCAAGAAGTCCGTGCGTGAATGATTCATCCTCCGCAGAATCTTCAGATCCAAGTACTCCAGGGACCAATCTGCCGACTGCGTCTATCATGACCATGGCAGCAATCTCTCCGCCGGTCATGACGTAATCGCCTATTGAGACCTCGGTCGCAGAATAAAGCTCCTTTACCCTCTCATCAATCCCTTCATAGCGGCCGCAGAGGATAATCATCTCGCCTTCAGACGCCAGTTCCGAAGCCATGAGTTGGCTGAAAGGCCTGCCACCGGGAGAAGTCAGCAAAAGAGTGGCATCCGGAGCAACAATCTTTACGGCATCAATGCAGTCAGCAAGCGGATCGACCTTCATCACCATACCGGCGCCGCCACCATATGGGGCGTCATCTACAGTACGATGGCGGTCTTTGGCGTAGTCACGAATGTTGTAAAAGCTGACATCCAATATCCCGCTCCCGACCCCCCTTCCGATCACCCCGCTCGAAAGGATGCCGGAAAACATCTCCGGAAAAAGAGTGACTATATGAAATTTCATAGATCAAAAAGCCCCTCAACAGGGGTTACAGTCATAATCCTTGCTACTGTATCTACAGAAACGACGACATCTGAAAGCGCAGGGATTAAATACTCTTTCCCGGCAGAGGCAACAACATAGACATCATTACTTCCCGTCTCGATGATACTCTCCAGAACTCCGAGAACCCTGTTGTCAGTCGTTACGACATTCATGCCGACGAGGTCATACCAGTAATACTCATCTTCTTCAGGTTCAGGCAGTTGATCTCTGTAGAGCAGTACTTCGTTCCCTACAAATGCAAGCACCTGATTGATATTCGAAAACCCCTTGAGTGTCACCAGCAACTTTTTGCCGTGAACAGAAATAGCAGATACATCGTGCTGTTGAGTACGACCGGAACTGTCTCTCAAAAAGAAAGAGCCAGCCGAGAGGAACGACTCTGACAATCCAGAGTAGGCAACAATACGCAACTGCCCCTTGATGCCGTGAGTAGCAGCAACCTTCCCCATAAGGATCAGGCTGTCAGACTGCATTACTCGACGATCTTCAGGATGGCTTTCTTGTTATCCTTAGTGGATACCGCGTTGAGAAGGGTGCGTACGGCTTTTGCAGTGCGGCCCTCCTTGCCGATTATCCGCCCCATGTCTTCCTTGGCGACGGTCAGCTTGATGACAGTAGTATCCTCTTCCATCTCCTCTGTTGCCCTTACCTGATCAGGGTCATCAACAAGCGCTTTGGCAATGGTCTCTACGAGCTGTCTCATGTCGGTATCCTCTGTATCCCTGGAATATCCGGCGTGCCGGTTTTGTAAGCGGAAATCAGTCGGCCTTTGTATTGAACTTTGCCCATACACCGGCATTTTTCAGAAGCTGCCGTACCGTATCGGTAGGCTGAACACCTTTTCCCAGCCAATTAAGAGCTTCCCCCTCATCGACTTTGAATACAGCAGGGTTCTGGTTCGGATCGTATGTTCCTACGTTTGCTATGAATCTGCCATCTCTTCTTGAACGCTCATCAGCAATAACAACCTGATAGAAAGGTTTTTTCTTGGCTCCAGCACGTGCAAGTCTCATTTTTACAGCCATTGTTTCCTCCTGAAATTCGTACGGTTAAACCGCATCGATATAAGATATTGAACCTGTATTCATTAATTCAGATGAAGAGGCTAAAACGGGAACATCCCCTTCCCCATACCCTTTAACCCCTTCATACCCTTCATCAGACCCATCGGGCCCATTTTTTGAAGTTGCTGCATGACTCTCTGCGCATCTACGAATCTTTTAAGAAGCTGGTTTACTTCCTGAACTGATGTACCGCTTCCGCCTGCTATCCGCAATCGCCTGCTTCCATTGATTATAGTATGATTTGCACGCTCCTTGAGAGTCATAGAGTTGATGATTGCCTCAACCCTTTTCATCTCCTTTTCAGGCGCCTGCATCCCTTCCATCTGCTTCGCTATCTTACCCATGCCGGGGATCATACCCATTATAGATTCAAGAGATCCGAGCTTCTTTACCTGCTGAAGCTGGTTCCGGAAATCTTCAAGATCAAACTTGTTCTTTTTCAGTTTATCGTGGAGCCGCTTGGATTCCCCTTCATCAAAAACCGAATGAGCCTTTTCGACAAGAGTAAGGACATCACCCATCCCCAGAATACGGGATACCAAACGATCGGGATGAAAAACCTCAAGGGCATCCAGTTTTTCGCCAATACCGACAAATTTGACGGGCTTTCCAGTGACCGCCCTTATGGAAAGAGCCGCTCCGCCCTTGGCATCTCCATCCAGCTTTGTGAGGATAACTCCGGAGATATCAAGCCGCTCATCGAATCCGGAGGCAACATTGACAGCCTCCTGCCCGGTCATCGCATCTGCAACAAAAAGAATCTCGCGCGGAGATATCTCATCCCTGATCCTGACAAGCTCGCTCATCAGAAAATCATCTATCTGATGGCGGCCCGCAGTATCGAGTATCAAAGTATCAAGACCGTTCAGTTCAGCATATTTCTTTGCGTCGCGGCAGATCTCAACAGGATCCTGATCCGGCCTTGAATCAAAAACTTCTACCCCGAGCTGCCTGCCAAGGGTTTTCAGCTGATCTATTGCAGCAGGGCGGTATACGTCAGCCGGCACAAGCAGGGGTCGCCGTTTTTGAGCTTTGAGGTATTTTGCCAGTTTGCCGCAAGATGTTGTCTTGCCGGCCCCCTGAAGCCCCACCATCATGATCCCGACCGGCGGTTTTGCTGCAAGATCGAGAGAGTTGTCCTCGCCCCCGCCCATCATGGATATCAGCTCATCACTGACAATCTTGATGACCTGCTGCCCGGGAGAGAGACTCTTCAGGACCTCGGATCCAACCGCACGCTCACGAACCTTCTCTACAAAATCCTTGACAACCCTGAAATTTACATCAGCTTCAAGGAGCACCAACCGCACTTCGCGGAGAGCATCCTTGATATTGTCTTCCGTCATCACCCCCTGACCACGGAGCTTTTTAAATACCAGGTCGAGTTTGTCGGAAAGATTTTGAAACACTCTTTAAACCACCATTGACTTCAATTAAGCCGTCGGAATAAAATAACTGTTACATATGCTGTGGCAAGAACGGCATAAGGAGCCTTAACGAAACAGCTTGGAATATAACTCTTATTTCGTAACGGCTCCTAATTACAAACCAGAGGCATTTTAGGCACACATACACCTGTAAAGGGGTAACTATAGAAGAGAGGGTGTTTTGTTGTCAAGACAAAAAACTATCAGCCAGGGCTCTTCACCGTTGCCCTTTCCCCTGCCCTTTGATAGACTCCGGAATATGAGTCGAATATGCATAATCTGCGCAATACCTCAGGAGTCCGGCCCGATACTACGACTTTTCCCCGGAGCAAAGAGAACCGTTATTGCAGATCTTCCTGTATGGAAGCTTGAATCCGACAGCAAAAGCATATTTCTTCTCCTGAGCGGGATCGGCTTCAAGAAGGCTGGCAGAGCAGCTCTGCTGGCTCTTGACCTGATCCAGCCTGACATAATCATCAATGCAGGTTTTTGCGGAGCACTTTTCCCCGGGCTTGAAACCGGGGATATTGTGGCCGCTGAATCGATATACCATTACTCATCAACAACATCAGCCATTGAAAAGAGCTGCGACTGCGAACTGCTCGAAACGGCACGTCTCTCCGGGCAACCACTGATCAGGACCGGCATATTCATCAGCACAGAAGAAATAGTAGACAAGAAATTATTGATCAACCATTTGAAAGATTTTCCTGATCAGCCAGTAGTCCTTGAAATGGAGAGCTGGAGTATCTTGAATGTCTGCACTGAACGAGGGACCAGATTTGCAGCCATCCGAGCTGTCAGCGATACGGCAGAAATCGACCCTGCCGGGTTGTTCCGGGATATCTGCGACAACAGCTTCACTATAAGCTTTAAAAAAATATCTCTTCTGCTTCTGAAAAATCCGTTTATACTTCTACAGCTCTTGCAGCTTGCAAAAAGTGCTAAAGCCGCGGGACGCTCTTTAGCCGAAGCCCTACACTTCTCACTGGAGCAGATGAAATGATACGTAAACTCCTGTTTTCGATCTTATTTTCGCCAGCCATTCTCCTTTCAGCAGCATGTTCTCATTCAAGTAGCCAAATATCATTATGGCAGCCCTTCACCTTCAATGGAGTTGCGTTTGTCAACCAGAGGATAGACGGGCTCCCGTCTTTATGGGTCCGCGAAGGATACTATCCGAGAACGAGTCAACCCGATAATGCCACTGCCGGCACAGGCAGACTCCAGCCAGGCAGTGGCGCTGTTTCAGGGACCTGCTATATTCATTCAAGTGGCGGTAAAATTGCCGACAAAAGTGGATTCGATCTGCTTCGCGAAGAACAGATCACCGTAAAAAATGCCAGTCAGGGAGTTTCGGTTATACGCAGTGATTCTGCCGGCTTCTTTACTGAAGAACTTTTTCCCGGCAGATACGAACTTTTCTGTCGTGGCGCAAAAACTGAAGTAACAGTCCGTGAAAGCAAAACAGTGCTTGCCGTAATCAGAGGCGGCAAAAGGATGGTTGACTGATGAGAATATTGAATATCCTGCTCTTATTACTGATTTTTGGAGCGTCTGAAGCATTATCCGGAGAGCTCGACCGGCACTACCTTGAGCAGTTCGGCGAGTCTGCATCAGTATCCGTTCATTCCTCAATGAAGAGTGCACAGGATCCTGTCGCACAGAAATGCGGTATGCCTCTTCGCCACGATTTGAAAAGAGATTGGAAGATGCTTGAAGAGAGCACCCGGAAAACATTGGCCAAACACCTGGAAAAGCCTGTATTGACCGGTGAAGCAGTCTACCAGTCAAACGGCGGACACTTCCGTGTACATTATGCAACCAGCGGAGCAGATGCACCGCCATTGGCAGACACAAACAACAATAACATTCCTGACTGGGTCGAAACCGTTGGCGATGTATTCGAGGCAACATATAAGAGTGAGATCATAGATATGGGCTACAGGGAACCTCCCGGATTCCCCTATCATGTCTATCTGCAGAATATTTTGTATTTCGGGTTGACCGAGACGGAAACCATGACCGGTCAATCAGCAACCAGCTCCATAACCATTGAGAATGACTTTGCTGAAGCACCATTCCAAAACAGCATACCCGGAAACGACACAGTTTATGTCAAATCGCTGAAAGCTCTCAAGATCACTGCAGCACATGAGTTCTTCCACGCGATCCAGTTCGGTTACAACGTTTTCTTCGAAACATGGTATGCAGAAGCAACTGCAACCTGGGTGGAGGATGAAGTTTACGATTCAGCCAACCAGCTTTATGACTACTCGATACCATATCTTGCATACACCCTCAGCAACGGGAACGGCACAGCAACAAGCCTGAGCTCAGGAAGCGGCTACAGTCGCTGGATATTCAACCGATACCTCTACGAACAGTTCTACTCGACTACTGACATTATTAAAGATATCTGGGAGGCATTTGCACTGGAAGCATCCCCTTCAGGCACAAATATTCCGATGATCCCCTTCATCAACAGGGTATTGATAAACCACGGAGGTACATTTGCTTCAAGTTTTTTTGGGTTTGCAAAGCAGACGTATCTACGCAACTGGATCAGCCACACAAATGAAATTTCCAACTTTCACTCTGTCGGGACAACTCTCGCCACAGCTGACACAACAGCAACAATTAGCAGCACTCTCTCCTTGCCGGCGTACTCGTTCATCTACTACAAGTTCACCCACTCAAGCAATAATACCACCTCGACACTTACCATTAATTATCCCAATAAACCGTCATCGTATGCAGTCATGGCTTTCAAGGGGTCGAATGGAGCAGAGTACTCTTTCGACAGTACAAGCAAGACCGTTACTATTCCCAACTTCACGCCGACCGAAGAGATCTTCCTCTTGATAACCAATAACGGCGACGGCACAGCAACAGTGACCCCGACTCCACAGACCACTACCATCATCTCGCCGACAGAGCCGACAAATCCGAACTCCGGTTCAGGCAGCATTATCTCAACCTCATCCGGTAGCTCCGGCAGCAGCAGCAGTAGTAGTAGTGGCGGGGGAAAGAGCGGCTGTTTTATAGCCACTGCTGCTTATGGAAGCTATCTTCACCCGCAGGTCATGGTCTTGAGAGAGTTCCGAGACCGACACCTTCTGACAAATCCACCGGGAAGAGCTCTTGTTGCCCTTTACTACAGGATCAGTCCACCGATAGCCGATATAATCAGCAGAAGTGAATTATTACGGTCTGTTGTCAGAGTGTTTCTCGCCCCGGTCATTTTTGCAGTAAACTATTTCTGGGCAGCAGGATTAGTCTTTGGGATGATAACCATCTTGTTATCTGTGAGATTTGCAAGGCGCAGGATTTTGCATGGAAATAATTTGGGTGCGTATACAGATTGATCAGATAAAAAAAGCCCCGTCAGATGACTGACAGGGCTTTTTTTTGGGGACTTAGTTGAAATTAACCTTTGCGGACGTTTGCTGCCTGAAGGCCTTTAGGACCATTCACCACGTCGAACGTTACTGCTTCACCTTCAGCAAGGGATTTGAAGCCGTCGCTGATGATTGCAGAGAAGTGCACGAACACATCGTCACCGTTCTCCTGCTCGATGAAACCAAACCCTTTTGCATCGTTAAACCATTTAACTTTTCCCTGTGCCATTTCCTGCCTCCTTGTTAGCTCCGGTCATAGTGTACCGGACCGTTTTTGTACTGCAGCTGCCGGAGTCTTGAGGCAGGAACTCTTTCAGGTCCATCTTTGTGGCCGTTAAACAGATTCCTGAAACTGCAAAAACTTCCGATACCGAACTGCGCACGTTAAATTAGCACTGCGTAATAGTGCGAGTCAAGTTTTTTTCATACGGTGTTATATAATTATAAACTACTTTATACAGACTCTTCTGACTTCATGGATGTCAGTTAAACCAGACAGAACCTTGAGAATTCCGTCCTGCTTGAGCGTTAGCATACCATCAAGAAGAGCCTGCTCACGGACGACATCTGTATCTGCACGATGCTTGATAAGACTTCTGATTTTAGCGGTACACTCAAGAACTTCGTGTATCCCTACCCTCCCCCTGTAACCGGATTGAACGCAGTTCTCACACCCCACAGCACGAAACATTGTGACGCCTGTTCGGCGCAAAGCGTCAGCGGTTAACGAATCATGGCCATACTCTTCCACAATTTCATTCAACTCATCTTCGTCGGGATGAAAGGGCTCTTTGCATTCATTGCAGAGAAGCCGCACCAGCCTCTGCGCAAGAACACAGAGCAGAGAGTCTGAAAAACTGAACGGATCAAGCCCCATTTCAAGAAGCCTCGTCACCGTTTCCGGTGCAGAGTTTGTATGAAGGGTTGAAAAGACCAGATGGCCGGTCAATGAGGCCTCAATCCCCATTGAAGCGGTCTCTACATCTCTCATCTCTCCGACCATGATAACGTCGGGATCGGCACGAAGAAATGCCCGAAGTGCCGACGCAAACGTCACGCCGATACGTGGGTTGACCTGGACTTGGCGTAAACCGTGCTGAGTGATTTCAACCGGATCTTCTGCAGTCCATATTTTCCGGTTGCTCTGATTAATTCTGGCAAGCCCTGAGTGAAGAGTAGTCGTTTTCCCCGACCCAGTCGGACCAACAACCAGGACGAGACCATACGGTTTATTGATAGCCTCATCGAAAACACGTAAATTACGCGCAGTAAGGCCCAGATTCTCAAAGGGAATCGGCTCACCGTTCGGGAGCAACCGGATGACAACATCCTCAAGACCGCCCACTGTAGGAATTGTTGCAACACGAAGTTCAATATCAAGTGGGCCGAACTTTTTGAAGGTTATCTTTCCATCCTGCGGTTTGCGGCGTTCAGCTATATCCAGTTCAGCCATGATCTTGATACGTGATGGGATCGCAAACTTGAATTTGTAAGGGATATGTTGATAGATATTACACTGACCGTCAATTCGGGTACGAACTATGAGGTTTTTCCTGCCTGGATAGGGTTCAATATGTATATCAGATGCCTTGCTCAAATAAGCATCACACACAATTTTATTAACCAGCTTGACAATGACATTGTCTCTTTCAGTTACCTTTCGGGCTTCTTCCTCAATTTCTGGCTCTTCCTGCGAAGAGCTTTCACTGAGCAGATTGTCAATATCGTCCGAGGCCATGTCAAAGGCGGGCTCATCATTTTCAGCAGAAGCACTTGCAGCAGCATCAATATCATAGAGTAGCTTAAGGGCAGAGTAAATGCTGGTTTCAGAAGCTATTGTCGGTAAAATCCTGAGCCTGATACTGTCCTCAAGCCCCAGCAGCACCTGACTTTTAAGAGGCTCTACCATTGCCAATGTAAGCGTATTACCGACTTTTGAAACAGGCGCAATACGATGTTTCAGAGCGTATAATGCACTGATATGCTGGGACAGAGAGCTATCCAGGATAGAGCTGTTGATCAGCACATACGGAAGACCATACTGCTCTGCCACAGCACGTACAAGCTGTTCTTCGTCAACATATTTAAGCTTGAGCAGAGTCTCTTTAATGGAAACATTGCTTTGCCGGCTGACTTCGATGGCATGGGTAATCTTCTTCTGGTTGATAAATTTCAGCTTGAGCAGAACTTCAACCAGCTTGCTACGTTTGTTTTTTTGATCAAGAACATGATTGAGATCAATCTCTTTTAGATAACCAAGCTTACAAAGCAATTGCCCAAACGATATGTCTGGAAAAACCTTCTGCAGATCGATCGCCTCCGACAACTGTTCAGAGGAGATCAGTTTCTGTTCGATTAACAGCTCTCCGATCTTTTTTTCGATCATCACTTATTATTTCTAACCTCCTTAGTCGCCGAAAAAGTATCGCTTCATTCAGAAATAATGCTGTAGCCACTCTCATGGAATAGACGACCAACATCATTATCAAGTTCAAGATCAGTCAAAAACAAGCCGGCAGCAGGAAAGCCCGTACCTTCAAGCCTGAAACCGGACATTTTGAAAAAATAGCTGTCCCCTGGACCAGGGCCAATTTTATGTTTATCATACTTACCAGTTATACTCATACTCGATAGCAGTTTTTCAGTAACTTTACGGAAATCATCCCGCCCCTCAAGTATGACCGTCTTATAGCCTTTAGCTGCAAGAATCCGGAAAAGGGTATAGACAATTGGATCACCATCAAAACGGGTTATGACATGTCGCTGCCCTCCCCTTTCGAAATATCGCTCTGCCTTGACTGAAAGTGAAATGCCGTTATCATCCGCAGCAAATACATCGATGATTTTATCCCTGAGCGGAGCAATTGCCATGGAAGTAAGCAGACTATCAATAATCTCAATCTGATTTCGTGGTGTTATCTGAAATATTTTCCCTCGTACAGCAGGAGATGAAGTCTCGCGAGAAATAAATGGTTCATATAACGTGAACCCTTCTTTCTTCAAAAACTCGTGAAGTACTGCAGGAGTGGAGATCGGGCCTGAGTTCATAAGGATCATATCCTGATTGATGAGGCTCTCCGGTGATTTTTCGATTTTGAAATCAGCGTAAAACGTCAGCTTGGGATCAGACCCGAATTCTATGCTGAAATCTTTCTCAACAGAGTAGAAGCCGGCTGAATCCAGCAAGGTAGAAAGGAAGCGTTTACCGTTTAACGGAGATTCAGAAATAATTCGGACTGCCGGGTTTTTTTCAATTATCAGGTTTTTTACTAACGGCGGGATAGAGTCATTTTTGTCAACCAGTATACTTCCTCCAGCCATGTCGGCAAAAACCGGATAACGCTGCGGGTCAAAAGTCAGCGAATAATTGGCAGCCTTAATCATATCCGCTTTCTGCCCGGAGGCAAGATGAGGGATGATCCTGTCCCATGTTTTACTGACCTGGGTAAAGGCTTCCCTCTCTGGAATTTCCGTATCCGCCGAATTCAGCCTCAACGCCATCCCGCTTGCTTTGCGGACCTCCTTGTGAGGAGATCCTGACTGAAGATTTCTGCCTGACTTAACTGAAGTTCGCCGTGAGGAAGGTATGACTATCTTCTGCCCGACCTTGAGACGTCGGATATCGGAAATGCTGTTTTCTCGACAAATCACCTTGATAGCCTTCTCGGCTTCATCATTGCTGAACTTGTAATCGCGCATCAGTATCTTGAAAAGATTATCACCAGGAGCTACAACATGTACGATTCCATTGCCGGCACTTGCCACTGAAATACTTTTTGCAGTTACCTTAACGGGCTGCTTTTTTGACGGCTTAACTGCTTTCGTTTTTTCACCTGAAGGCGCAGCAACTCCCAACGACTTTTGATCAAGCTCAAAACGAGAATCCACTGCTGCGCCTACCGTCAATGCCGGTATAATCGAACAGAGGAAGAGAAAAAATATCGCTGCCTTGGAAAAGCGCTCCGAAAGAAACATTGCAACTCCAGTTGCCAGATGTGGAAATTTGGGAAGCGGAAATATCCCTTTAGCACTATAAATACATAAAGAAAATTATATGTGAATCAATTAAGAGAAACAACAACTGCCTTTACAGTATATTTTTTACTATAAATGAGTAACTCAGCCTTGTGGGTTACCTCAGCGTGCAAAACCTCAAACCCATGTTTATTTTCTCGGGAGGTCACTCGGTACTCTCCCTCCCCGGCAAGCTCAAGCAGAATTGTCCTCAACATTAAAGGGCTGATCTTCTGCTCTTTTAAGGCAATTACCTGAAAAACCTTGAATCTGTCGCCGACACGAAACGTACGGAATTCAAACTCAGAATTTTTATATCTCTCCCACCCCGGATTCTGTACCCGGAACTCAGGGTCATGCACATTCTTTGGGATGAAAGCAGGTAAAGAAGTCACTCCTGACTTATGCGACAATGACTCTGGTCTCTGTTCTGCCGGTACCGACCTACTGGGTGGTACGGGTTCAACCTCAGCTGGCTTGACCGTATTTTTTGCGATGCCGGGTGCAGGTTCTGGTTTGTGGCTTACCAGATACACTCCCCCAACCAACAAGACCAGAACCAGTAGCAGTTCTATAGTGAGATACCAGGACCGGCTGGATGTTGTTAAACGCTGTTCCCCGTCAAAAGTCCATTGAGAATCCGCCTGTGCCGAATCTACAGGAATCTTGAGTTCCCCGCCTCCACCTTCGGCAGTAGAGATCGGCGGAATCTGTACCGTATCCGGAACAGACAGCAAAACAGCAGCATTTTCAGCTGTTTTTTCGACCGTCAGCAATTTTGAAGCAGTCGTCAAGATCTCTGGAGGCTCGTCTTCGAACACAAAAGGGGTAGACGAAGATTGCCTCATCTCAGAAGAAACGCAACTTGCAGAAGCGGTCGCCGTCTCTCTTTCAGGTTTCTCACTTGCATCGTTGGAAGGGGGATCTGGCGGTTGGTCATCAGCTGAGGAGAGAACTATTAACGGCGGCTCAGGAGAGCTGCCCGACACTTCGTCATCATTCTGCTGATCGGCATTTAAAGATGCTGCTTGAGTGAATCTTTCTGAATCAATGAGAAAGTCGTCCAGGCAGTTGACAACAGTAAAACTGTTCTCTTCAGACTGAGTCAGTGGAGCCTCTTTAGCAGAATCGTCGCGTATGGAAGAATCAATAATCTTTTGCAGCTTGGGGCCGAGAAGCAACTCGAAAATGTCCTGAATATCACCCAGAACCTCTGAATCTGATCGAGACAAATCGATAAAATGCTTATAAAGGCCTTCTGCCGGCCTTACTTCTGCATCACCACTGCGCATGAAGATAACCACCGGAGCATCCGCCCCCAGAAAAAGCTGAATATGGTGGATAATAATTTCACCAGCTACGTCAGAAATCTGATCCTGTAGAAAAACAATGTCGGGACGCTTTTCAAATATGAACTCAAGCCCTTCATCATAATCTGCAACTACCTCAATTTCGAGTTCATACAGATGCTGAAGCGAGTTTTTTATGTCATCGACTTTACGATTATTTGACAGGAAGAGCAACTTTACCATTAACAGCCTCTAGACCATAGCCGACATTTAATAAATCCGGTTCTCGCTGTTGACGATCAATCAACTGATTAAACCATCATTCAGAACAGGTTCAACTGCCGGATAAAGGCAATAAGCAAACCGTAATGATGGTGATCGAAATCCAGGAGTATCCTTGGGAAATGAAGAGTATCCGGCTCATCGAGTTCGTCGGGAAACGGTTGGGTCTTGCGGATGCTGGTCCCGTCTAGCACTATTTCAGGGAAGGCCGCTTCCAGGGATCTCAACTGCGTATCAGTCAGCTCTTTGTTAAGACGAATGACAAGCCTGCCATCGACAAACCGGTGAGAATGGTAGTTCGAGTAAAAGTCCTCTATGACCTTGATAGCCTCATCAACGTCACTCGTAATGGTAAAGATCGAAAAGTCATCGGCTGAAACAAACCCTTTGCCCAGCAACTTTATCTTCAGAAAATTGAACCACTCCTCCCAGTATCCGGACTCATCATCTATCAACAGAAGCGGTTTCGGCGTTGTCTTCCCCGTCTGGATCAGGGTAAAGACCTCCATAGCCTCATCCAGAGTCCCAAAACCTCCAGGGAACACAGCGATAGCGTCAGACTCCTTTACGAAAGCAACTTTTCTGTTGAAGAAATATTTATAGGTAATCAGCCGGGGAGTGTTTTGCATGACGATGTTCGGCGACTGCTCAAAGGGGAGGTAGATGTTTACCGCAAATGAGTTCTCACTCCCGGCCCCTTCGTTGCCTGCCTGCATGATCCCGGGTCCGCCACCAGTGATGATCATGTACCCCATCTCTGCCAGCTTGCGGCTGAACTCCACGCAGGTGCGATAGCTGAAATCTTCCGGTGCTGTTCTGGCAGAACCGAATATGGTCACCTTTTTTTTGTGCCGGTATGGCGCAAAAATCTTGTTGGTATAGCGCATCTCCTTCATCGTGCTGTTGAGCATGCGCAGATCCGGAATATAACTGGTCTCCTGACCTGCCTTAAGAACGGAAATAATCATCTCTCTGACAATTTTCTGGTGCTGCACTCCACCGACAGTATCGAAAAGCTGCTGTATAAGAGTATCTGTCTCGTCATCATTTTTCTGGAAACTGAGAATTTTAGACATTAAAAATGAGCTCCTAATCTGTTTGCGGGAGTATAACACCCCTCCAATCCAATTACAAATCAAGGATTGGATCCTCTCGTATCAGTTTAGCGGCACGAGACAACTCGTTAAAATCCTCTTTCTTGTGTTTTAAGGGTTGAAACGTTATACTTTAATGAATGAATTGGAGGAAAAATGAGTTCTCTCATCTGGTGCGACGACTACAGCGTGAATATCCGTTCGATTGATAATGAGCACAAGCTGCTGATGGAAATGGTGAAAGAACTTGACTCAGCCCTGGAAACGCAGGGACATGTCCTATTACAACTCGTTTCGGCTGCCCTGAAACAACTCTCTCATGCTATCCGTATGCACTTTGACTCTGAAGAGCGATTTCTGCTCTTGAATAATTATCCCGACTCGGTAAACCATCAGAAGGAACATAATGCCCTGCTGATGAAACTCGACGATTTTATCGGAAATTTCTCCTCCGAGCAGCTTGTCTTCACTGAACAGATGTCACTGTATATCAAGGACTGGTTCGTAAGACACATCATCCTGCACGATCGCAAGTTCGGAAACTTCTTTCGCGACAAGGAGCTGGCCACCCCTTACGGGATGAATTGATTTCAACCTCCGACCAGCAGATTGTTCGTCACACCGAACAAATATTACATTGACCTTTTTCACTCCTTTTCGTTACATTACCTCGAAAATTCACCCACTAGTGGAAGGACTATCAGATTATGGGCAAAACAACCGCAGAGAAAATTTTCGCGTCACATCTCGTTGATGAACCGTTCCCGGGAACAAAAGTACTGAAACTCGATGTCGTTATGTGTCACGAGATCACTACTCCTATTGCAATAGATGATCTTATGGCACGGGGAAAGGACCGGATATTCGACACGAGTAAGATCAAGGCCGTTATCGACCATGTCACCCCCAGTAAAGACACAAAGACGGCTACACAGGCCAAAATCCTCAGGGACTGGGCTCACCGTCACGCGATAAAGGACTTTTTCGATATCGGCGCAAACGGTGTCTGCCATGCGATATTCCCTGAAAAAGGATTCATACGGCCCGGCTATACTGTCATCATGGGAGACTCTCACACCTGTACGCACGGTGCATTCGGTGCCTTTGCCGCCGGGATCGGCACAACCGACCTTGAAGTCGGCATACTGAAAGGGGTCTGCGCTTTCCGTGAACCGAAAACGATCAGAATAAATGTGACCGGCACACTTCCAAAAGGTGTCTACGCAAAAGATGTCATTCTTCATATAATCGGGAAACTGACCGTCAATGGCGCAACTGACCGGGTAATGGAATTCCGCGGCACTGTTATAGATGCAATGAGCATGGAGTCGCGCATGACTCTCTGCAACATGGCTATCGAAGCGGGCGGGACCTCAGGTATCTGTATGCCTGACATGACGACCGTCGACTATCTCTGGCCGTTCATCAGCAGCGAATATCCCTCCAAAGACGCTGCTTGTGCGGATTTCAAAAAATGGTGCTCGGATGATGACGCCATTTATGACAGCACGCTGAACATAGATGTAACGACCCTCGAACCGACAGTCACCTTCGGCTACAAACCGGACCAGGTCAAACCTGTCAGTGAGATTGCCGGCACTCCGGTCGATCAGATATACATCGGCTCCTGCACCAATGGACGTCTTGAAGACCTTCGCATCGCAGCAGCGATTCTGAAAGGGCGGAAACTTGCCCCCGGCGTTCGCGGGATACTGTCGCCTGCTACCCCTGACATCTACCAGGCTGCCAACAAAGAGGGCCTGATCGATATTTTTATGGAAGCCGGGTTCTGTGTGACCAATCCGACATGCGGCGCCTGCCTCGGGATGAGCAACGGCGTTCTTGCTGATGGAGAAGTCTGTGCCTCGACAACCAACCGTAACTTCATGGGACGAATGGGAAAGGGCGGTATGGTACACCTGATGTCACCGGCAACAAGTGCGGCAACAGCTATCGAGGGAAAAATCGCAGACCCGAGGAAATATCTGTAAAAGCAGACTGAAGGTAGAAGGCTGAAGGTTCAAAAAGCAGTGCTGTTTTTCCAGATTTACTTCACCCTTCAGTCTTCAGCCTAACAACCTAATACTTAAAGGAGTTAAGCGATGAAAACTTTCGGAGGTCCGGTTCTCTTTCTCGACCGGAGCGATATCAATACTGACGAGATCATTCCGGCCAAATACCTGAATGAAATCACCAAGCAGGATCTTAAACCGTTCATACTCGAAGACCTGAAACTCCCCGGTTTCGACCCGAACGGGGGAAAAACTAAAAACGCAAAGGTGATTGTATCCCGGGCCAACTTCGGCTGCGGCTCTTCTCGTGAGCATGCCCCCTGGGTGTTCGAAGTGAACGACATAACCGCTGTAATCGCCGAGTCTTTTGCACGGATATTCCGTCAGAACATGTTCAACTGCGGAATGGCAGCGATCGAGCTGCCCAAAGAAGATCTCGATCTGATTTTTAAACATGCAGATGACAGCGACGCCAACATCAGCATTGACCTGGAAGCGCAGACGTTGACCATGAGTGGCGGCGGTAAATCAAAGGTTTTCACGTTTACTATCTCCCCGTTTGATAAAGCTCTGGTGATGGCGGGCGGTTGGGTTGATTACGCTGACAGAAAGTACTGATTTCCGGCTATTTGACTATATTAATTAAATAATTTGATTATTATCTTAAGCCCCCTGAAATATTTGATTTCAGGGGGCTTTTTCATTTTCATCATCTGACATTCATACAACTGGCCCTGCTGTAACACAATTAAATACAACTGCGTTTTATTTAATTGATTAACTGGCATCTAAAATGATAAAATTTCAAAAATTTAATCATCAATTAAATAATTGTGCCTGCAACTACCCTTAACCATTACGTTTACGGAATGCCGGCTGGAATGAACCCCGAAATATTTTTCTGACAGGAAGCCGTCTGCTGGTTCCCGACATAGCGAGCTACTCAAACCAGAGCTCACAGCCCGTGCAATTTTATAACAGTATTTGCATGTATTGGACGCATTTAATTAGATGGCAAGAAAAGCCATATTTAACAGAGCAGATACGGAAACGGTACTGCAACAGCAGTGAGCAGTGTGCCGATATACCCTTTTTATCCCCGGAAAATACCCGCTGCCGGGTATGTTCGCACGACAGGGTCTTCTGCTAGAATTGGCGCGTTACGCCAATTCAAACGAAAAACCTCTTACGGAAACCGCATATGCAGATGACTAGTGATAAAAAATCGAAACAGCTGCACGTCTTGATGGAGATGTCCGCTCTGATCAATTCGACACTTGATCCTGATCAAGTCCGGATGCGGGCCATCGAGTCCGCCATGAATCTCGTTGATGCCGAAGCAGCCAGCCTGCTGATGATCGATGAAAGCAGTAACGAACTGGTTTTCGAAGTTGCCGTCGGCAAAAAGGGGAAGAATCTCAACGAGGTCCGCCTGAAAAAAGGTGACGGGATCGCCGGCTGGGTTGCCGAGCATGGCGTGGCGCAACTGGTACTGGACACGCAGAGCGATGCGCGCTTTTTCTCCCGGATTGATGAACTGTGCGGCTTCACCACCCGCGATCTCATCTGCGTGCCGGTCAGGAGTAAAGAGAAGATTATCGGCGTTCTGGAAGCGGTCAACCGGAAAAAGGGACAGTTCGAATCGGCCGACGTTGACCTTCTCTCAACCCTGGCAAATCAGGTGGCAATCGCCCTTGAAAACGCGTTCCTCCATAAAAAGAACCTCGCCCAGTTGACTGAAATGGTTTCGGCAGAGAAACAGCATCAGAGTGAAAAGGACCTGCTCCTTAAGGATCTCCATGACGGCATCGGCGGCATAACCGCCAACATAAACATCCTCTCTGAGCTGGCACTGAAAGGTGAAAGTCTTGCAGGGATGAAGAAAGCGCTCGCAGTTATTGCCGAACTCTCACGAGAGGGCGTCGCTGAAATCAGAAGCTTCATGAACGGCCTTGAAAACGGCGAGGGAACCTGGAACGATCTTGCTGCCGAATTACGACGCCATGGCAGCTGTATCACCGAACCCCATAACATCAATTTTGACATTACAACCAATGTCTCCAATGGAGATGAAAAGCCGGGCATCTTCCTCTACTTCATGCTTTTCAGAATTGCCCGCGAAGCCCTGACCAACATCATCAAGCACTCCTGTGCCCGCAACGTAGAAGTAGACTTCACTGCCGGAAGCAACGGCATCGCCCTGCGCGTGCGGGACGATGGCATCGGCCTCAAAGAAGGAGCCGTAACAGGAAGAGGTCTTGCCAACATGAAGGCCCGGGCCGGTGAGATCGGCGGATGGCTCACCATCACCTCCGGTCCCGGCACTTGTGTTCAGTTCAGCACGAGTGACTCCGCTGCCATGAGCAAAGAGTATTCAGCCTAAACAGAGTCAGTGGGGTAGCTATCAGTTATGCAGATAGTCATTGTTGAAGACAACCGGCTCCTTCTTGAAAACCTGCGCCTTCTCCTGAACGGCGAGGAAGGGATAAAAGTGACCGGCGCGTTCGGCACAGCGGAGGAGGCACTCACCGTACTGGAACAGTGCGCCCCCGACGTCATGCTCACCGATCTCGATCTGCCGGGCATCTCCGGCATAGAATTGACACGGCTGGCAAAGGCACGCCTCCCCGATCTTGACATCATGGCCTACACCATCTTCGAAGACCGGGAAACCGTTTTCTCTGCCATCAAGGCTGGAGCTTCCGGTTACATCCTCAAGGGGAGCAGCCCGCGCGAACTGATTGAGTCGCTCAACAGCCTCTATCGCGGCGGCGCGCCCATGAGTCCAAAAATCGCCCGCAAGGTCATCCAGGAGTTTCAGGATGAACCGGTCTGCGAAGACAACCTGTTAAGCCAGCGCGAAAAAGAGATCGTCAAAGGTATCGAACAGGGACTCACCTATAAAAACATTGCCGAAAAACTGTTTATAAGCCCCCATACCGTCCATACCCATATAAAAAATATTTACGAGAAACTCCAGGCCAAGGACCGGCCTGAAGCTATCAGCAAGGCACGGCGCAAGGGAATTATCTGATTTTTTCTCCAGAACTATCCAGGTGTGACCGGTAAAGATTAATTTTTAACCGACTTGAAACGCATTTAGCAGGGAATTGGAGAGCGCACTTATGACAAAATCTATGAGAAGCCATTTCCGTCGATTACTTTTTATATTTTCGCTTCTGGCGTTCTGTGTGATGGGTACGCAACAGGATGTTCAGGCTGCCGGATTCAGCAATATGTCTGGCATGTCAACAGCGCGACAGAACCACACCGCCACGCTGCTGGGTAACGGGAAGATCCTGGTTGCCGGCGGTTTCTCCAGCGGTGTATTTCGCAACAATGCAGAACTGTTTAACCCTGCTACAGGGAAATACAGCGCGACATTCAACTCGATGAGTTCTGCACGCGCATACCACACCGCCACCACGCTGCCCAACGGCAAGGTATTACTCGCTGGTGGCAGTGACGGCACGTCAGAAACCTCCACTACAAGTTTGTATGATCCGATATCCGGCCTGTTCAGCAATGCCGTAAGCCTCAATACCACTCGGCGTAATCATACGGCCACACTGCTCCAGGACGGGAGGGTTCTGATTGTCGGTGGGATTCAGACAGGCTCTACTTATCTTGCATCTGCAGAAATATATAACCCGGCCACAAACACAAGTAGTACAATAGGCTCATTGAATGTTGCGCGGGCTAATCACACCGCCACACTAATGCCGGACGGTAAAGTCCTGATCGCCGGTGGCACTAACGGAACAGCCCTGGACAGCGCAGAAATTTATACTCCCGGAGGCGGGTTCACTCTTACCTGGCCTCTGTATTATTACAGGACATCCCACACCGCCACGCTGCTTCCAGATGGCAAAGTACTGCTGGTTGGCGGCACTCTTAATGGTACCTTACCACATTACACAGCCGAGATTTATAATCCTGGATCTGGGACATTTGCGCTCACCACCGGGAACCTGCAGGTGGCCCGCATGGGTCATAGCGCCTCACTGCTCCCCGGTGGGAAAGTTATGATTGCGGGTGGATGGCAGGGCAGTTCCACTTATGCTTCAAGCACTGAACTGTACGATCCGATCGGTGGAACATTTATCACCGTTGCAAGCATGACCAGTCAACGATCTGATCATACCGCTACCCTGCTTCCGGAAGGCAGGCTGCTGGTTGTCGGCGGATACAACGGTACCACGCAACTGAACAGTACCGATCTTTACGCGCCCTCAAACGGGACGATCAGCGCAACCAGCGGTCCAATGTCACAGAGTCGGTCGGAACACACCTCAACCATACTTCCAGATGGTAAAGTGCTTGTTGCCGGTGGATGGGACGGCAGCACCGCCCGCACCAGCAGTACAGACATATATGATCCGGTAAATAAAACATTTGCAGCCGGGCCTTCTATGGCCGATGCCCGGAGATACCACACCACAACGCTACTTCCGAACGGCACTTTGCTGATAGTCGGTGGAGATACCAACACCGGCGGAGTCTATGCGGGTGCCGAACTACACAATTCCTATGCCCCGGTATTTTATCCGGCAGGTGCTATGGGTACCAACCGGTACCTGCATTCCGCTGCACTACTGGCAGATGGCAGAGTTTTGATTGTAGGTGGTGAAACGTCAACTACATTGAGCAGCTCAGAAATCTATGACCCGGTGACATCATCATTCAGCACTACCATCGGCTCACTCAACACACCACGTAGCTATACAACCGCAACCCTTCTGCCGAACGGAAAAGTACTTATAGCCGGTGGCAATAATGTTGGAACAATACTTGCCACCGCTGAACTGTTTGACACCATAAGTGGTGGCGTCTATACACTGACTACCGGGAACATGGCAACGCCACGTTTTGCCCACACATCAACATTGCTACCAAATGGAAAAGTCCTGATTGCTGGTGGAAATGATGGAACTAGCTATCTCAGCAGCGCAGAGCTATACGATCCCGGCACCGGTCTGTTCACGCCTACAGGAGCAATGTCGTCCACACGCTATGCCCATAGCGCCACACTTCTTCCTGACGGTAACGTGCTGATCTATGGGGGCTGGAGCGGCTTAGCCCTTAACAGTTCAGAAATTTACGACCCGGTTTCCGGAACTTTCTCGGCCGCCGGGGCATCGGCAAGCGGGCGGTCCGGACAAACTGCTACTCTGCTCACAGACGGCAACGTGCTACTTACCGGCGGAAGCGGTCTGAATAGTGCCGACATCTATGAACCGGGGCTTGTTATCGGGACAGGTCGTCGTTCTACAATATCCATTCCTGCTATACCTGTCGGCACGCCTGCCCGCCTCGATATTACAGGCATATTCTTCAGGGGGGATTCTGAGGCCTCCGGTGGTCAGGCAAACAGCTCAGGCACAAATTACCCGCTCCTGAAACTCACACGAATCGACAACGGCCTTACCGCATTTCTACCATCAAATC
>VFJK01000167.1 GCA_009886125.1 Geobacter sp. | reverse complement strand
TACGGGACGGTCGGGATCGGCTCTACCCTGATGTCCGGACGGGAGCTGCACGACATGGCTCTGGTAGTGGCAGCCATGCTGGTGATTGTCGCCATCGGCCTGCTGTTTGACCGGGTGCTCTTTCAGGCCGGAGAGCGCTATATCCGACGACGCTGGGGAGTCTAGCGAGGAACGAGGGAAAGCAGGAACGAGGAGCGAGGGAAAGCAGGAGCGAGGGAAAGCAGGAACGAGGGAAAGCAAGGAACGAGGGAAAGCAAGGAACGAGGGAAAGCAAGGAAGGCGGAGTATGGTTCTTGCTTATCCTCGAACCCCGAACGGAAAATTATGGAAATTCTCGACATACTGGAAAACGAATCGATTCGCATCATCCGTGAGGCGGTGGCCCAGGCAGAGCGGCCGGCCATGCTTTACTCTATCGGCAAGGATTCCTCGGTTATGCTGCATCTGGCCCTGAAGGCATTCTATCCGATGAAACCGCTGTTTCCTCTGGTCCATGTGGATACGACCTGGAAGTTCCGCCAGATGATCACCTTTCGCGATGAGACTGTAGCCAGGCTTGGGCTGGAACTGATCACCTACACCAACGAGGAAGGTGTTGCCCAGGGAGTTTCTCCCTTCACTCACGGCAGCAAGGTGTACACTGATATCATGAAGACCGAGGCGCTACGCAAGGCGCTGGACCTGTTCAGGTTCGACATGATCTTCGGCGGAGCACGGCGGGACGAGGAGAAAAGCCGCGCCAAGGAACGGGTTTACTCTTTCCGCGATGCGGGCCATCGTTGGGAACCGCGTGGCCAGCGTCCGGAGATATGGGCTATCCCCAACCTGCGCAAGAACCGCGACGAAAGCTTCCGGGTATTTCCTCTTTCCAACTGGACCGAGCTTGATATCTGGCGCTACATCGAGCGGGAGAATATTCCGACCGTGCCGCTCTATTTTGCTGCCGAAAGGCAGGTGGTCCTCCGTGATGGTCAGCTGCTGCTGCTTGACGATGAACGCCTGGAACTGCTGCCGGGGGAGAAGGCGGAGACGAAAATGGTCCGCTTCCGTACTCTCGGCTGCTATCCTCTCACTGCTGGAGTGGAGTCCACCGCCAAAACGGTCGCCGAAATCGTGGCCGAGCTGGAGGGCGCTGATACCTCCGAGCGCTGCGGCAGGCTGATTGATTTTGATCAGGCCGGGAGCATGGAGAAGAAGAAGCGGGAGGGATATTTTTAAAGGCAGGAACGAGGAAAGGCAGGATCGAGGAGCGAGGATCGAGGAGCGAGGAGCTAGGATCGAGGAGCTAGGAGCGAGGAGCGAGGATCGAGGATCGAGGATCGAGGATCGAGGATAAGGGTACGAGGATGCGGTTTGAGGAATTGGACGTTTGGAAGCGGGCTACCCGATTGAGTGTTGCGATCTATCGTCAATTGAATACTCTGAAAGATTATGGGTTCAGAGACCAGATCACCCGTGCGTCCTTATCTGTTCCGAGTAATATCGCAGAGGGTTTTGAACGGGTATCACAAAAGGAATGCGTGATTTTTCTTTCTTATGCCAAAGGCTCGTGCGGGGAGTTGCGTACGCAGGTGTATGTAGGTATGGAGATTGGCTATATAGAGCTGGGGGCAGGAAAAGGATGGCTGAAGGAATCCGAAGAGATTTCCCTTATGCTTGGAGCGTTGATCAGAACCAAAAAGGGGTTTACCAAGTAATGAATTCAATTCTCGAACCTCGAACCTCGAACCTCGTTCCCGATTGTTCGAACCTCGAACCTCGAACCTCGGATACCGAACCTCTCTCCTCGGGCCTCGATCCTCGCTCCTCGGTTCTGAAATTCCTTACCTGCGGCAGTGTGGACGATGGCAAGTCAACGCTGATTGGCCATCTCCTTTACCAGACGGGCAATATTCCGGTCGACCAGCTGCAGACCCTGGAAAACGAGAGTGCAAAGATAGGCACTGCCGGCAGAGGCATGGACTTCTCCCTCCTGCTTGACGGACTTATGGCGGAGCGGGAGCAGGGGATCACGATCGATGTGGCGTATCGCTACTTTTCGGCTGCCGGTCGTAAATTCATAGTAGCAGACACTCCGGG
>VFJK01000164.1 GCA_009886125.1 Geobacter sp. | reverse complement strand
CTTAGTTATGACATTACTTCTTGAATGGTGAGAGTATTTACCTACTGGAGATCTACTAGACAAGCATGATGTTTTTCACCTGCGTCAACATCTGCGTCAGAGACAACAAAAAAGCCACTTAGCAGTTAAGCTAAGTGGCTTGAATGTTTTGGTTGCGGGGACAGGATTTGAACCTGTGACCTTCGGGTTATGAGCCCGACGAGCTACCAGACTGCTCCACCCCGCGACAATTGGAGAAATGCGTTTATACCTCATGGGGAGAACAAGGTCAAGAACTATTTTTCAGAACAGATTATTAAAGCCAGACACTGATTGCCTATAATCTTGTGAACGAGCTTACAGCATGCCATCACAGGCGTATCAGGTCCACATGCTCTTCTTCATGCGGATTGATGTGTATCATCACATCACCGACATTCATAAACCTGGCAAAAATCCTCTTCTTCACTTCTGTCGCAATAGCATGCGACTGCTTGACCGTCATATCCGGATCCATCTCAAGCTTGAGGTCGACAATAATGTATTGGCCGGACCTTCTCCCCCGTATCTCGTGAACATTCTCCACCCCTTCGACCCCAAGTGCCGTTGCAGTAATGGTCGCAAGAACACCTTCGTCAGGCAGACCGTCCATCAGGTCGTGTGAAGCACTTTTGAACGTCTGCCACCCTATATGGAAGATGAAAAAAGCCGTCAGTCCCGCAGCCAGAGGATCCATGATCCTGATACCGAAAAAAGCACCGGTGACCCCGATTAGGGTGGCGACTGAAGTGATGGCATCCTTCCGATGATCCTTTGCTATTGCCAGAAGGGCCGGACTTTCGATTGAAGCTCCGCCCTTCATTGAGAAGCGATAGAGCCACTCCTTGATAATTATCGTCAGAAAAGCAGCACTGACAGCAACCATCTGCGGTGAAGAGTAATCGGAATTGATAACGGTTATGACTGATTTATAGAGGATCCAGCCGCCGGTGCCAAAGATGACAAGGGAGACGAATATCGCCGAAAGGCTCTCCGCCTTGCCATGACCATACGGATGCAGCTCGTCATAAGGCTTTCTGCCGACGTTCAGGGCTATCATGGTCGTCAGGATGGCAATGAAGTCGCAGGCGCTCTCGATCCCGTCCGCAAAGACCGCCTCTGAGGCTCCATAATAACCGGCGAGCAGCTTCATGATCATCAGAACTGCATTTATCCAGAACCCTATTTTTATTATCCTGTCAGCCCTGCCGAATCGTTCAGACCTTTCCAATCTCGTCTCCACTTCTGCGAATATCCTTAATCTTCAGTTGCAAGCTCTCCCTCCCCTTCCAGACATTCTTATCCGGAGCAAAGACCAGGTCGACTTTTCCGGAATCAATCATTCTGTCGGCCATCCTGAAGCCGATCGCATCGAAAACAGAGCCACCTGCTTGAAGCTTCATTTTAAGGTGGGCTTCCTTCAGCAGACGGGACTCGATAACAGTCGCACCGATGAGCATGAAAAGCGGCTCCGGGTTCCCCATGCCGGAAGGGCTCATAGAGTCCTTGATCCTGAGCAGATCTTCATTGACCTCTTCAGGAGAGACTTCAGCGTCGATAGAAATAGTCGGGATCAGATCGTCCTCAATAATATTTTGAGCCGCATATCGGTCAAAATCATCATAGAAGGAACCTATGTTCTCTTCTAAAATCTCCAGTCCGGCAGCCTGACTATGGCCGCCGAACTTGACAAGATGATTCGATGCGTTAAACAAGGCGTCATACAGATGGAACGAGCCGATGCTCCTTCCGGACCCTCTCCCCTTACCGTCCTGAAGTGCGATCAGAATAGTCGGTCGACAGTAAATATCAACAAGTCGTGAGGCTACAATGCCGATAACCCCGGGATGCCACTTATCAGAAGCCATTACTATGGATGTGCGGGCATTCATGGATGAGTCGTTTTCTAGCTTTCTCAATGCATCAGCAAGTATCTCTTTCTCGATCTCCTGACGTTCTCGATTTGCAGCGTCAAGTTCTGAGGCAAGCACTTCTGCTGCAACAGGATCGTTCGAAAGGAGCAGCTCGACCCCCCTCTTCGCATCATCGAGCCTCCCGGCAGCGTTCAGCCTCGGGGCAATCCTGAAGCCGACATCACCTGCAGTGACCATAGTCTCAACTGAAGCTACTTTCTTTAAAGCGATTATACCCTGCCTGCCGGATTGTACCAGCTGCCTGAGCCCGGCGACTGCTATTATTCTGTTTTCTCCTTTAAGCGGGACCAGATCAGCAATAGTACCAAGTGCCGCCAGATCAAGATATTCGCGGAGATCAGGCTCTGCTATCATCTGAAAAAAGCCACTCTCCCTCATCCTGCTTCTAACGGCAATGGCAAGCTTCAGTGCGAGTCCCACTCCGGCCAGTTTCTTGAAAATAGAAGTGCACCCCTGCTGAAGTGGATTGATTACAGCGACGGCTTCAGGCAGATTCACCGAGGGCGTGTGATGATCCGTTATAATGAGGTCTATCCCCTTGCGAGTGCAGTATAAAGCCTCTTTAGCGGAGGTGATCCCGCAGTCAACCGTAATCAAAAGAGAGGCTCCGAGACCTATCGCCTCATCAATGCCTTCAATCGAAAGCCCGTACCCCTCCTCAAGACGTTTTGGTATGACATAACAGCAGTTGACACCTACTGCCGCAAAAAAAGCGGAGAGAAGCGCGACCGACGTTATTCCGTCGACATCGTAATCGCCGTGAATGCATACGGTTTCGCCTTGATCTCTAGCTCGAACAATCCTTGAGACCGCCTCTGCCATCCCTTTCAGAAGAAAAGGATCGCCTATATCTGCAAGTTCAGGGGAGAGATACTTCCTGGCTTCGCTCGCAGATGAAAACCCCCGTGCCGACAGGACTCTGGAGAGGATACCGGAGATTCCCATTTCCCTGGAAAGCTCTGCAGCGTGCTCAGGGTTATATCTTTTCAAATGCCAATTACGATTTTGTACCGGTTTCACTAAACGCCTCTCTGCTTGACTAAGAACAGCCAGACTATCGCTATTAACTCGAACCAGAAAAGAGTTACCCTTCTTTTGGATCAAAAATAAGTTAAGGTCAAGGAGTTAATCGCTTCACATCTGAGCTATTCTGCATTAGTCTGTGCATAATAAACTGCTTGACAGAGATGAATCATTCGATCTACAGTAATAACTCAATGAAGGGGAGTAGCTATCAGCCGGAGACATGGTTGATCCCACGTCCGTCAACACAGTCGAAAGGCTCGGGCCGGGAACGATATTAATCGCAAGCAAGACCTTTATCCAATGCGTATCACGCTATGGGTAAAGGTCTTTTTTATTATCCGGGCAGCAAACAGGAGGTTTTACAAAATGGAATGGCTGACTGATCCACAGGTCTGGATGGCGCTGGTGACGCTGAGCGCCCTGGAAATAGTTCTGGGCATCGACAACATTATCTTTATCGCTATTCAGGCCAGCAAACTCCCCGTCCATCAGCAGGAGAAAGCGAGGCTTCTCGGGCTCGGACTGGCGATGTTCATCCGCATCGCGCTGCTCTTTTCGCTGACCTGGCTGATGGGGCTCACTGCGCCGCTGTTTGCCGTGTTGGGCAATGAGATCTCCGGTCGCGACCTGATCCTCATCTCCGGCGGCCTGTTTCTGATCTGGAAAAGCACCATGGAGATCCATGAGAAGCTGGAAGGTGATGAAGTAATCTCTGCTGCGCGTGTAGGAAAAACATTCGGCTCGGTGATTGTGCAGATCCTCCTGCTGGACATCGTCTTTTCCCTTGATTCGATCATTACGGCCCTGGGCATGGCCAGCCAGCTTGCCATCATGGTTGCAGCGGTCGTCATTGCCGTCGCCTTCATGATGCTCTTCTCCGGGAAAATCAGCGCCTTTGTCGAAAAACACCCGACCATCAAGATGCTGGCGCTGAGTTTTCTGCTCCTCATCGGTGTCGCCCTGATCGGCGACGGCTTCGACATGCACATACCCAAGGGGTACATCTATTTCGCCATGGCATTCTCGGTAATTGTTGAGATGCTCAACCTGAGACTCAGGCGTGGCAAGGCGGTCATACTTCATCAACCACATCTGGAGAACACCACCGAAAGGTGACAACCCGGCCCGGCCGGAGACGAAACAATCAACAAGGAGACAGAAATATGAGCAGACGAGTTATCAGGTCTTTTGCGGTGTTGGCTACAGTTATGTTTTTGAGCATAACAGTTCTGGAGCTGAACGCACACGCCAGGGCCGGCGGAAGCCGCTCTTCCGGCAGCCGGGGTTATTCCAGACCGGCAAGCCCTTCCACACAAAGTCAGTCACGACAGCAGTATGCGCCTACGCAGAGTCCCATGCAGCAACCGGCTGGCGGAGGATTCATGAGGAGCATGGCCGGCGGCCTTGCAGGAGGCATGCTGGGAAGCATGCTGTTCAGCGGCCTTGCAGGAGCAGGTGGCGGCATGGGTGGCGCTGGCGGCGGCATCGGCCTTTTTGAAATCATTCTGCTGGCAGGAGGAGGCTACCTCCTTTACCGCTACATAAAAAAAAAGCGGGCCGATAACTCGCCTATCCTTGCCGGCGAGGGAAATTTTCAGAGGGGGGCTGTAATCCCCTTTCCCGAAGCGCAACAGG
This sequence comes from Geobacter sp., assembly GCA_009886125.1. Taxonomy (GTDB): domain Bacteria; phylum Desulfobacterota; class Desulfuromonadia; order Geobacterales; family DSM-12255; genus VEOV01. The sequence goes on along the minus strand of VFJK01000164.1, from coordinate 12,839 downwards.
GAAATGTATCGGCATATAACAGTGGGGCGGCATATAACGAGGTGGAGAGTGGTCTGACCCATATCCGCCAGATGGACCCCTCTTTTGATGAAAACCGCTTCAGTGATGCGGCAATGGACACCTTTTTCAAGATCCAGGGAGCCTGGATGAATCGCGATCTAATGCCGGTATCGGGGCTCCTGACCGCGGAGATGAAGCGGATATTCCAGACGGATATCGACAAGCTGCTGCAGGACAAGCAGGTCAACAGACTGGAGAATATTGCCGTCAGGAATGTAGAGGCAACCGAGGTGTGGCAGGAGTCCGGACAGGATTATATCACTGCCTTGATCTATGCAAACCTGCTTGATTATACTACCGACGATCTGACCGGGGCGGTCGTCTCCGGGAGCAAGACGGAACCGGTTAAATTTGAGGAGTACTGGACCTTTACCCGGCAGGCAGGCAACAATCCATGGCAACTGTCCGCAATCAGCCAGAAGTAGTGTCCTGAGCACAGTAGCCTGCTGTTTGGCAAGGACGTCCCTGCGTGGGCGCCCTTGCTGCAACAGGCATTTTGGTGCGTGAATTATCAAATTTTTAATGGTAAAAACAGGACAGCGCAAAGAACGGGATTCGACATGGAAAAAACCATTTTTCTCAGCACCTTTGGCCTGATTTTTCTGGCAGAGCTGGGTGATAAAACCCAGCTGACCGCCATGGCCCTGGCGCTCCGCTACCCATGGCAGCGCATTTTTGTGGGGATAGCGGCCGCCTTCGTGGTGCTTAACCTGGCTGCTGTCCTGGTCGGCAAGGTGCTGTTTATACTCCTGCCGATCTTCTGGGTGACACTGGTATCAGGGCTGTTGTTTCTCTATTTCGGCTACAGTACCCTGCGCCATGCCTGTGACAGCGAAGATGACGATGGCGGCCATCCACGCACTGCGGCCACTGCCGCCCGCACCGCTTTCATCATGATCTTCATGGCCGAGCTGGGGGACAAGACCCAGCTGGTCACGGCCAGCCAGGCTGCCCGGCACTCCGACAGCCTCATGGGGATGAGCACCGTTTTTGCGGCATCCACGCTGGCGCTCTGGACAGTGTCTCTGTTGGGGATATTTGCCGGCAAGCAGCTGGTCCGATTTATCCCCCTCTGCTGGATACACCGCTCTGCCGGATTCATGTTTCTGGTCTTCGGATTCCTCGCGCTCTGGAAGCTCAAAGGGATGTAATCCATCCTGCCGATGCGGGGATACGAGTTTTATTGCTGCCAACTGAGCAAACATTGTCAGGCTACCGATTTCAACCTGCATCCAGAGGTTAACCCATGCCCGGATATACCACTATCAGCTATCTGCTGTCAGTAGCCACAGTACTCCTTATTCTGAAGTTTCACCTATTGCCGGCGGTGTTCGCCGGTTTGACGGTGTATGTTCTGACCCTGAAGCTCGCCCGGCATCTCCCCAAAAACATGAACCGCTTTGCCCGTCAGGTCGCCCTGGGAGTAGTAGTGGTCTGCGTCATCACCTGCCTGACAAGCGCCTCTGCTGCCATCTGGTCATTTATCGGCAGCAGCCACGGCATCGCCGCCCTGCTGGCTACGGTGGTCGATACGCTCGGGAGCCTGCGCCGGACGCTGCCCGATGCGGTAGCCGAAGTGCTGCCGACGACCATTGAAGGGCTCCGCCAGCAACTTCTGGAGATGCTGGGCGATCATGTCCAGAAAATATCAGTGGTCGGCATGGAAGGTCTCAAGGTATTTGCCCATATCCTGCTGGGGATGGTCGTTGGCGGCATGGCCGCCGTCCATCACTTCAAGGAACACGACACTGCACCGCCGTTCATCAGTGCGCTGCGTGCCCGGCTGCGAAACCTTGCCACGGCCTTTGACAAGGTGGTTTTTGCGCAGGTGAAAATATCCGGTCTGAATACTGCCCTGACCGCCGTCTATCTGCTGGTCGCCTTGCCGCTTTTCGGCGTCCACCTTCCGCTGGCATCCCTTCTGGTTCTGGTGACGTTTGCCGTCGGCATGCTCCCCGTGGTTGGCAACCTCGTATCAAACACCTTGATCGTAGTCATCAGCCTCGGCATATCTCCCGGGGTAGGCGTGGCCTCGCTGCTTTTTCTGGTGTTGATCCATAAAGCCGAATATTTCATGAATGCCAGGATTGTCGGCCATGAAGTACAGGCAACCGCCTGGGAACTGCTCAGCGCTATGCTCCTCCTGGAGGCGGTCTTTGGTATTGTCGGCCTGGTGGCAGCGCCAGTGGTGTACGCCTGGCTCAAGGCAGAGGTCAAGGAGCAGAGGATGATCTGAGCCGTCGCCAATGATCGCTCGTCAACTCTAAAATACTCATGATTATCTTTTTCCATAAACAACTGATCGCTTTTCTCCTGATTTTTGCGCTACTACAGGTACCGCTCAACTCATTTGCCCCTGAAACGGCTTCAGGGGGATCGCAGAACACCTGTCAATGTGAAATGTTGTTGGCAGACTGCGGTACTGATGAAAAGGGGGAGGAGTCAAACCATTATCCGGGCGGTAGTGCCAACGACTGCTGCGACAGCGAAGAGCCTTCTGCGGACGCTGCAGAGCCGCAGCTTGCCGGAAATATCAAGATAAATATATCTGCAAGAAATTTTTCCAGCCCCAACACTACTGACCACGTCCCCAAGGTCTATCTCACCATTTTTGTCCCACCGGAAAACTGCTCCCTGGCGTAAAGCACCGCAACCATGCTTAAAGCGCATGGTAGATCATTACCGTCTTTATCTATATCCAGTTTGTCTATGCCGCCTTTCTGCACGCCCGCCTTACCCGCGGATGGGTTGGGCGAAGAGCGGCCTGGCTGTCAATACTCGGCTTTGCCGCAACCATTTTCTGCTACCTGGGAGTGAATCTGCTCCTCTCAGGTCTGCACAGCTACGGAGGTTAACTCATGTATGCATATAACTTTCAGAATCAGGCAATACCCGAATCAGTCGAACCACTGCTCTTCACTGACTGTCCAGGCATGGATCTGATGCTGCGGGGCGGAAACAAGGATGTTTATGATCTTGGCGACATGCTCCTGCTGGTTTCAACCGACCGACTCTCTGCTTCAGGGCAAAGCTTGAGTCAAGGAGCTACCGGGAAAGGAAAGATTGTAAATCAACTTTCCGCATACTGGTTCAGGAAACTGAGAAATATTATCCCCAACCATTTCGTATCTGCAGACAGCAGATGTTATCCGGAACCGGTCGTAAACAGTGCCGAAATACTGGATGGCCGCTCCATGCTTGTCTGGGAGACGACACCTCTGCCAGTTCGTTGTGTTGTCAGAGGATATCTGGCCGGAGACGGCTGGCGTGAGTATCAGGAAAAGGGTGAGATCTGCGGGGTCAAACTTCCAGCAGGATTGGTGGAATCCCAACGCCTGCCCTCCCCCATATTTACACCAGCCACAAAGACGCAACCCGGCGAGATGGATGAAAATATCGACTTTAACCTGCTGCAAAGCCTTTTCGGGAAAACCCTGGCTGAGCAGCTGCGTGAAACTTCGCTCCGGCTCTACTTCACAGCCTGGCAGAGTGCACGTGAGCGCGGGATACTGATTGCCGACACAACATTCGAGTTTGGTCTCCATGACGGCAAGCTGATGCTTATCGACGAATGCCTGACCCCGGACACCAGCAGGTTCTGGGAACGGGACAAATACCGGCATGGGGGGCATATGCCAAGCTTGGACAAACAGATGCTTGTTGATTATCTGGATTCACTGGACAAATCCGATAGCATCCCTCATCTGCCAGAGGAGATGCTATTAAGAATCGAGCAAAAATACCGGGAAGCATACAGACGTATTATCGGCACTTGTAGTAATGCATTGAACGTCTGAAGAAAGGAAACTCATGTCCGAACAATCACTGCTATGGGGGGCCTTCGGCCTGCTGATGAGCGTCATGCTGGCCATCGATCTGGGAATGAACCGCAAAGCCCATACGATATCATTCCGTCAGGCACTCACCTGGAGCATGGTCTGGGTTTCGCTGGCGCTGGCATTCAATGTCGGCATCTATGCTTTTCTTGGCCAAACCAAAGCCCTGGAATTTTTCACCGGTTACCTTATCGAAAAATCGCTGTCTGTTGACAACCTGTTCGTTTTCATCATGATCTTCGGCTATTTCAAGATCCGTGGCGAGCATCAGGCCCGTATCCTCAAGTGGGGCATCCTCGGAGCACTGCTGCTGCGGGCGCTCTTCATCTTCACCGGTATCGAGCTCCTGACCAGCTTTCACTGGCTGTTCTACCTGTTCGGCGCACTGCTGCTATTTACTGCCTGGAAGATGGCCTTTGGCGGGGGAGACGAGATTCATCCGGAAAAAAACCTGCTGGTAAGGCTGGCCCGCAGACTGTTCCCTTTCACGAAGCGCGTGCGTGGCGACTGGTTCTTCAAACGCCGGCAGGGTCTGCTGGTGGCCAGTCCGCTCTTTCTGGCGCTGGTAATGGTGGAGAGCAGCGATGTCCTGTTCGCCATCGACTCAATCCCGGCCATCTTTGCCGTCACTCTTGATCCGTTCATTGTCTTCACCTCCAACATCTTCGCCATCATGGGGCTACGGGCGCTCTTCTTCCTGCTGGCCAGCGTCGTAGAGATGTTCGTCTACCTCAAATTCGGCATCTCGTTCATCCTGTTCTTTGTCGGCGCCAAGATGATCGCCGGGGTGAGCGGGTTCCCCATCCCGATTGCCGTATCAATGACAGTCATCATCATGTCGCTGACCTTTGCCGTTCTAGCTTCGCTCATTTTCGGTAAAAACCGGCGTCAGGAAACGCTGGAACATATCTAAAAAAGGAGAAACAGTAATGAACTTTTCAACCGGCACTACCGTTAATCTTGTCATGTCTGAACGCCAGTGGGTGGAGATCGACTACTGCCCCCGAATGTCGCGCCCTCACTTCCAGCCGCAGCCCGACAGCCGGGGACAAGATCATCAGCATGGCCATGGATACAAGCCGTACACCCTCGGTGAAACAGTTTCTGAATTAAAACTGAATAAATCGTCAGGAGTAATTTTATGAACCGACTCAAAACCACCCTCTTTCTTTCCCTCTTGACCGTCCTCATGGTCGTAATTGGGAGCGCAATCGGCGGCAAGTCCGGAATGGTATTCGCCTTTGCCCTGGCGCTGGGCATGAACTTCTTTTCTTACTGGTTTTCCGACAAGATCGTACTGAAAATGTACGGGGCACAGGAGATCAATGAACAAGATCACCCCGCCTTTTACGGCATGGTTCGCCGCCTGGCTCTGCAGGCCGGTCTTCCCATGCCGAAGGTCTATGTCATTCCGGATAATTCCCCCAATGCCTTTGCAACCGGCAGAAACCCTGAGCATGCGGCCGTTGCTGCCACCGAAGGTATCCTGCGCATCCTTTCCCCGGACGAGCTGGAAGGGGTCATGGCCCACGAGCTGGCCCACGTGCAGAACCGTGACATACTGATTGGCACCATAGCCGCAACCTTCGCCGGGGCAATCTCAATGCTCGGCAACATGCTCCAGTGGGGAGCAATGCTTGGCGCCGGGCGCGGAGACGATGAAAAGAGTTCAGGCGGTTTCATCGGTTCTCTGGTCATGGCCATCATTGCTCCACTTGCCGCGATGTTAATCCAGATGGCGGTCTCCCGTTCCCGTGAATACCTCGCCGATGAATCCGGAGCTCGCATTTGCGGTAGCCCGCTGTCCTTGGCCAACGCGCTGCGTAAGCTACACGCCGCATCGCAAATGATACCGATGCAGGAGGCACGACCAGCGACTGCGCACATGTTCATTGTTAACCCGCTGACCGGTGGCGGACTGTTAAAGCTTTTCTCTACTCACCCGCCAATGGAGGAGCGAATTGCCAGGCTGGAAGCCATGTAGAGCATCATCATGATACAGATAACAAACAAAAGGAGATTACCGTTATGAAATGTCCAACCTGCACCACCGTAAACCTTGTCATGTCAGAACGACAGGGGATAGAGATCGACTACTGCCCCGAATGCCGCGGCGTCTGGCTCGACCGCGGCGAACTCGACAAGATCATCGCTCGGGCGAGCGAACCGCCGGATTCGCGGCCACACCAGCCTGCAGCAGCCCCCCAGCAGCCACACTACCAGCCTCAGGCACCGGACTACAACCAGGGTCACGGATATCAACATGGCCACGGCCAGAAGCCGTACCGGAAAAAGTCACTCCTGGAAGAGCTGTTTGACTAACAACTGAGCCATTACGAGCTTTACAGAACAAACGGAGGAGATCATGCCCTACTTCAACAAAGAGTTCAGTCGTAAACCGAGAAAGATCGTGAAGCGTCGCCGGGACGAGCACGCACTGAAAAACGTGGTTTCTTTGCGGATAAGTGATGAAGAGATGGTGACCCTGGAAAAGATCAGCAGAAAGAGTGCAAAAAGTATCTCCGAGATAATGCGCGAGGCGTACAAGTGCTGGCAGGCCAATCGACAACGTCTCTGCCTGGATATATAGCCAAGTCCCGGCCTCCGCCGACACGAAAAGCTGACGTCAGCCGGAATTTGAGAGAGGAGAAACAATATGATTAGTAACTGCTGCAAAATTTTGCCCTGCGTAGCATTTGCCGGCGTAATGGCACTGGCTGTTTCAAGCAACTGCGCCACAACTGCGCCAAACAGTGCACCCGTAGCGGCACTGTACAGCCAGCTGGAAGTTTTTCACGGTCACGTTTGTGCCGGATCGATCTTTGGCGCCCGCCTCGGCACGGCCGCCAGGGAAGCGCTCAAGGCGGCAGGAGGCACGGGGAAATTCACGGCCCGGTATTACGATCTCTCCTGCCCGGTGGACGGCATCCAGGTAGCTGCCGGTACCACCTACGGCAATGCCGCTCTTGCAGTCGATGACAGCGACGAGCACCGGCTGGTTTTGACAGCCTACGGCAACAAGATGCAGGTGGAAGCGCGGCTTACTGCCAAAGCCGAGCAAATTGGTCTCAAGAGTCGCGACCTGGGCAACCAGGCGAAAGAGCTCCCTGCTGGCTCCCCGAAACGGCAACAGCTTGAGCGGGAAATTGAAGAAATTCATGAGTGGCTGCGGACTGCTCCGACAGAGGATGTAGTCTTTGTCGCCAAGCTGAACGGGAAAAGAGGCAAGCACTGAGCCGCGGAATTGTTACGAAGGCTCCTTGATGAAAGCATGGCATTATTCCCTCGTAAATTGTATGGTAGCAAAAACAAATAAGGCCAATAAAAGCTGCCCGGAGTATTGCGCCAGCCTGCGTTCCGTGCAGATAGACGCTTCAGGACCAGTCGCAACTATAAACAACTAGAGGAGAAAGTTACCCAAGTGAAAAGATTATTAATTGCAGTGACTGCCATAACACTTTCCGGCGCCTGTCAAGCTCTGGCGGCGGATATAACCTGGGAGAAGGATATCAAGCCTCTCTTTGATAAAAACTGCCTGGCCTGTCATGGCAAGAACGCTCCGGAGCATGGTGAATTCGCCAGGGACAAAAAGGGCTTTACGGAAAAAGGAATCGGCATGCGCATGGACACCTACAGCCACCTGATTACTTACGTCGGCTGGCCGTATACCGGTGCCCTGATCCGCCGCCTCGATGATGGCTCCGGCAAACTTGACAAAAAACCTGGCAACATGTACGAACACCTGGGAGCTACGGAAGCGGAGCGTCAGACCAACCTCGCCGTCTTCAAGGCCTGGGTCGGCAGCTGGAATCTGAAGCGTTGGAACGATATAACCAAGGATGAACTGAATGCTGTCAAGGTGAAGTATTGATAGTCTGAGGGAAATTTTCACTGTCACAAAAAACCGATGCCACGTGGAGCAGCAGATTAAAGATAAGATCAGGCAGAAAACGGTGAACTGAAAACGGAGTGTCAACAGCAATTATGCTGTTGACAGGAGAAAAATTTGAACAAAACCGTCTACATCATCGGCCACCGCAACCCGGATACCGACTCCATAGCCTCGGCCATTGCCTATGCCGCCCTGAAGCAGCAGACCGGGATGTCCGGAGCAGTGGCGGCCATGGCAGGGGAGCCGAATCCGCAGACACGCTACATTCTCGATCGCCTTGGCATTGCCGACCCCCTCTATTTGGCAGACGTTCACCCCAAGGTTCGTGACATCGTCAACCGCCGTCCGGTGACAATCGCCATGGAGAGCTCGGCCTACGAAGCGCTGGAGAAGTTTCACAGCAGCGGCGTGCGGGTGCTGCCGGTGCTGGATGAGTCGGGACATCCACAGGGAAGCCTGTCGTTGCTGCGGCTGTCGGAAAACTACCTGCTTCCGGGCAGCGACCGGCAGCGGGAGTTCACCACCACCCTCCCCTCGCTGGCTGCGACCCTGTCCGGTAGCTTTGTTGCCGGTGGCAACGACACCGGGGCGGTCACCCTCAAACTCTTCATCGGCGCCATGCTGGAAGAGTCGTTCTCCGGCAGGATCGAGGGGCATGATCCGGCCAGCCTGCTGGTGATGACCGGCAACCGGCGGACCATCCAGCAGTCGGCCATCGAACGTGGAGTAAAGCTGCTGGTAGTAACAGGAGACCATCCGCTGGACCCCGACCTGCTTGCCCTGGCCGGGGAGAAGGGGGTGACGGTACTGCTCACCCCCCACGATACCGCCACTGCTGCCTGGCTCTCACGACTCTCCACCCCCGTATCACTGCTGGCGGAGCGCAGGTTTGCCACCATCGGCATCGGAGAGCCGGTGAAGAGTCTGCGGCGCAAGATGATCGCCTCCGGCGAGTCGGCAGTCTTCGCCCTTGACGAGGAGGGTGCCCTGGCCGGGGTGGCAACCAAGTCGTCCCTGATGGCGCCCACCCCATACGCACTCATCCTGGTCGACCACAACGAAATGGGGCAGGCCGTTCCCGGCGCCGAGGAGCTGGAGATTCTGGAGATCATTGACCATCACAAGCTGGGTAACAGCCACACCGTGATGCCGATCGCCTTCATCACATCACCGGTGGGGAGCACCTGTACCCTGGTGGCTCAGAGATACCGGGAACAGGGTCTTGAGCCGGATCGCTGCATGGCATCACTGCTCATGGCCGGAATACTTTCCGATACGGTCATTCTCAAATCGCCGACCACCACTACCTGTGACCGCACTACAGCGGCCTGGCTGGAGAGTCTGTCCGGTCTGAGCGCCGAGGAGTTCGGCCGCGACATTTTCGCTGCCTGCAGCTCTCTGAACAACTACGGTTCGGCCCAAAGAGTCGTTGAAGCAGATTTCAAACTGTTCAGCCATGAAGGTAAATCCGTTGGTGTGGGGCAGGTGGAAGTAGTCGGCTTTGCCGAGTTTTACGGCATGAAAGAGGAGCTGCTCCGGGTTCTTACCGGGATCAAGCAGCGTGACAGACTCTTTATCGCCGGCCTGATGGTGACCGATATTACCACGGAGACGACCCTTTTTCTGGTGGAGGGGCATACCCGCATCGCCCATGTCATGGAGTACCCCCAGCTGGAACCCCATCTCTACGAGCTCAGGAACGTCATGTCGCGCAAAAAACAGATGATTCCCCATCTGCTTAAGATTCTGGCCAAAGTCTGACCGGCCTGATCCCCAGTCACCGGCGCGTTAAGCGCAGTGGTAATTCTCTTCGGAGATGATATTATTATAGCTTGCAACAACCCGGCTCAGCCGGGACGATACATCCGGGGGGTTCGCTATGCCTAAAAACAGGTTCATTGTCATACTGATACTATTAGCACTGCTCTTACCGTTCATTTCAGGTTTGCTGAATTTCTACACCGATTGGCTCTTTTTCGTCGAGACCGGTTTCTCATCGGTCTTCACAACAACCCTGTATGCCAAGACAGGGGCCGGGCTGCTCTTCGGCGGACTGATATTCATCTTTGTGCAGGCAAATCTTTATTATACCAACAGGGGGCAGTTTCCCCTGTCGGGCATCTTCATCGTTGGAGGTAGCAACCTCCGGTTAAACAGGGATGAAGCAGTTCGTTTCGTGAAACCGGTCAGCATCATCGTCAGTATAGTCCTGGCGCTAATTGCCGGCAACTGGGGTAGCATGCAGTGGGAAGAGCTTCTCCTTTTCACGCACAGGCTTGATGTCGGGACTGTTGATCCTGTTATCGGCAAGGACATAGGCTTCTACCTGTTCAGTCTCCCGTTCATTGAGATGCTCAAGGCCTTTGCAAGCTTTACCTTGGTGGCAACTACGGCCGTGGCCGGGGCTGTCTATTTTGTTCGGGGCGGCATCATCCTGACTGATCGGGGTGCGTCAATAGATGTAAGGGTTCGTCGCCATCTGGCAGTTCTGGTCGGGATCTTCGCCTGCGTGATAGCTGCCGGTTTTTATCTGGACAGCTTCAGGCTGCTGTTTTCCAATAACGGCTCTTTTTATGGCGCAGGCTATGTGGACGTAAACTCCAGGCTTATGACCTGCAAGGTTCTGACTTTCCTGACACCACTAGCCGGAATCATGCTGGCAGCCGGTATCTGGAAAGGAACCTGGCGCATGGCACTGCTGCCTCCGGTGATCCTGTTTGCACTCTATTTTATCGGCATCAGTGTCTATCCGGCGCTGCTCCAGAAATTCAAGGTCGCACCCAACGAGCTGGCTCTGGAAACACCCTACATCGAGAACAATATCAAGTTCACCCGCTTAGGCTACGATCTGGACAAGATTGAAACCATACCCTTCGATGTTGACACCAAGCTCTCCTCCGCCGACATAACCAACAATGCCGCCACCATCAAGAACATCCGGCTCTGGGACCATGCTCCGCTCCTCAAGACCTACAGCCAGCTACAGCAGATCAGAACCTACTACAAGTTTTTTGATGTGGACAACGACCGCTACCTTGTAAATGGCCAGTACACCCAGGTCATGCTCTCCCCGCGCGAACTCTCCTATGCGGATCTTCCCAGCAAGAACTGGATAAACGAGCGCCTGATATTCACCCATGGCAACGGCATCACCTTCGGACCGGTCAGCCGGATCAGCAAGGAGGGGTTGCCGGAGTTTTTCGTCAAGGACATCCCCCCTGTCAGCCTGGCCGACATCAAGGTTACCAGGCCGGAAATCTATTTCGGGGAACTCTCCAACGACTATGTGGTCGTGAAGACCAGAGTCCCGGAGTTCAGCTATCCGACCGCAACCGGCAACATCAACACGACCTACACCGGCAAGGGGGGCGTAGCGATCGACTCGCTGCTGAGAAAATCCCTGTTCGCCGCGAAATTCAAGACCGAAAAGATTCTGCTGTCGTCAGACATCACTGCAGAGAGCCGTATCCTCTACAACCGCAACATCAACCAGAGAGTAAAAGCTCTGGCTCCCTTCCTCCGCTTCGAGGGTGATCCCTACATGGTGGTGGACGAAAAGGGCGGCCTAACCTGGATCATCGACGCCTACACCCATTCCGATCGTCTCCCCTGTTCAAAGCCGCTCAAGGGGGGGATCAATTACATGCGGAATTCTGTCAAGGCGGTTGTAGATGCCTATGATGGCTCAGTAAACTTCTACATCAGCGATTCCGCCGATGTTCTGGCAAAGGTCTACAACAGGATGTTTCCGGGACTCTTCAAACCGCTGTCGGCCATGCCGGAACATCTGCGCAGGCATCTCCGCTACCCGCACCAGTTCCTTCAGCTGCAGGCCTCCCTGTTCGCCGCCTACCATATGACCGACCCCAAAGTCTTCTACAACAAGGAAAACCTCTGGCAGGTTCCGGCGCTTGGGGAAAAGCCGATGGAGCCCTACTACACTATTATGAAGCTGCCGGGCGAAAAAACTGAAGAGTATGTCCTGCTGCTCCCCTTTACCCCATCCAACCGGGACAATCTGGCTGCCTGGCTGACAGCGCGTTGTGACGGTGCAAATTACGGCAAGATCCGCGCCTATACCTTCCCGCGGGACAGACTGATCTACGGCCCGAAACAGATCGACGCCCGGATCAATCAGGACTCCTTCATATCCCAGCAGTTGACGCTCTGGAACCAGCGCGGCTCCGAGGTTATCCGGGGAAGCATGCTGGTGATCCCGATCGAAAAATCTCTGCTCTACGTCCAACCGCTCTTCCTCGCGGCTGACAAGGCCGGTCTGCCCGAGCTGAAAAGGGTAATTGTCGCCTTTGGCGATGAGGTCGTCATGGAAGAGAATCTGGAACTGGCCCTGCAACGGCTCTTCGGCGGCAGGAAAGCCTTCGCTGCCATGCCGAGTGCGGTCACGCCGGAAACGAGAGGAGCACCGGCCACACTGGCCAAAGAAGCGATGGGGATTTATGAGAAAGCGATCAACCTGCAGCGCCAGGGGAACTGGCCCGGCTATGGTGAAGAGCTGCGCAAACTGGAGCAGGTTCTGAGACAGATGGCGAAATAGCTGTTTGAGGCTTTGCCTGCATCAAGAGGTAGATTCATGCACCACATCGTGTTAAGGACATTGGGGCAAACCAAACGACTGGTCGTCACAGTGATCGGTTTCACGATCCTCGCTACAGGAATAGCCATGATCGTATTGCCTGGCCCGGCTATTATTGTCATTCCGGTCGGGCTTACCATACTGGCCACCGAATTCCTCTGGGCCAGAAAGCTCTTGTTATCGGTAAAGGAGCGAATCGAGCGCATGGCAAATGGAAACGTAAAGCCGAATAAACGTTGATATGTAATGTTTTATGTTGCTGTTGATGCATATACTAAGAGAAAATTCAACAGCATAAATACCTTCAGCCAAAACACCCATCACGGCAAAGCACTGTCCTTCCGAACGCGAAAGCGCCCCGCCTCTCAAAAGAGAAGCGGGGCGTTTTCAATAAAATTCCCGGCGGCGATCTACTCTCCCACATAGCTACCCATGCAGTACCATCGACCCAGAGGGG
>VFJK01000097.1 GCA_009886125.1 Geobacter sp. | reverse complement strand
GCATGCCGGTTCAGCTGTTCTACATCCATTAGCAGCTCGTTGAAGGATAGTCCATGAGTGTCAATCAGGCCCTTGACCAGAGCATGAAAGATAAAGGTATCATTCGGACAGGGAGAGAATCCGAGACTCAAGATTCTGCTACTGCTCATCACAGGACTTCTCTCTCCAGACATCTGAGCAGAAACCGCTGGACCATCTCGACTGAGCGCGGGATATCCCACTTCGAGATATCGCGATCCTCCACCATATTACTGATCCCGCGGACTTCGAGGAAAGGGGTGTCATAGAGCAGCGCTACATGGGCAACCGCTGCCCCTTCCATATTCTCGCAGATCCCTTTGAAGCGGCTGTAAAGCTCGTTGCCACGACTTGAAGTACCGCTGCAGGTGGAGACGGTCACGAATTTGCCCCGCCGGACAGGGAGTTCAAGAGATTTTGCAAAATGGAAAACCTTCTCTGCTGTCTGCATGGAGAGCGGAAACTCGTTGCTGTAACGATTTCCTTTACGCTCGACTGACGGGATGCCGATTATCTCAAGAGTATGCCAGCCATCAACCGTCAGGACCCCTTCATCTCCATATATTTCGGCAGTTGCTACCGCAAGACTGCCTACTGTAAGACCGCTCCCGAGGTAAGCACCCCCGGAGCCCGTGCTCACAATCAGACCGGGTCGCAATTTCTCCAGGAGTAGCGTTGCTGCAGAGGCTGCGTTAACTTTCCCGATCCCGGTCAGTGCCAGGTAGGCAGTCCCGGAAGGTGACTCCCCCTTCCAGAGAGGTCGGAGGGAAATATCCTTGACCGGGTACGCACCAAGCGCCCTGATCAGAAGAGAGAGCTCGTTTTCCACTGATGCGGTTATCAATACCGGCTTGCTGTTACAGCCCAGCTCCTTCGACTCTGTCATAAACGCCTCTCTGAAGATTTGGGATCTGCGGCGAGAAGCATCTTACCCTCTTTTCCCACGCGGCACAAGAAGAGTAAAAAGCCGCTTAATAAGCCAATTCCCTTGCATGAGCAGATAATTTAACCTATATTTACAGACTAACTACCCGTGAAAAAGGCTTTATGTGAACAGGCTGTTAGTACCCATAAACGCTACTCTTATGCTCTTGATCATTGCACTTCTTGCTCTGATCGCATCCGACGTCGTATCCTTCAGAATATCAAAACTTTTCCCCCGGAAAGCTGCCAAGGTTACATCAGTTCAGTCGACCTCACAGGGGGGGGAGGATTTGATGGCTTTTGCGGCCATCCTTTCGAAGGGGCTGTTCGGCAAAGCCACACAGGGTACTCTGACCCCTATAGCCGCAAAGAGCGGCGGCAAAGGAGAGACCGCCGGCTTCAACCTTTCCGATTTCACCCTTCTGGGGACTGTCCAGGGCTCATCCAGGGAGAGTTTTGCATTGATACTGAAGATCAGTTCGAAAGAGGAGCGGGTCTTCCGGATGGGTGATACCGTCTTCAACGCCGGACCTCTTGCCCTGGTAACAAAAGAGTACGTGGAGATTCAAACCGGGACAACCCGGACAAAGCTGTCGGCACCAGCTGCACCCTCACTGGCCGGGCCGCCTGCTCCTGCACCGGGCAGCACCCCTGCCGGCCATGCGCTTGCTTCGCAAACGAGCAGCGGAAATTTCGTTATAGACCAGCGAACCCTGAACGCCTCTCTTGATAATATCGGTCAGGCAATGACTGATGCACGGCTCCTGCCAAGCATGAAAGACGGCAAGGTTGAAGGATTCAGGGCCTCCGAAGTAAAACCTCAAGGGATATTCGGCACGATCGGTATAAAAAATGGTGATGTACTGCTCCGGATGAATGATTTCCCGATAGACTCACCTGAAAAAGCGATCCAGTCTTTTGCGACCCTGAAAGGGCAGAGCAGGATACGGCTGGACCTGATACGTGACGGCCAGCCGGCGACTTTTAATTATGACATAAGGTGAAGCAGGTTGAGGTTGAGGTTAAGTGAAATCATTGTCTAGAACTCAACCTTAACCTTAGCCTTAACCTTGCATTATCCAAAGAGGTGCTCGTGAAACGATATTTAGTATTAACTGTTACTCTACTGACTCTGATTCTGCCGCTCCCCGCAATGGCCAAAGGGGTGATACTCAACTTTACCGATGTCGATATCTCGACAATGGTAAAGTTCATCAGTGATCTCACCGGCAAGAACTTTGTCATGGATGAGAAGGTGAAAGGGAAGATCTCGGTCTACTCCCCTGCAAAGCTCTCAAACGAGGAGGCTTTCAATGTATTCACCTCCGTACTGGAACTGAAAGGGTTCACGCTGATCCAGGCGGGAAAGGTGTACAAAATAGTCCCCACATCCTCTGCCAAGCAGTCCGGCACACGACTTTACAGCAGCAAGGAAAAGATCCCGGTAAACGAATCCTACGTGGCACGGGTCATTACTCTTGAGAACATACCTGCCCAGGATGCCGTCACCTTCCTTCTGCCCATCATCTCAAAAGACGGCCATGTTTCGGCATTCGGCGCTTCCAACATGCTGCTCGTGGTCGATTCATCCATCAATATCCAGAAACTTATTGCCATTATAGAGGTTATCGATGCAGAGAAGCGGCGTGACCTGCCCGAAGTGGTCTACCTGAAAAACGCCGGAGCTGAAAATGTCGCAAAGGTGCTTCAGGATTGGGCCGGGAGCAAATCGGCAAAGCAGCCAGGGCAGGCGGCATCTGCTCTGGGAACCACGATCGTTCCGGACATCAGGCTGAATGCGATCCTTGTTTTCGGTGCAGAGAAAGACAAGGAGGAGATCAGAAAACTTGTTGCCCTCGTCGATGTCGCTCCTCCTACCAGCAGCGGAAAAGTGAACGTCTACTACCTTGAGAATGCCGATGCCACCGAGATTGCAAAGGTTCTTGACGGCGTCGTAAAAGGGACGACTGCTCAGGCTCAGTCCGCCCAGGGGGGAGCACCGCAAGGATCGCCCTTCGACGGGGGGAAAGTCACCATCACCCCTGACAAGGCAACAAACTCGCTCGTCATCATGGCTTCGCCGACAGACTACCAGAACCTGCTGCAGGTCATCCAGAAACTCGACCGTAAACGCCGCCAGGTTTTCGTCCAGGCTCTTATTGCCGAGGTTTCGCTGGATCGCTTAAAAGCACTGGGAGTGCAGTGGGGAGCCATCGGCGGCGGTGCTACCAAGACCGCCACTGTGGCCGGAACCTACGATCCGCAGGGGGTTATCAGTTCAGTGCTCGGAGCTGTTGCGGCTCTGCAGCAGAGCGGGATTACCATCCCTGACCTGACCACCGGAACACCTCTCAACTTCGCGGTTGCTCTCAAGGCACTGGAAACAAACGGCATCCTGAATGTACTTTCCACTCCATCTATCATGACCTCCGACAATAAAGAGGCGGAGATCTTCGTCGGTGAAAACGTTCCTTTCCGCGGGAGCATCACTTACAATACCAGCCTGCAGAACAGTCCCCAGCAGTCAATCGAGCGCAAGGATACCGGCATCACCCTGAAGCTCACTCCCCAGATCAGCGAAGGTGAGTACGTAAAGATGGATATCTACCAGGAGATCTCGGCGGTCAAGGATTCGACCAGCACCGGGGCTGCGGCTGACATCACCACCACCAAGCGCTCTGCCAAGACCTCGGTCGTGGTCAAGGATCAGGATACCGTTGCCATTGGCGGCCTCATCCAGGACAAGGATCAGGACGTCATAAGTAAAGTGCCGCTTCTTGGCGACATCCCTTTATTGGGCTGGCTCTTCAAAAGCAAGAGTACCACCCGCCAGAAAACCAATCTGCTGATCCTTCTCACTCCAAGGATCATCAAGAATTCCGATGATTTGAACGATATCTCGCAGCAGATGAAAAAGTCCTTCAACGATTCGGCTAAAAAAGGCGAACCCCTCGATATCCCGGCCGAATTGAGCAGGATGCCTGCAGCTAAATGGAAGACACACGAAACCGGAGGAAAGTAGCTTGTCCGGATCAGCTGCCCCAAAACCGTTTGAAGAGATCGCAACCCGTCTCGGACTCCCTTTCCAGGCGGAGATTCATGACGCTGATATCGAATCAGTATGGCTGTCACGTCTTCCTCTGGCGTTCACCAAGGCGAACCTGCTGTTGCCGCTCCGTATTGAAGACGGCGTCCTGCTGGTAGCAATGGGTGACCCGTCGAACCTTCTTGCCCTTGATGAACTTCAGGGAGCGGTCAATACACCGGTACAAGCGATCGTATCACCTCCTGAAGAGGTCCTTTCAGCGATAAACCGCCTCTATGCACGACACTCCGGATCGGCTCAGGAGGTCGTCGCCGAGCTTGAAGCGGACGAACTCTCAACCGTTGCCAGCCAGTTCAACCGCCCTCAGGACCTGCTCGACCTGACCGATGAAGCCCCGGTCATCAGACTTTTAAACTCCATCCTTTTTCAGGCGGTCAAGGAGCGGGCAAGCGATATCCATATCGAGCCGTTCGAAAGAGAAGTCGATGTCCGTTTCAGGATCGACGGCATCCTCTACAAGATGCTGTCTCCACCGAAACTGGTTCAGGAGTCCCTGACCTCCAGGGTCAAGATCATGGCCGGGTTGAACATCGCCGAAAAACGACTCCCTCAGGACGGACGTTTCAGGGTCATCGTCGCCGGCCGCGATGTCGACATCAGGGTATCGATCATACCGACCTTCTTCGGCGAGCGGACCGTGCTCAGGATCCTCGACAAACAGCGCGGCGTCCTTTCGCTCACCGACATCGGCCTCCCTGCACGCGAAAACGTTGTGATCGAACGGCTTTTGACCCGCACCAGCGGGATCATCCTGGTGACCGGGCCTACCGGAAGCGGCAAGACAACGACCCTCTACAGCGCCCTGACGACCATAAACTCTCCCGACAAGAATATCATCACCATCGAAGACCCTATCGAGTACCAGCTGCCCGGAGTCGGCCAGATACAGGTCAACCCGAAGATCGACCTTACGTTTGCCAATGGTCTGCGCTCGATTCTCAGACAGGACCCGGACATAATCATGGTCGGCGAGATCCGCGATGCCGAGACAGCCGAAATCGCCATGCAGGCAAGTCTCACCGGTCATCTGGTGCTCTCGACTCTTCATACGAATGATTCCCCGACTGCCATTACCCGCCTCATAGACATGGGTATCGAACCTTTCATGGTGGCCTCTACCCTCTCCGCTGTACTGGCGCAACGGCTGGTCCGCAGAATATGCCCGCACTGCATCGAGGAGTATCGTCCGGAACGGGAATATGCCGGGATAACCCTCCCTGACAGACTTTTCAGGGGGAAAGGGTGCGAGCGATGCTTCAATCTCGGGACGACCGGCAGAACCGGGATCTACGAGCTTCTGCCGATCGATGCCGAACTCTGCTCGATGATAATCCGTCGGACCTCCGCCAAAGAGATCAAGGAGTATGCTCTTTCGAAAGGGATGCGCACCCTCCGGGATGACGGCCTCCAGAAAGCCTTTGCCGGGGCGACAACCCTCGAAGAGGTGCTCAGGGTGACGCAGGACGATTATGCCGATATTTCGCTATAAGGGGTATACGCAGGACGGGAAGGAGAGCTCCGGCTCCATCTCTGCTGAAAGCCTCAGGGATGCAAAGGAGCGGCTGAAAAGCAGCGGGATCCTCCCTTCCGGGATTGAAGCTGAGGGCACGAGTAAAGGGAGAGCAGGAATACTTGCTTTCCGGAAAACTGTCGGACTCCCTGAACTTGCACTGGCCACCAGAAGGCTTGCAACACTGGTCAATGCATCGATGCCCCTCTTTGAGGCGGTCGCCACGCTGATGGAGCAGGAAAGCCCGGGAGAGATGCGCAGCGTTCTTTCACGCATCAAAGAGAGGTTGTCAGAGGGAAAAGGGTTGGCAGCCGCGCTCGCCGATGAGTCCCCGCTCTTCAGTGACAGCTACGTCTCCATGGTCGCAGCCGGAGAGGCGAGCGGCGCGCTTGATACAGTACTGGAGCGACTTGCCGATTTTCTGGAAGAGCAGGATGCCATCCGCAGCAGGGTGACGACTGCACTTGCCTACCCGCTGCTCATGGCTGTTGTCGGCGGGGGGGTAATGCTCTTCCTCCTGGCCTTTGTGATCCCGAAGATCAGTGCGGTCTTTGCTGACAACAAGGCTGCCCTGCCGCTGATAACCATAATCCTGCTGAAAGTCAGCACACTTGTCCGCAAGGGGTGGTGGATCCTCCTTGCAGCTGCAGCTGCACTTGTCTTTGCCTACAAACGCCTGATGGCCGGCGAGCAGTTCCGGCTGAAGAGGGACACCCTGCTCCTGAAGATCCCCGGTTTCGGCACTCTCTTTCAGAAACTGCTGCTGGCACGCTTTGCCAAGATCCTCGGGCTCCTCCTTTCCAGCGGAGTCCCGGTCATAAGGGCAATGGAGATCACGTCCGAAGCAGTGGTGAACCGTGCCTACCGCCTCTTTCTGGGTGAAGCAAAAGGAAGTCTGATCGAAGGGGGCAAACTTTCTGCAGCCCTCTCCCGCAGTCCGCTCTTCCCGCCCATACTGATACATATGATCGGCATCGGTGAACAGAGCGGCACTATGGAGAAGATGCTCGAAAAAGCCGGGAGCGCTTTCGAGCGTGAATTCGACACGGCGACAACACGTTTCATGGCCCTTCTGGAGCCAGCACTGGTCCTCTGCATGGGGCTTGCAGTCGGTTTTGTCGTCGTAGCCGTGCTGCTGCCGATATTCGAGCTCAATCAGCTGGTGAAATAAAACCCTGAGGATGAGGTTGCGATCTCTACCTCTCTCGTAAACTTTGGAGGACCTACTATGAAATATCATTTACGCAGCACAAGCGGTTTCACCCTTATCGAGATCATGGTCGTCATCGTCATTCTGGCCCTTCTTGCCGCCCTGGTCGGGCCGAAGATCATCGGCAGGAGCGATGATGCGAAGATTGCCGACGTGAAGGTCCAGATCAGGAACATCGAAACAGCCCTGAAGCTTTACAAACTCGACAACGGAGCATTCCCCTCCACAGAACAGGGGCTGTCATCACTCATCACAAAGCCTTCTACCGGCGTCATCCCGAAGAACTACAAATCCGAGGGTTACCTTGAGAGCAAAACCCTCCCGAAAGACCCCTGGAGTAACGAATATATCTATCTTTCACCGGGTGAGCACGGCGACTACGATCTCTGCTCCTACGGTTCCGACGGTGCCAAGGGGGGTGAAGGCAAGGCTGCCGACATCTGCAGCTGGAATATACAATGAGAGAGATTGAGGATCGAGGATCGAGGTTCGAGGTTCGAGACCAGATTACTAAACCTCACGCCTCGTTCCTCGCTCCTTGTCCCTCTGGTTTCACCCTTATAGAGCTGCTGGTCGTCCTGGCGATACTCTCGATAACCGCAGCCCTGATCGCACCCCGTCTCCCTTCAACTGCCGGCATGGAGCTGAAGAGCTCCGCCCGGTCGACGGCTTCGATGCTCCGCTATCTTGGAGAGCGCTCAACCGGCAGCAAGAACATATATCGCCTTCGTATCAATATGACCGACAACTCCCTGAGTGTGACAAGGAAACTCCAGAACGGTGATGAAATACCTCCTGACGACCCGCTCATGTCACGTAAAACCCTTGCAAAAGGGGTCACCATTGCCGATCTGCAGAGCCCGAGAGTCGGGAAAGTGACTGACGGTGAATTCATCGTGGATTTCGGCGCAGCAGGTCTTCCGGAATTCCTGACACTTCATCTTTGCGGAGCAAAAGAGGAGTGCTTTACCATCGCCGGATACCCTCAAGGGGGTAAAGTCAAGCTCCTCGCCGGATACCAGGAGGTGACCCTGTGAAGGGATTCACTCTCCTTGAAGTGCTGATAGCCCTTGCAATACTCACCGGAGTTGTAATGACCGTCATTGTCTCTTTCAATTTCCACCTCGGGATTGTTGCCAGAGATAAAAGTGAGACCGAAGCAGTGCTCCTTGCCAGAGCCAGGATCGATGACCCTTCATTTCTGACCCTCCCGGCCAGCAAGGGGAATTTCGCTCCGGCGCGGGCGGACATAGCCTGGGAGAAGAAAATTTCTGACACCCAGTTCCCCGGCATAAAACGAATGAGCCTTATGGTCAGTTGGGACAGCAGCAGAAGGAATATCAGCCTTGTCCGATATGCGTCCATACTCTGACCATCTCCGGGAAAGCGGCTTCACGCTTCTTGAGGTACTGATCGCCCTTGCTCTGCTGGGCGTCCTTGCCGGAGCCCTCTATGGCACTTATTTTTCGTTGGTAAAGGGGAGAGAGTCTGCAAGCGAAGGGATGGAGGCCAGACGCGAGCTGAGAAGTACGCTCGACCTGCTCCGGAGAGAGTTGAACGCTGCGCTCTACAACCGGGACAACAAAAAACTGCACTTTGCGGTCGAAGACAGGGACATATTCGGCAAACCGGCTTCACGGCTGGCGTTCACTGCTATCGGCCCGCCTCAGGCAGGCAGCCAGGCTGTTTCTGATCAGATCGATCTGGTTTACGAGATTCTGCAGAGGGATAAAAAGCTGGTCCTCTCCCGCCAGGAAAAGGACCTGTATCTCTCGGGAGAACCGGGGCGATATCCTCAGATGGAGAGCATCGAAG
This sequence comes from Geobacter sp., assembly GCA_009886125.1. Lineage (GTDB taxonomy): Bacteria > Desulfobacterota > Desulfuromonadia > Geobacterales > DSM-12255 > VEOV01. The sequence goes on along the minus strand of VFJK01000097.1, from coordinate 3,704 downwards.
GCTTTCTGGTCGAATGCAGGGGGAGCGATACATGGGTGAAGAGCTGGGACACGGCCATCAATTTCGGGATCCCCAAAGCTGTCAGGGTCACCGTGGTTGTGAAAGAAGGTGAGAACAGCGTATCCTACTCGATACTGGCCTCTCCAAGGATAACGCAGTGAAAGGGGATACACGGGGGTTTGCCCTGGTAATAACCCTCATCGTCACCTCTCTTTTGGTGGCGCTGGTCGTCGAATTCATTTCGGAAGTCTACGTCGACACCACCTCCAGGCAGGGCTTTGTCGATGCCCAGAAAGCAAGTCTTCTGGCAGAGTCCGGAGTCGCCGGAGCAATCGGGATGCTGCGGTTTTCGCTGCCCAGAAAACCGTATACTTCCCTGCTCGACACCTGGGCAAAGCCGCTGGATATACCTGAAGAACAGGGCTCGGTAACGATAACCGTTGAGGATGAGAGTGCCAAGCTCTCTCTGAACCATATTGCCGGAGCAAACGGGACCTTCATCGATGAAAGTGACCCGACCGGATCTTACTACGGAACTGCGATGCGTCTCTTTAAGAAGCTCGACCTGCCGGCGAAAGATCTCTGCGATTCAGTAGCCGACTGGATCGATGACAATGAGATCCCGAAACCGGGAGGAGCAGAGAGTAAATGGTACTCCGGCCTCAAGAACGGATACACGTCCAAGAACGCCCGGATTGCTACTTTCGAAGAGCTGACAATGATAAAGGGTTTCACCAGTGAGATCCTGCTTAAGATACGCCCGTTCATCACCGTGTATGCCGAAAACAGCATAACGGCTCCGATAAATATTAACACAGCTCCGAAAGAGCTTCTGACTGCTCTGGATGAACGGATAAGCGATTCTCTGGCAGAGCAGATCATCGAATATCGTAAAAACAGTCCATTCAGGGACAAGTCGGACCTTGTCAGGGCTCCTGGCATGGAAAGGATTGCAACCGGACTTCAGAGCAGGATCACCGCCAAGAGCAGTGTGTTCAGGATACGGGCTGAAGCACAGGTCAATGGCACGACACGGGTTGTAGAAACAGTGGTAAACTTTGCCACTGGTACTCCGGTTACGCTTTACTGGCGGGAGTACTAAGGGATTTGGAATTTACCGATGTACCGGTTTTACGCTCAGATTCTGGTCAGATTTGTCGTTCCTGATTGAGCAAAACCGCAGGTGTAGCACGGCTACGCTGAGGATTTTGTGATTGAAGGGGCGGCAAAGATGGCCTGAAGATGAGATGTAAAACGGTATATTGGTAAGTTCCGAGTCCCTAAAGACGGATCAGAGGGGCTTACATGTTTATTACCGTAATCCAGAAAAAAGCCGAAGAGTTCATCCTCTCCCGCTACCAGGCGCGGCGGGGCTCACTCCGTTTCCTGAAAGGGGTGAGCCATCAGCTGGATGACCCTGAAACCGGAGTGGAGGAGATTCTCGCAACCTGGGCTGACGAGTGCCAAAGCGACAGGACCGTGCTGGTACTCCCGCCTTCCCTGCTTTCACTGCGGGAGATAGAACTCCCGATCGCGGACAGGAAAAAAGGGCGAGAGCTGCTCCCCCTGGAACTGAAAGGGGAGATGGCATCGGATTGTGATGACCCTGTCTTTGATGCGCTCCCTCTGTCAGGCGGACGAACAGCAGCACTCTGGGTCAGACCTGAGCAACTGGCCGCAGAGATCAGGCTCCTTTCCGACAAAGGATTAGATCCGGAGATCGCCACTTTTTCGATGTTCAGCTGGCGAGAGCTTCTGCCGGAAAACTGCGAAGGCGCGGTAGCACTTACAGATGGTGAATCTATTGCGATCTACCTTGACAGAAAGCCGCTCTTTTTCAGGGTCCTTCCCGGAAGCGGTGACCGTCCGCTCGACACTACTATCACCGCTGTAGAACTCTCAAAGGGGATAGCAGTAACAACCCTGTTCACTATTGGGAAATCAGTCGTACGTTCGGAGCGGGAAACAGTCCCGCTTCCTCTCAACAAAGCACTGGAAGCTGCCTTTGCCGGAGACGCTGCTGCCGCATCAGACCTTGCAGCACACTTTGCAATGGCACGGGAACTCGTTTCCGGGGAGCCGGTAAACCTGAGAAGAGGCGCTTTCAGCTACCGGAAGAACAGTGACAAGGTGCGGAAAAAACTGCGACTGACCTGGTCTCTTCTCGCCCTGCTTCTGCTACTCGTTTTCCTTGAAGCCGGAGTCCGTTACTATATAGCACAAAGGGACCTCTCGTCGCTCGACAGCTCCATAAGCACTCTTTACAAAGGGGTGTTCCCGACCCGTAAAAAACCGGTCGATGAGGTCGCCGAGCTTAAAGCCGAGATACGGAAACTCGGCGTTACCGGAACGGAAGGGGTTCTCGCGATCCTTAAAAAGCTTGCTGACGCCAAAGGTGACGACCCAAGAGAGCTCTATGAAATAGAGTTTGACGGCAGCCAGATCACTGGCAAGGGGTATGACCGCTCCGCTCAGGGTGTCAGCGAATTCAGATCAAAAGCTGCAGCGCTTTTCGGCAGTTTTGAGGTAAGCGAGATAAAGAGCCGCCCGGATGGCACCGTAGGTTTTGCTTTCCGCGGAACGCTGAAAGGGGGTGGCAAATGAACCTGAAGGAGATGCTGGACGAGCTCGAACCGGCAACACGGCTCAAGATAGGTTACTTCATTGTCGCCTCCCTGTTTGTGGCGATCCTGTACTCTGCACTGCATGACAGGATCAGAAAACTCGAAAACAGAAGGACCTCCCGTGAAGCAGCCCTGACCGAGATGATGCTCCTCAAGCAGCGCCATCTTGAAGCGACTGCCGGAGCGCAGAAACTTTCCAACAGGCTCTCGGGAGTGACTGCAGATGACTCTCCAGCAAAACTGATAGAAGAGATCGGCATAAAGGGGAAGAACAGTCAGGTAAAGACGATGAAGGGTGAAGAGCGGCAAGGCTTGATCGAAGAAGCTGCGGAGGTCAAAATTGAAGGCCTCACGGCCAACGAAACAATAAATCTGCTTCATCGCCTGGAGAAGGGTACAAAACCGGTTGTCATCAAGAGGGCAAACCTGAAAGTACGGTATGACGACCCGGCAAAACTGGATATTTCTCTCAACATAGCCCTACTCAAACCCGCACCCAAGGAGAGTAAATGAGGGCCCGCCGCTTTCTCTACATCATCGGGTTGATGGCAGGAGCAGCAATCCTGTTTCTGTTCATGACAATCATGTTGATACCGGGAAAGATACTTTTCGATGCCGCGAACAGGGGGATCTCACCGTACGGACTGAAACTTGAGGCGGTCAGATTCGGCAAGGCTTTCCCCCTGGGGATAAGCGGAAAAGGGATCACGCTCTCCTCCGAATCAGGTGAGCTTCTGAAAATCAGAAATGGCAGGCTTGCACTGGAACTCCTGCCGCTTCTCACAGGAGAGATCTCCTTCTCGATCCACGCAGAGATCGGTTCAGGGTCTCTTGACTCTACCCTGTCACTCCTGCGCGCTCCATCGACAAAAATAACGGTAAAGAATGTGCGTCTCGAAGATATCCCGTTTTTTCAGGCGGTCACCGGGATCAAAGCGTCTGGAATACTTTCCGGAAAAGCCGAGACAAAGGGCCTGATCTCGAAAGCAAAGGGGTATCTGCAGCTGGAAGTCGATGGTGCTGATTTAAGCGGAATAAAGATCGGCGAGATGCCGCTTCCGGATGCCTCGTACCGCAAAG
>VFJK01000105.1 GCA_009886125.1 Geobacter sp. | reverse complement strand
TGCTGTCAACAATTATTCTGATTGATGCCTATATAAACCGGCGTTGTGGTGTTTTCCGTGCGTCGGGTTTTTGTTTAAATGCTGCATTACAATACCGGAGGTGCTTGATGTACCCACGCCTTGCCAGCAAAGTCTCACGCATCAGCACCCTTATCGCCCTAGTGTTGGTGGTCGTTGCGACCCTGCTCTCCGTTACCTGCTCTCATGCCGCCGATGCGCCAGCTAAAACCGGCTCTGGTCGTGCAGTCAGAGCAGGCATATTCAATTTCAAACCACTGGTGATTTTTGATCAGAAAAGCCCTCCAACAGGTTTCATCGTTGATATCCTAAATCATATTGCAAAGCAGGAGGAGTGGAATGTTGAGTATGTTCCGGGTACCTGGCAGGAGTCGCTCGAACGGCTGAGAACTGATAAAATCGACATAATCCTCTGTATCGGATATTCAGCGGAAAGGGACGTTTTTCTTGATTTCCCCAAAGAGCATGTGCTGCTTGACTGGGGGCTGGTATATCGCAAGAAGGGTTCGAGTATAAACACAATCATGGACATGGAAGGCAAGACCATCGCTGCCATGAAAGCGAGCATCTATACTGCCGGTTTCAAAGCTACACTCGAACAATTTAACATCAAGGCAACAATAGTTGAAAAAACTGAAGTCAAGGATGTGTTCGGTGCTCTGGAATCGGGGGAGGTAGATGTTGCTATAAGCTCCACAATCGCAGGGCTTTCTTTTGAATCTTCGCAAAAAGTTGACCGGAGCCCGGTTGTCTTTACGCCGGTCAAGCTAGGGTATGCCGTCAATTCCGGTAAGAATGCCGATCTGACTGCGGCTATTGACAAAAGACTTTCGGAGCTTAAAAGCGATAGAAACTCGTATTACTATAAAAAACTGGATGAATGGGTAACTGATCGCCGCCATACTATTCCAAAAGAGGTTTTCTGGATAATTGGCGGTATTGCCTCAGCTCTTCTGGTTCTCGTTGTGTTCGTTATCATTCTCAGATGGCAGGTGAAAGTCAAAACGGATGGCCTCAAAACAGAGATCAGGCAGAGAACGTTGGCTGAAGAATCCCTGCATACTATTACCTTGCGCCAAAGCGCAATCCTGACTTCGGTTCCCGATATAATTATGGAGGTTGATGCAAACAAGGTTTACACATGGGCAAACTCCGCCGGGCTTGAATTCTTTGGCGATGACGTTGTCGGCAAGGAAGCCTCATTTTATTTTGTAGGTGAGCAGAACACATACAAAACAGTTCAGCCATTATTCAATAAATCGCAAGATTTAATCTGCGTTGAAAGTCTGCAGCGACGCAAAGACGGTGCGGCACGACTTCTGGCATGGTGGAGTAAGGCACTTGTGAATGAGCAGGGTGTTTTGACCGGCACCTTGTCGACAGCAAGAGATATAACTGACAACAAGGCTGTTGAACTCGAGTCAAACAGATATCTGCAACTTCTCAACAAAACCGGAGACCTTGCACTTATTGGCGGATGGGAGCTTACAATTGCCACTATGGAACTGTTCTGGACAGAGCAGGTTTATAAATTACATGAAGTCACTCCTGATACCAAAGTGACGGTTGAAAATGCAATCGGCTTTTATACACCGGAATCGAAGCCTATTATTGAGGATGCTGTGAAGGGGGCTATTGAGTTCGGCACACCATTCGATCTGGAACTACAAATTATTACTGCAATGAGCAATTTAGTTTGGATTCGTGCCCAAGGTGAGGCTGATTACAACAATGGCGAGAAGGTTTATAAAATAATTGGTACGTTCCAGGACATCACCAAGCAGAAACAAGTCGAGGTGGAACTCGTAGCAAATACAGAAGATTTGAGGGAATCGCAGAGTATTGCTCACGTGGGCAGTTGGCGACTGGACTTAGCGAGCAATCTGGTCGTATGGTCAGAAGAACTCTACAAAATGTATGGCTTTGACCCGAAACTTCCTCCGCCACCTTATACTGAACACCAGAAGCTTTTTACTACTGAGAGCTGGGAAAGGTTGGCCGCAGCCCTACAAAACACCATAAGTAACGGAACCCCTTATGACCTTGAGCTGGAAACAGTTCGCACTGACGGCAGCTCAGGATGGATGTGGGTGTATGGCATGTCGACACTTGATAGCAGTGGTGTAACTGTGGGCCTCCGTGGAATGGCACAGGACATAACTGAACGCAAACAGGTCGAAGAAGTTCAGTCATATCTCCTTCAGCTCAGCTCTCTCAATACTGACGAGGATTTTTTTGAATCACTTGCCCGCTATCTTGCCACTATCCTCGGCATGGACTACGTCTGTATTGATACCCTTCATGGAGATTGTCTATCAGCCCGCACACTTGCAATTTACAACGATGGCAGGTTTGAGGATAACGTCGAGTATACCCTGAAGGATACCCCCTGCGGTGACGTAGTGGGCAAAGAAGTGTGTGTATTCCCCCGTAGGGTATGCAGCCTATTCCCGCAGGATGCGGCGTTACAGGATTTACAGGCCGAGAGTTATGTCGGCACCACGCTCTGGAGTTTCGATATGAAGCCGATCGGCCTGATCGCTGTCATCGGACGAAAAGAGTTGAACAGCTCTTATTTTGCAGAAACCGTGTTGAAGTTGGTATCAATTCGTGCGGCTAACGAATTGGAACGCAGGCAAGCAGAGGCAGAGAAACATGCACTCGAACAACAATTCCAGCAGACCCAAAAACTAGAGAGCCTTGGTGTACTGTCAGGCGGTATCGCCCATGACTTCAACAATATTCTGGCTATTATCAAGGGCAATTGCTCTCTGGCAACAATGGACGCTGAAAATGCCGGGGACTACATCAACGAAATAGATAAAGCGTCTGATCGTGCCGCTGCCTTGTGCCGCCAAATGCTGGCCTACGCCGGAAAAGCACAGCTTTCAATGGCTCAGGTCAATATGTGGATGCTGGTTGATGAAATGATCACCATGTTGAAATCAACCTTGCCACAAAATGCGGTAATAATACCGGATATTCAGACCAATATTCCCTTTATAACGGCTGATGCCAGCCAAATCAGACAGATTGTAATGAACCTGATTATCAACGCATCTGAGGCCATCGGAAATGAACAGGGTGAAGTTAAAGTTTCACTCACTACGACCACGGTAATTGCCGGGCAAACAGAAAAGGATTATCACGGCACGGCAATCCCTCAAGGAGTGTATGTCTGCCTGGAAGTCACAGACACCGGCTGCGGTATGGATGAAGAAACAAAATGGCGCATCTTCGAGCCGTTCTATACCACCAAGTTTACCGGACGTGGCCTCGGGATGTCTGCTGTGCTCGGCATTATCAATTCACATAAAGGGGCATTGCAGCTTTTCAGCCAACTTGGTCAAGGGACTACATTCAAGGTCTATCTGCCAGCTCAGACAAGCAACTCAGCCGGAGAAGAAGATCAAAATCAGTCCGTTACTTCCGTGCAGTGGCAGGGAAGCGGCACGATACTATTGGTAGAAGATGAAAAGCAGCTTCGGTTTTTGGCGAAGTCTATGCTTGAAATGTTCGGATTCACTGTTCTGGAAGCCGCGAATGGCAGGGAAGCGTTGGAAATGTACCAGAAGAATGCTGAAGAGGTTACTCTCGTGATGACTGAGATGGGCATGCCGGTCATGGATGGTTACGCTTTAATTCCAGCGTTGAAACAATTCAACCCAAAACTACCTATTATCGTTTCCAGCGGTTTTGGTGATGCTGATGTTAGTTCAAGGATAGGAAGTGACAATATAGCCGGGATAATCAGCAAACCGTATAACCCGAGCCAATTGAGGGAAATTCTGAAGAGGGTTATAGAAGATGAAGTGACAGTAGTTGAATAATCATATCAATTAAACCGATTTTACGTTTACACAAAAGATTGTACAGGCCCGAATATGGCGGCTATGGTGCGGGAAGTGCTGGATAAATCGTTTATATAAACATTATACAATCTCAGGGGAATCTTTATGAAACTGAAAGATTTGAAAATAGCTTCCCAGCTTCATCTCGGTCTGGGTATCATCCTGTTTTTTGTTCTGTTGCTCGGCGGTTTGGCCTGGATGCAGGCAGACCAGCTCTGGCTGCAGACCAAAAATCTGTACGAGCACCCCATGGAAGTCCGTGTTGCCATCGGCGACCTTGAAACCGACATCAAGGGGATGCAGCTCGAGTACCGCAATCTTTTGCTGGCGGGAGATGAACAAAGCAGACAGGCTGCTCTCAAAAAATCTGCCGAATATCAGGCCGATGCGGACCACCAGTTTAACGCCCTGTTTGAGTCATATCTTGGCCCGCGCTCTGATGTCGATCAGGCTCACAAAGCCTTTGCACGCTGGGTTTCGGTGCGGGAAAGCAACAGGGCGCTGGGGCGGGAAGGGAAAGCTGCCGAAGCGATGAACCGACTCAGCGGCAGCGGTGACATTGCCATCGAGCGGGAACTGCTGCTGAAACATGTTAATACAATCGACGTCTTTGCCAGGAACAAGAGTGATGCCTTGTACCGGAATGCCACCGAACTGAGTCATACACTGAAAGTGCTGCTGGTCGTTATTGTCAGCGCGATTCTCCTTTTGTCATACGGCATCGTATTATTCCTGATCAGGCAAATAAAAACTCCGCTCAAAGATCTGGGCGAAGTGGCCGACTGCTTTCGCCAAGGGAGAATGGACGCCCGCTGCAGCTATCGGTCTGCTAACGAGTTTGGCGCCCTGGTTGGTACGTTCAACTCCCTGGCCGACACGGTCCAGAACGACATGAATTTCAGGGATCGGGTGGTCCAGCTGAATGACGTCATGCTGCGGGAACTTGAGATGCGCACATTCAGCAGTCAGGTTCTTGAAGTGCTGATGAAGCTGACCGGTTCGCAGATCGGTGCATTCTACCTGC
>VFJK01000173.1 GCA_009886125.1 Geobacter sp. | reverse complement strand
CCGATAAGAAAATCCGGTGCCTCGGAGGATGCAGAGATAAGAAGCTCCACCTTCTTTGCACCGATTGTGACCGGGGCAATATCGGTCAGCTTGGTAAGCACTTCACTTAACAGGAAGGGAATCGTCTCCATCTGCAGGCGTCCTGCCTCTATTTTAGAAAAGTCCAGTATGTCGTTGATAATTTTGAGAAGCGATTTGGCTGCCCCTTCAGCTTTCAATGCATACCCCTTCTGATTGACGGAGAGTTCAGTCTGCTGAAGCAGGTAGAGCATCCCTATGACAGCATTCATGGGAGTTCTGATCTCATGGCTCATGTTCGCCAGGAACGAGCTCTTGGCGATTGTTGCCGCCTCTGCCTCTGCCTTGGCGCGCTGCAGTTCGTCAAAAACCTTTTTCTGGTCGGTAATATCCTCCTTGACTGCTATGAAGTGGGTGATCTCTCCATCACTGTTCCTGACCGGAGAGATTGAGGCTGACTCCCAGTAAAGCTCCCCGCTTTTCTTTTTATTGCAGAACTCCCCATGCCATTCAAAGCCTCCGGTTATAAGGTCCCAAAGCGTCTTGTAGAACTCGGGAAGTTGGACTCCTGATTTGAGAACCCGTGGATTCTTTCCTACCGCCTCTTCGAACGTATAGCCGGTCACCTTGGTAAAGCAGGGGTTCACATACTCGATGCATCCTTCACGGTCAGTAATGACAATTGTCACCGGAGACTGCTCGACAGCCTGAGAGAGCTTTTTGACAAGCTCCTCAGCAGCCCTGTGCTCATCCTTCAGCCTTATGGAGACGACCGTGTACGCCAGGTTCTCCGTAAGCTCAGTCAGCAGGCTCACCTCTTCCTTATCAAACGCATCCCTGCCGGTGCTGACGATCTCCAAAGCACCGATAATCCTCCCTTCCCCCCATAACGGAATGGCAAGCGAGGAGGTATCATCTCCACCTCCACTTTCAGTAAGCCCTTCCATCGAGCGTTCAATATGTATATTTTCAGACTCAATCGCTTTACCAGAACCACTGCTCACCCTGCTTTCCGGACCCAGCCATATATCAGCAGCGGATTCTGAGTCGTTCAAGCAGTAACCGGCGACTGTTGAAAGACCTCCGGCCTTTACAAGAATGACACTCGCAGACTTATATCCTCCAACATCAACCAGATGTTTACTGATGGCATTGTACAGTGATATCTCTTCCGTGAACTGCATGAGAAGTTCATGGCTCTTCCCCAGCACCATAAGAGTCCGGTTCAGGCGTCTCAGCTCACTCTCGGCAAGTTCAAGCTGTTCCACCTCACGTCTGATAACTGAAGTGCTCCGTGCAACCTTCCGTCTCAGAGCAATATTCCAGATGACTATCAGGAATATCGCGGTCACTACAAAAACAAAACCTGCGCCGGCCCAAAATTTGCGGCTACTGAAAATGCTCGGAGTAACATCATAAAGCCACTTCGAGTTGATCTCTTTCCGCTCTTTTTCCGGTATGGCATCAAGTGCCTTTGAAAGTATGCTGTTAAGTTCACTCCAGTCGTTACGCGAAGAAAAACAGAAATTGTAGAGATACCCCGCATCGCCGGCAATCGCCAGATTGGTTATCTTCTGCTGTTCGATCAGGTAGGATGCCCGGGAAATCTCCATAATTGCCGCATAACTTTCCCCGAATGAGACCGACTCAAGCGCCGTCAACTCGTCTTTGACCGGTACAAGCTTGATTTCGGGATACTTTCTCTCGATAAATTTATATATTGCCGTCCCTTCAACAGCAACGACCTTAACTCCTGCCAGTTCTGACATGGTAAGAGTGACGTTCTCGATATCTTTTCTGACTATGATCTTGTTATGCAACTGCAGATAAGGTTTGGTAAAATTGAGAAAGGATGCGCGGTCCAGAGTGATTGTGCCGGTGACGAGGATATCGACGTTTCTGTTTTTCGTTTCATCGATCAGTTTCTGCCAGGTAGGGTAATTGACAAGATTGAAACGGATTCCGAGAAGCTTTTCGACCCGCTCGACATAATCGATGCTAACCCCTCGGTACCCTTCACCTTTCTCACCTGTCATGACAAGAGGCGGAGTGTATCGAATCCCTATCTTCAAGCCGGGGTGATTATCCAGCCACTGCTGCTCTTCGGCTGTGAGCTTGACTACTGGACTGGCAGCAGCCTCTGCTCTGACAGAAGAGATGAATAGAATGAGAGCAAACAGAAGCATCAGCTGCAGAGCGACTTTTCTCATTAACCGACTGAATGATTTGACTGGACGGGTCTCCACCTGGGCACTCCTGCTGAGGATCTGATACTAAATCTCCTCCATAAAGTTACCAGACTTCAACTTTAGTTCAACGTGGCAACTGCAATTAATTAAATGAAAGAAAACTTTACTTGTATAACAGCATTTGATTTGTTATCCTCTGTAAAGTCACCATCGATATTAACCGCTTACAATTACGGAGAAAATAAATGTCTTCTGGTTTTGATTTCAAGAAGTTACGCAGGCTGATCATGATACATGTCGTGGTGCAGATCCTGCTTGTCATTCTCCTGATTTACATCGCCCTCCTGTTCCAGGCAACTCTTGGCCCGCTCTTCTGGAAAAGCATCATCATCACCATGATAATTCAGCTGATAAACTTCTACCCGGTAAACTTCTTTGCCAACAAGGAAGCCAAACGTGAACTAGCCTCACTTGCCTACAACCTCACCCAGGAAGAGTTCAAGTCACTGCGAACGAAACGGATTATTGGTGAAGTCATCAAAATGTCAGTATTCGCCTTTTTCCTTATCTTTGCACTGACCTTCAAGGGAGCACCATCCATCGTAGCCACAAGGTTCACCTACAGCCTGATTTTCTTCAACTTTATTCTGACCTACCTTACCTATTTCCAGTGTTTCAATTTTGCAGCCAAGCAGGAGATGAAGGAAAAAACCTAGAAAGTTTCCATCCGGAAACTCCGGATGAGAAACTGTTGGTTTCCGAATTGGAAAGCGGGGATTTTTTGTCCTGGCAAGGAAATCGAGGGATTGCGCGGAGGCGTACAACCTTACGCCGCACAAGCAAGACCGAAGATTGACACCGCCAGGGCGGAAAAGCACCCTTTCCGGACGGAAACTAGAAAAACTCCTGCAGCCGGGCCAGCACCTCTTTCCCTTCAGCTGACACAACCTCCAGGTCCGGCAGAGATCTGAGGAACAGCTTCCCGTAGCCTCTGGAAAGCACCCGGCTATCCAGAATAAGTACCGCGCCCCTGTCACCCTTGCTCCGTATAAGCCTGCCAAAACCCTGCTTGAACTTGATGACTGCCTGTGGGACCGTGTACTCCATAAACGGATCGCCCCCTGATGCGGCAATATGCTCGGCTCGTGCCTCAAGTACCGGCTCGGTCGGCACACGGAAGGGGAGTCTCGTGATTATCACCAGCTCAAGCGCTTCCCCCTGGACATCAACACCCTCCCAGAACGAGTCCGTCCCGAACAGAACCCCTCCCTGACTTTCGCGGAACCTGGTCAGCAGCAGATGCCGGTTCGCCTCCCCCTGCCGCATCGGGTGAAGCCCCATATTTTCGAGAGCTGGCGCAATCCTGCCGTAGATCCTCTTGAGCAGGTCATAAGAGGTGAAGAGCACGAACGCTTTCCCCCGGGAAATCAAAAGGCTGTCCAGGATAAATCGGGATGCTGCCGCTTCAAATTCCCGACCTGACGGCTCAGGCATATCTGCAGGAACCCCGGCGAACGCCTGGCTCCGGTAATCAAAGGGGGATGCAAGTTGCAGCTCGGTCACTCTCACCGAGGGGAGAAGACTTATCCCGCAACGCTGCGAAAGATAGTTGAATCGGTCGCCGACTGCCAGTGTTGCAGAAGTCAGGATCACTGTCCGGAACTGGTCGAAAAGCGCCTTTTTAAGTGTCGGTGCGACATCAAGCGGCGAACTGCATATCCTCACCGTAAGCCCTTTACCCCACTTTTTCATTTCAAACCATCTGCATACGGAGTCGTCAACAGCTATGAAGTGAAAAAGCGCTCTGGCAGCCCCGTCGACTCTTCCGGCAATACCTCGTATGTCGGTGACTGCCCCGGCAATCCGCTCTGCAGGTTTTTCCGGAAGCCCGGAAATACTCTTCAGCAACCTGCTTAACGAAGCTGCAAACCGCTGAAGTTCGTCAGCTAAAGACCTGATCCTCTGCTGTGACTCTTCCCAGAAATCGGTTGCATATACTGACGGCGTAAGGCGAAGCTTCAACTCCCCGCCCATTCCTTCAGCAGGCTTGAGATGACCCGTGAGGGCAAAGCCTATCCCGTCCATCTCCCGCGTCACTGTTTCAACCAGTCCCGGGAGAGTCTGCAGCAGCTCCTTCTCCAGCAACATCGCTATATCCTGATAAAGTGCGGCAAACCCTTCCGGCATCTCTGTTGCCACAGAGGATGAAAGTTTGGGCAGGAGACCGCGCTCCGGCTTCCTCGGATGCTGAAGCTTGCTGAAAAGCTTTATCAATGATTGCCGGGTGATCTGGCTCGATAGAAATCCTGTGGCAACATCTTCAAGATGGTGGGCTTCATCTACTATCAGACGCTGGAAAGGCGGCAATATCGCTGTCGAGCCTGAGCCGCTCTGCTGCCTGAGTGCGAGATCAGCCATCAGGAGCGCATGGTTGACTATGAGCAGATCGGCACCGGCGGCACTCCGTCTGGAATTGTAGTAAAAGCATTTTCCATAGTGGGCGCACTTCACCCTGGCGCACTGATCACCTTCACAGCAGACCTCTTCCCAGACCTCATCCTTCGGGATGAACCCAAGGTCGTCTCGTACGCCGGAAGAAGTATTTGCACCCCACTCAATGATCGCCCGGAGTTCGGATTTCTCATCATGGAAAAGCCCCGGCTCTTCTTTCTGCGCAGCAAGTTTCCTCAGGCAGAGATAATTGCCGCGCCCTTTGATCAGGGCAGCCCTGAAGCTGATCTTCCCGTACTTCTGCAGGAACGGAATATCCTTTCCGGTAAGCTGCTCCTGCAGATTGATGGTATTGGTGGATATCACCACCCGTTCACGATTGCGCTTTGCCCAGAGAGCTGCCGGAAGAAGGTAGGCCAGTGATTTACCGGTACCGGTGCCGGCCTCGATCATGGCGACCCGGTCGCCATTAAATGCCTCGGAAACGGCAAAAGCCATCCTGGTCTGCTCGGCACGATGTTCATACCCAAAAAGGTTGGCAGCCAGAAACCCTTCAGGGGAGAAGTAGGAATCGATTTCAGGGAGCGACAGGTATTCGATCTTCTTCCGTACAAACGGGGAGACAGCCTGATAGGTCTGCTCGACCAGATTATCGACGATATAGAAACCGACACCCTGGTTACCCAGAATCGAGGCTATCTCCAGATCAGCCCGTGACGGGGTGAGAATGCCGGACGGATGGTTGTGGATAACCACATCACCAAATGACACATTGATCATTATGGCAGCGACGGCATCCTTGCTCCCCCGGGCAAGCGGGTCAACAGTTACAACCACTTGCGATTCGTCGGTCTTGCCGAGAAAAAAGACTTCATTGCCGCCACAGGAAGCGATCTCATCGCGAATCTTCCGGAGTGCATTTTCTGAAAAAAGATGAGTCATGATCTGGAAACTACTCTCATTCATAAGCTCCAGGCAATTAAAAACGATATCCCGGTAATCAAGACTTCGCGTGGAGCGATAATTGCATTAAAATATTTTATTGTTATGCATTAATGTTAAGTCGCTGATTATAAAGCATTTCCAATATTGCTTCCCCAGTGGGGTCTGCCTTATGCCAATAACTCCGTCTGATTACGCATCGTTCCTCCGGCCTGGAAACATCGTGAATATCGGGATCGACCTCCCGGACAGATCCTTTGCCGAAGATGTTGCAACGGTCGTCTCATCCGACACTGGAGAGATCATGCTGCAGCTCTGCGGAAGCGGCTTTCCTGAACATCTTCAGATTTCGACAGGGTCAAAGGTACTGATCTCACAGGGAGAGGGACGCTCGATTTATCGCTGTTCCGCTCAGCTGAAATCCAACGAGAAGGCCGGTGCACTCAGGGTTGAACTCCCCGAGAAGGTCGTTGTCTCGGAGAGAAGCGAATATATGAGGGTTGATGTGATCTTGAAAGTCAACTACTCGATCCCGGTTAACCAGAATCTGAGCAGGATCTTCTCGGAGTGGGACTCCACGAAAAAGTGTAAAGGGGGATGCCTCAATGAACTTTTTACTGAATTCCCTCCGGGAGAGTGCCGCGTCAACCTGAGCGGAAGCGGACTGCGATTCAAGATCCCGGACTGTCTTTCATACGGGACCCTGCTTCATCTGATAATAGATCTGCCGGGAGAAAAGCCTGGGCATATACATGCTGTGGGTTCGATTATACGAACGAAAGAACTGTTGGCAGAAATGGACCGGATAGAGTACTACTCGACCTCCATGTCTTTCCGGATGATAGAGAGCAGCGACAGGTCAAAACTGATAAAGCATCTCCTGAATGAACAGCGAAGAGCCATGATCCTAAGACAGGAAACCTATTTTTGAACCAATAGGCCTCTTTTATTTCTTGATCGGAAAACCGCTTCGATACCACCCCATGACACCATCCTTCATATTGTACACCTCTGAATAGCCGCTGTTCGAAAGCGCCTGGGCAACGACCCGTGATCGCGACCCCACTGCACAGTAGACTACTACCGGACGGCTTTTGGGTATCTCATTGAGACGTCTCTCAATCGTATCTATAGGGATCAGAACCGAACCCGGGATATACCCCTGATTCCGCTCTTGAGGAGTCCTGACATCCAGGATGAAAGCATTTTTGTTCTTATCGATGAAAGCTTTTGCCTCTCCTGCAGTCAGGTCCCTTGAAGGGGCCGCCGATACGTTTATTGCTGTCAACAGCAGTAAAAATAGCACTCCGCACAATCTTTTCATCAACAGATCTCCCTGATAAGTTTATATTTCAAGAGTATATCCAACCATGGCAAGCTGGAACTCTTTGGGAAGCTCCCGTGAGAGCCGTGCAGCAGCAGCAAAGCCGGTGCAGTGCGACACTGCCAGCTTCCTGATCCCTGCCTTCCTGATTGCTTCCACAGTTTTCTCAAGCTGCTCCTGCCCGCAGAAACCCAGATGCGTACCGCCTATCACAGCATGGATATCTCTCCTGCCGTGCTGGCAGGCAATATGTTCGATTGTATTCACCAGGCCGGCATGACAGCAGCCGAGGAGCACCACCAGGCCCTTAGGTGTTTCGATCACCAGAGACTGGTCGTCGGGTGTCGAATCAAGCTCCTGGCCGGTGCAGTCGCAGTAAAGCCCCTGGTCTCCGGTTTCGAACCGGGTGACCCTTGGGACTTCTCCAGTCAGCAGTATCCCGGGGGAAATCTCCCGGAAAGCGTTCGAGAGATTGAAGATCGCTCCCGCCCTTTCGTATGCAGACTTCTCAAATGGGATTCCAATCGGATAACACTCTCCGGTATCCTTGACCCGGTGCCTTGAGGAAAAGACAGCTTCATGAGCGAATATCTCTCTGCCGCCGAACTGCTCGAGAAAAGGCATCAATCCGCCTGCATGGTCATAATGACCATGAGAAATGACGACTTTGCCGACCTGAGAGAGATCTTTCCTCATCCGGGCGGCATTATGCAGCAGGGTGAACCCCTGGCCGGTGTCAAAGAGGATCGGCTCGCCCTCCTCCCGCTCGATCAAGGCGGCAAAGCCGTGTTCACCCAGAGTACCGGAAACCGGCCCCACACTATTGTCGCAGAGAACCGTGATCCGTACACTCATTTACCGCAGCAGCTCCGCGGGAATCTCGGCACTCCGAGCTTACCCAGAATATTGAACATCGGGCAGAACTGGGTAAATCCAGACTGGAACAGGTTCAGCCCTACAAAACCAGTGAACCAGAGCCAGTTCTGAGAATGGAAATGCGCCAGAAGCAAAGATACCAATATAAAAGTCCCGGCGACAATCCTGACTATCCGCTCGATATAAAACTCTTCTTTCATAGCAATTCTCCCTTATCTACTTTATTGAATATATAAAATACCATATATTTACTGGCGGGACAATAAGAACTTATCCGTAAATAACTTGCAGGTGAATCCGTGACGGTAAGAGCCGTGACGAACGGAAACAGCCGGGGCTAGAGCGCTGCGCATGTCATTGCCCTTGTTATGACGGGTGACCACTGTATCACCCGTACAATTTACGGAAAGCGCCAATAGCATTGGCGTTGCAGAGAGGAGCGGTTCTTACCGCCACGGAGTGAGGTTGCCAATAAGCTCCAAATTTCCGGGTTGCATTTTTTGTTGAAATCCGGATAGATACAGTTACAATCTTTCGCCAGGGAGAACACTATGTACATAGCAGAACAGGTACGGGGTATAGCGACCAGGGCACGCCAGGCATCGATTGCCATGGCGAAACTTCCATCCGCGGCAAAGGATTCGCTGTTATGTGCCATGGCAGGAGCACTTGTCGATGCAACTGACAAGCTGATTGCCGAAAACGCAAAAGACCTTGCAGCAGGCTCGGAAAAAGGACTTTCTGCGGCCATGCTCGACAGGCTCATGCTTGACCGGAGCAGGATCAAAGGGATGGCTGATGCACTGCTTGAAGTTGCTGCACTACAAGACCCGGTGGGCGGAGTCGACAGGATGTGGCAGAGGCCGAACGGGCTCCAAGTGGGCAAGATGCGGATTCCGCTCGGCGTCATCGGGATCATCTATGAATCGAGACCGAACGTCACTGCCGATGCAGCAGCGCTCTGCCTGAAAGCGGGAAATGCTATCATTCTTCGCGGCGGCTCCGAAGCCATACATTCGAACCGTGCGATCGCAGGACTCCTGCGTGATGAAATGCGGAAAGCAGGAATCCCTGAAGATGCACTGACCCTGATACCTTTTACTGAACGTGAAGGGGTACTCGAATTGCTGAAACAGGAGGAGTCGATCGACCTGATCATCCCTCGCGGCGGGGAGAGCCTTATCCGTTTTGTCGTCGAGAACTCCCGGATCCCGGTCATCAAGCACTACAAGGGAGTATGCCACATCTTTGTCGATGCCGGCGCAGATATCCCCATGGCGGGAAAGATCGTCGTGAACTCAAAGACCCAGCGCCCAGGGGTCTGTAATGCACTGGAGACACTGCTCGTTCACAAGGATATCGCTGAGAGCTTCATCCCCCGGATCGGAGATGCACTGAAAGCGCTCAAGGTCGAGATCCGGGGTGACGAAACCGTCTGCACCATTCTGAATGATGCACTGACGGCCACAGAAGAAGACTGGGATGCGGAGTATCTTGATCTGATCCTTTCAGTCAGGGTCGTTGACGGGATAGATGATGCGATCGACCATATCAACCGCTACGGGTCGCTTCACACAGAAGCGATTATCACCAATGATTATCTGAATTCACAGAGGTTTATCCGCGAAGTCAACTCAAGCACGGTTCTGGTGAACGCGTCGACCCGTTTCGCAGACGGCGGTCAGCTCGGCCTCGGAGCGGAGATCGGCATCTCCACCACCAAACTTCACTCCTTCGGGCCAATGGGGCTTGAAGATCTGACAACGACGAAGTTCATCGTCTATGGCAGCGGGCAGGTCAGAGAATAAGAGGGAATCATCAAATAATGAATCTAGGTATTTTAGGCGGGACATTCAACCCCATCCACATCGCTCACCTCCGGATAGCTGAAGAGGTGCGGGAGAAGCTCTCCCTTGACCGTATCATCTTCATCCCGGCGGCAACCCCGCCCCACAAACAGCTCGATGGAGAGGTCTCGTTTGCCGACCGCAAGACGATGGTCGAACTTGCGATTTCCGGCAATCGTTTTTTCTCTGTTTCCGACATCGAAGAGCAGAGAGGGGGAAGGTCCTACTCGGTTGATACGCTTCGTGAACTGCGCAGACTTCACCCTGACGATGCTCTTTTTTTCATCATCGGCAGCGACTCATTTCTGGAGATATCAACCTGGTTCAGCTCTGCAGATCTGTTCAAACTGGCCAATATCGTCGTGGTCGAGCGCCCTGAAGCGATCATAAACAACCTGAAAGCACCTCTTCCTCTTGCCATAAGAGATGAATTCTGCTATCATTCCGACAAAATAGGCCTGACCCACCGGTCGGGCTTTTCAGTTTTCTATCTTCCGGGGACCCCCCTCCCGATTTCCTCAAGTGAAGTTCGCAGAGCAGTCAGAGAAGGCCGCTCAATACGTTATCTGCTTCCTGACAAGGTCGCCCGATACATTTCAGACAAAAGGATTTATATACATGACCGTTAGACCGACAATTTCTACAGATGACCGCGCTATCCAATGTGCTGCCCTTGCACTGGACAAAAAAGCCTACAACGTAAAGATACTTGACATCAAAGGGATTTCGACTATTGCCGACTACCTCGTCATTGCTACCGGGACATCAGACAAACAGGTGATGGCAATAGCTGACTCGATCCGCACCGGGCTGAAGAAGTTCGGCAAAGCGATAGACATGGAGGGAGCAAAAGAGGGAAAGTGGGTCGTCATCGATTACGGTGATGTCATTGTCCATGTCTTTCTGGAAGAGATGCGCCGCTACTATGACCTGGATGAGCTCTGGGGAGCTGCCAGGCTGCAGGAGATCCCGTCCGAGTACCTATGGGAAGGTAAAGGGGCATGAAACTCCGTCTGCTCTGGGTCGGCAGAACCCAGGAAGCGTGGGTGAAATCCGGGATCGAGGAGTATGCAGGTCGTGTAAAACGCTACTCCCCTTTTGAGATCTCCGAAGTGAAGGAGGAAAAGGGGGCGCAGCCCGAGCAGATGAAGCAGCGTGAATCAGAGCGGATCGAAAAACTCCTTCCGAAAAACGGCCGTTTGATCCTTCTCGATGAACGTGGCGAACAGTTCACCTCCCCGTCATTTGCCGGACTTATCGGAACGTACCGGGATAATGGCACTCCAGAGCTCACCTTTGTCATCGGCGGCGCCTACGGTTTCTCCGATACGCTTCGCAGCAGCGCTGACAGGATCATCGCTCTTTCAAAGATGACCTTCACCCACCAGATGGTCCGCCCCTTCTTTCTTGAACAGCTGTATCGCGGATTCACCATCCTGAACAATGAAGGGTATCATCACTGAACATCCTGCTTCGGCAGCCGAGCACTACCTGCATTCGTCTTGCGGAGCTGTTTCTACAATTCCAGGCTCATTCGCTACAGCAGATAAACTCGCTGCGCTCAGACAGTATCTGCTGCTTAACGCTTCATTTCGCCAAGAATTGAGACGAAACAGCTCCAATGACTCATTCCGGCACTGCTCATCTGCCGAGTAATGCGATGCTGTGACGACGAGAGCCGGATCGAACGGAAACAGCCGGGGCCCATCGCTGCATATGTAGCTGCGGTCACATCTACCGGATAATCTGTGCCGATCAGGAACAGTTACCTAAGCACCAAAGGCAGAGGCGTTGCAGTGAGAGCCGGCTTTCGCCGTCACCTCTCATCTGACGAATAAAAGACTGGAGAAACGCATGTCCAAAAAACCTCTTTTACTGATGATCCTCGACGGCTGGGGGATCAGCCCCGATACCGCCAACAACGCCGTAGCACTGGCAAACACCCCGAACCTTGATGCCCTCATTGCAGAATATCCGCACACGCAGATCCGGACTTCCGGCATGGCGGTCGGCCTTCCCGACGGGCAGATGGGAAACTCCGAAGTCGGACACCTGAACATCGGTGCCGGACGGGTCGTGTATCAGGATCTCACCCGCATCAGCAAGGCAATTGCAGATGGCGATTTCTTCACCAATCCCGTGCTTCTGGACTGCATCGCCCGCACCAAAGCCTCAGGCGGCCGCCTGCACCTGGCCGGGCTCCTCTCCGATGGCGGTGTCCACTCCCACAACACCCATCTCTACGGACTGCTGGAGCTGGCCAAAAAGGAAGACGTGCGAGAGGTCTTCATCCACTGCCTGCTGGACGGTCGCGACACCCCGCCCCAGAGCGGCGCCGCCTATCTTGCGGAGCTGGAGACAGAGATCAGCCGCATTGACATTGGCAGAATCGCCACGGTCATGGGACGCTACTACGCCATGGACCGTGACAACCGCTGGGACCGGGTAGATAAAGCTTACAGCGCTATCGTCTCCGGTAAGGGCGAATGCCGGGTATCAGCAGCCGAAGCAATCTCACTGAGCTACAGCGCCGGCGTGCATGACGAGTTTGTCATCCCCTGCGTGATCTGTGCTGACAATGCACCGGTCGGTACAGTCCAGGACAACGACGGCTTCATCTTCTTCAACTTCCGTTCCGACCGTGCACGGGAGATCACCAGGGCGCTTGCGCTCGATGATTTCGACGGATTTGATCGCAACAAGAGGCCACAGCTGGCATCGTTCATCTGCATGACCGAATACGATGCCACCTTCGGCCTGCCGATCGCTTTCGGGCCTGAAGAGTTGGCCAACATCCTGAGCCAGGTACTTGCCAAAGCAGGCAGGATGCAGCTGCGAATCGCCGAAACCGAGAAGTACGCCCATGTCACCTTCTTCTTCAATGGCGGGGTCGAAGAGCCATATCCGGGCGAAGAACGCTGCCTCATTCCCTCCCCCAAGGAGGTCGCCACCTATGATCAGAAACCGGAGATGAGCGCCTTTCCGGTGACGGAAGAGCTGCTGAGTAGGATCGACGAAGACAAATACGACGTGATCGTCCTCAACCTGGCCAACTGCGACATGGTCGGCCACACCGGCATCATCCCCGCAGCGATCAAGGCGGTGGAGGCGGTGGATGCCTGCGTCGGCATGCTGGTCGCCAAGGTGCGGGAGAAGGAGGGAGCCGCCCTGATCACCGCCGACCACGGCAATGCCGAGCAGATGAGGGATGAGAACGGCGCACCGTTTACAGCCCATACCACCAATCCGGTCTGGTTCGTAGTGGTGGACGACACGAGAAAAGGCGCAACCTTGCGCGAAGGGGGACGGCTTGCCGACATCGCCCCGACGATCTTGAAGATGCTCGGGATCGAGCAGCCACGCGAGATGACCGGAGAGAGCCTGCTGGGAGTCTGATGCATATTCAAACCGGAAGGGAGATCCAGTGCCGGGCTGCAGCGATGCGGTCCGGCTTTTTTTGTCGAAACAGTAATGCGGAATTCCCATTTGACACGCCCAAACGACCGCTATACTATGTTAAAACTTTTTATACGATGCAGCGCTACCAGTCGCGTGATTTTAATTCAATTTTTCGTGAATCCGTGACGGTGAGAGCCGTGACGAACGGAAACAGCCGGGGCTCATCGCTGGGCATAACATTGCTATCAGTTGTGCCGGGTGATCCCTGCCCTGCACGAGCAAATCACAAAACACCCAAAGCAGAGGCGTTGCAGTGAGTGCCGGCTTTTACCGTCACGGATTCACGAAGTTCATCAACAAATACGGAGGTGGCCATGAAGCGGATTGTTGCATGTGGTGTTGGTTTATTGATGATATCGGGTGCCGGCATATGCCAAGCAGCGCCTGCTCTACAGGAAGGGCTCTGGGAAACGACCATGGAGACGACTATGGAAGGGCTCCCTTTCGCCATCCCCCCCACGGTAGTAAAAACGAAACAGTGCCTGACCAAAAAAGACATGATCCCCCGGGACGAAAATCAGAAAAACTGTACCCTTACCCATCAGAAGCTCTCCGGAAACAGGGCGTCATGGGAATATGAGTGTAATCAGGACGGCTCAAAGATGACCGGCAAGGGGGAGGTGACCTATACCGGGAGCAGCAGCTCCGGGTCAACGACAACCAATATCGATTCCGAAGGGCGGAAGATGACCGCCATCACCAGGTTCAAGGGGAAACGGCTCGGCCCCTGCTCGGGGAAAGAAGAGAGCACAATGGAGGTCAACGGCCAGGACGTGAACCAACTGAAGGAGCAGGCCGAGCAAGCTATGGAGCAGAAGCGAGAGCTGGAAGCCCAGATGGAGGCGACCCGGCAGAGGAGCCTCGCCCTTATAGAGAAGATCCGCATACCCGCAGAGAAACCGGACGCCTGCGAACATCGCGGAGTTAAAGCCGGAATGGGCGAGGCGGCTCCAGCAGCTGCCCCCGCAGCTGCTTTCGATGCTGCCCCTGCCTCACTAAAAAAGGCAGGAGCAAGGAGTGAATGCGACGAAAAGCTGGGAGCGTTGGCCATCAAGGCCGGAGAGTGGGAGATAACGACAGAGACGACGTCCAATCAGACCTTCACAAACGAAGGCAAGCCTGAAGCTAAAGCCAGGGCGAAAAACAAGTCAAAAGCCAAAGCGAAAGAGAAACCCGCAGCGAAAGAAGAAGAGGCGAAGATATTCTACTTCGGCGTAGAGACCGAAACCAAAAAAGCCTGCCTCTCGCCGGACGCCGAACCGCTGGTCGGTTCCCCGATGAAGCGGAGCGCTAACGCGGTGACCTGGAAAAGCGCCAGCTCACAGGAAGTCGGCAATATTACGGTTAAAGAGGAGGACGAGGGAGGGGTCGAGTACCACGGGGACACCTTTGAAGGTGGCAAGATCCACAGGCGCATGCAGCCGGGCGTGCATCATACCAACTACACGCGGGTGACCGGCAAACGGCTCGGCGACGGCAACTGCCTCCTCAGGGGGCGGGAACCATCCTCCAAGAAGATCCCCGCTGCCTCCGAAAATACCGATGCTCCGGAAAGCGCCATCGAAAACTCCAAACGTAAACTGAAGTCGCTGTTCGGGTTCTGAGAATGGGCATATCCTGCCTCACAAAGTCCGGGTTTCCATTACGGGAACCCGGACTTTGCTGTATTCTGGGTCTCTCCATCCTGGCCTACCTCAACTCCTTTAGCGGTGCGTTCCAGTTCGACGACTACACGGTCATCGTCCAGAACGCCTCGGTTCACTCGTTTTCCGCCTGGATCCACGACCTGGGGAGCGGCATCCGGCCGCTGCTCAAGCTCACCTACCTGCTGAACTGGCTGTCCGGCGCGGGTCGGGCCGGCTTTCACGCCGTCAACCTCCTGATCCACCTCGCTAACACCCTGCTGCTGTACCACCTGGCCCGGAAGCATGCCGGAGCAGCAGCGCCGGCTCTGATCGCCGCCGGTATCTTTGCGCTCCACCCGCTGCAGACCGAAGCGGTGACGTACATCTGCGGTCGCTCCGCGTCTCTTGCCGCCCTGTTCTATCTGGCCGGACTGCTGGCCCATGCCGAATCGACCGACGATCCGGAAAGGAGCGGCGCCAGGTGGCTCCCGCCGCTGTTCTTCATCTGCGCCCTTCTGGTGAAGGAGACAGCAGTTACTTCGCGGCCCTGCTCCTCTGGGACCTGTCCCGCGGCATCAGGCTCCGGAGCCATCTACGCGCTGCCTGGCCCTGCTGGCTCGTGTTGCTCATCGCCATCATCGCCCTGCTGTCCCATGCCCGCTACGGAGCGCTGCTCCAGTACAGCTTCACCATCCGCCCCTGGTGGGAGAACCTCGTCCTCCAGACGCAGAGCATCGTCTACGTGATCTCGCGACTGTTCGTCCTGAACGGCATGAACATCGACCCGGAGCTGACTGTTGCGCTCCGTCCGGACCCGGCCATGGTCTCAGGGACCATCGGCCTGGCAGCGCTGACCCTCCTCGGCGCTCTGTCCCTGCGGCGATTCCCCTGGCTCGCCTTCGGCATCCTCTGGTTCCTGCTGCATCTCCTCCCTACCAATTCGGTGGTCCCCCGTCTTGACCTGGTCAATGACCGCCAGGCCTACCTCCCCATGGCAGGAGTAGCCCTGGCAGCAGGGGTCGCAGGTTGGTCACTGCTGCAGCGCTGCGGACCGCGGCTGAGGAGAAGCGCTGCTCCCCTGCTCATGGCAATACTGGCCCTGTTCACCTTTTCGCGGAACAGGGACTACCGGAGTGAGATCGCACTCTGGGAGGATGCGACCCGGAAATCGCCGGGCAAGGCACGTGTGCACAACAACCTGGGGTACGCCTATTTCCTCGCCGAGCGCCACGCCCCGGCACGGGACGAGTACCTCGCTGCGCTCCGGATCGACCCCGGGTACCGTCTGGCCATGAACAACCTGATCGCTAACGAAGAGGCACTGATCGACAGGATACACCGCGTGGCCGGACAGGCCATCGTGCCGCACGCAGCAGCCAGGGGGCTCCCCTCCCCGGCCGACATTGGCAGGTCCCGGTGAAGACCGCCCGGGCCATTGCCCTTCTGGCATGCGCTGCAGCCCTCCTGAGCAGCTGCAGCAGGAGCCGTTTCGCCTGCTCCTGGCCGGTGGAGGCCCCGAGAATCACCCAGGATTACGGCTGCTACGCCTGCACCTTTCCAGAGAAGTACCACTCCGGCATTGACATGACCTCGGCCCTCGAACCGGCAGGCTCGCTCTCCGCCAGGGTCTTTGCAGCGGCTGACGGTATTGTCGTGCTGGCCCACGGGACCTGCCCGGCCGAGGGGGAACCGTTGTGCGGAGGCGGACTCGGCAACCACCTGCTGATCGGGCATGACAACGGCTATGCGAGCCTGTATGCCCACCTGGACCGGCTGAGAGTCCGTCCGGGTGAGCGGGTGGCACGCGGCGGAGTGATCGGCACCATGGGGAGCAGCGGCAATGCCAGCGGCGTCCATCTGCATTTCGACCTCATCTCCTTCACCCCTGCCAATGCTGGCGGGATCGGCCCGCGCTACACGGACAACTACCCGGAAGAAAACGGCCACCTCGACCCGAAAGAGTGCGTCAGGCACATGGTCGTGGAAATATCCGGGGAAACGGTCCCGGTGCTGGAACGGCCGGCCAGCTATCATATTCCCAGCCCCGATATCATAACCACCGTCGCCAAAGGGGAACGTTTTGTCGCCCTGGCAGAGAGCAGCAGCTGGCACTACCTCTCCCTCCCGTCGGCTTCGGGGCCGGCGGTGCCCCCCTGGTCACCCGGGGCAGTGTACGGCTGGGTGCAGGGAGAGAGGGAAGTAGCTGCTGAGGGATCGGTTCTCTGCGCGGCCCGTAACCGCGGCAGAGGCTCCATCCCGGTGTATGCCGGACAGGGCGCCACCCTCTCCGCGCTCACAAGGATATGGGAGGGCCAGCACTACCTTTTCCGGACGGAAACGGGTGCGCCTGATGCCCGGTGCGGCGACAATCAGTGGTACCGCATCGATCTCCCGGCAAGCGCCGGGGCCAGGGAGGGGTGGGTCAACGGGGAACAGCTCAGAGCTGTCAAATGAAGACCGCGAGGAGAGTGTCACGTCATCCTCTTCCCTGTAGACATTGATTGTCCGTAGTACTAGTGTGAGAACACTTTTATGTGATGGAGTAAACGTAGATGATCGTTCTTGAGTGTACTATTCAAGCCGCTTTCCCGGTAACAGCGGGTGAAGCGGCTTTTGTCGTAGGAGGGGATGTATGTTGACAGAGATGAAAGCCTACGCCCACCTGAAACCGGGGCAGGACGGAACGAAGCGACTGCTGGACAAATACGGGAAAACCCTCCTCTGCGTCCGCTATCGGTTTGACAAGACCAGGGGGGTGAAGCTGAAAACCGTGAAGATCATTGTGGATGAAAAACCTCTGGACAAGCCCCAGTTCAAGGATGACGACCTGGTGCCGGTGCATGTTGCCTACAACTAAAAGGAGTTGCAGCAGCAACTGCGTACCATGGGCGCACGATGGGATTCAGAAAGGAAATTGTGGTACGTACGGTATGGATTGATTCGCGGCACTCCGTTGGCAGAACGGCTGGCAGAGCTGTATGTATAGCGGTAAATGTTACCGATATAAGTAACCTGGCAGGTTACGTATATGAGTAATAAATTACGTGTATCGGTAATAAATTACTTATATACTGAAACTGGTCAATAACGAGTTGGATCAATAAAGAATGAAAAAGAAAATTCTGATGATAATTGCCGTCGTGATAGCGATTCCGCTCCTCATTTGGGGATGGGACAGATATCAAGACAGTCAGATCAAAGTAACAGTGGGTTCAGCGACTCCACTTTATGCAAGCGATGTTGATGCAACATACGGCAGCCAAAAGCCAGTCAGAATTCTAAAGCCAGGAGAAAAGCTGAAAGTAAATCGTACGACTTACGGAAAGGACTATTGGGCGTTACTTGTTGAGACTGATGCTGGGATTCATGGATGGATTGCATCAGGGCAGCAGGGGCTTACCGTCCAGCGTCCAAAGTAATCATCTATTGGAGAAATCTGTGTTAAGGCTTGGTGCGGCAGAAGTTGGCTGGAGAGGTGGTATCGGTGCAAATTGACCAATAGAGATTTAATTACCGGTAGACTTCTTTGCGATGGCCAACACGAATTACAGTTATAGTGATACTGGCAGTGACCAGATCAATCTGCATGACAACCCGGTAATCACCGACGCGCAACCGCCACAAATCGTCATAACCTTGCATCTTGCGCATATCACCAACTGGATACGCTTCACGCAGACGCTCCAAGGAAGCTATTATACGAAGCCTTACATTTCTGTCCAGCTTCGCAATTTGTTTCTCAGCCTGTGCAGTAAAGAGAATCTGAATCATTGACCAAGCGACCGTTTTATTTCATCAAAACTGACGACCTTATTTTCTCTGATTTCGTTTTGAGCCAGTTTAATCTGGTTGGCTTCCTCAGTGCTAATTGACTCATCTTCACTGGTGCATGCGACAAGATAGCTTCGGAACTCATCGTCGCTCATCTGCACAGGAAACGGGATGCCCTTGGAAAGGCGAACTCGATTCAAGAACATGTTAATTGCTTCGGTAGTAGAGATGCCAAGCACATGAAGAATACGCTCGACGTCAGTTTTTAGTGATGCATCGACCCGCATGTTTATAGTTGCATTCTTTGCCATAACGACCACCTCCTGTTGTCTTAAATGTAAAACATTTGCGTTACATTTGCAACGTTTATTTAAACGGAAGGTTTCTGGCTAATAAAAATCAGGGACGTTGTTTATTTGTTGACTAGGACGTCAGGGTAAACAATTGGCCTGGAAGGTAAGAGGGGTTGTAGAGGCGAAGGCAGATTAAACGTTTTTTTACCCCTACGCCAGGTTCAGAATTTCATGTCAAAATTTCATTGCGATATCAAAGCTTATATGACATTTTAAAGTTGTATTTGTTGTAGGTGCGAATATTTTAACTATAGGAGTCAGCCATGTTAAGAAGCTATGAAGCAATCTATGACCACGGTCACATTACCTGGTTGCATGACACTCCAAAAACCGAGCGTTCTCGTGTAATTATTACACTTGTTTCCGATTTGCCAGCATCCCGTAAAACTGTCTCTCGATTGCCTTCACAGCTTATTGCAGGCAAAGGAGCTACTCTAGGTAATATTGTCGAGCCAATAGTTAATGAATCGGATTGGGAGTGCTTAGCTTGATTCTGCTTGATACTCATATCTGGTTCTGGTGGATAAATCTGGAGCATCACCGATTTTCAAAGGAGTTGAAAGATTCAATTTCAATATGCGACCGAGTAGCAATATCT
>VFJK01000081.1 GCA_009886125.1 Geobacter sp. | reverse complement strand
CCGGATCGAGTACAGTCATAACCAGTACGAAATACTCGATGCTGCTGATGCTCTTGTGATCATCACCGACTGGAGTGAATACCGGACACCTGACTTTGAAAGGATGCTCACTGCACTCAAGGTTCCGAACATAATCGATGGCAGGAATCTCTATAAACCACACAGGATGATGAGTGCCGGGTTCAATTATATTCCTCTCGGCAGACTTGGCGGCGGCATCTGCGGAGAGGCGAAATAATATGCGCATTCTGATAACAGGCGGTGCAGGATTTTTAGGCTCACACCTCTGCGAACGCCTTCTCGGCGAAGGGCATGATGTCATCTGCCTGGATAACTTCTTCACCGGCAGCAAAAACAATATCATCCATCTGCTGGACAACCATAACTTTGAACTTATCAGGCATGACATAACCGAGCCGATCCTCCTGGAGGTCGACCGTATCTACAATCTGGCTTGTCCTGCCTCTCCGGTTCATTACCAGTACAATCCGGTCAAGACGGTCAAGACCAGCGTTCTGGGTACCATCAATATGCTCGGGATAGCAAAGAGGGTCAGGGCCAGGATACTTCAGGCCTCCACTTCCGAAGTCTATGGAGATCCGAATATCCACCCGCAGACCGAGGATTATTGGGGCAATGTCAACCCGATAGGGATACGAAGTTGTTATGACGAGGGGAAACGGGTCGCTGAAACACTCATGATGGACTATCACCGGCAGAACAAGGTCGATATACGCATCATACGAATATTTAACACCTACGGCCCCAGGATGGCTGAAAATGACGGCAGGGTCGTTTCCAACTTTATACTTCAGGCGCTGAAGGGTGAAGACATAACGGTTTATGGGGACGGCAGCCAGACCCGCTCTTTCTGTTATGTAAGCGACCTTGTCGAAGGGATTGTCAGGATGATGGAGTGTGAGAATCTCACCGGGCCTGTCAATCTCGGCAATCCTGCCGAGACGACTATCCTCGAATTTGCAGAGAGGATCATCAAGTTGACAGGAGAGCGATCAAAGATCATCTTCAAACCGCTTCCGCCTGACGATCCAAGACAAAGACAGCCGGATATCTCATTGGCAGAACAGAAGCTGGGCTGGAAACCGGTTATCTCTGTCGAAGAGGGGTTGAAAAAAACAATAGATTACTTCTCCGCGCTTATCTCCAAGTGAGGGTCCTGAGAGCATGCTGAAGCAAAAGTATATACTACCGATGCTTGCGGTCACCTTTATACTCTACTTCACCGTATTCGGTGACAGAGGGCTTCTTCGCATCTATCATCTCAACAAGGAGAAGCAGGAAGTTCAGCGGCGTCTGGAGTCCCTGAAGGGTGAAAACCAGAAACTGGTCCGCGAAGTCGATGCACTGAAAAATGATCGCCGTTACCTTGAAAGCATTGCCCGCAGAGATTTTGGAATGGTCAGAAAGAACGAGATTATCTATCAGTTCCCTCCGCAGAGCAAAACAGATATGGAAACCGGGAAATAGGAGTTATTGATGGGTAGGCAGAGTTGTGCTGTGTGTGCATGGCGTGAACATTGCGCGAAACGTTTCAATATTGCTGACGGTGGAGCCCGTTGCCCTGATTTTTCACGAGATGTCTCTATAAAAGATCTCCCTGAAGATGAAGAACTTCCCAAAAAAGGGGAGGGTAGTCGGTGACAGTTCGTAACTCAGTACGAGATATTCTCCTTGAAGCACTGAATCTGTGTTCCAGGGACAATCTTCTTCTCACAGCGGAGTTCCCTCCGCTTATTATCGAGACCCCTGCAAATCCTGAACACGGAGATTTTGCAACAAATGTCGCCATGCAGCTGGCGAAGGGCGAGAGAAAGTCTCCCCGCGCAGTTGCCGAGATCCTGGTCAATAAAATTGCGGAGGCATCCAATGCATTTGAACGCGTTGAGATCGCCGGGCCGGGCTTTATAAACTTCACACTGAAAAAGAGTGAATGGCAGACTCTGCTGAAAGAGATCGCTTCCTCAGGCAGCAGCTATGGCAGATTAGAAAGTAGCGGCAGCAGGAAAGTCCAGGTCGAGTTTGTCAGTGCAAATCCCACTGGCCCGCTTCACGTCGGGCATGGCCGGGGTGCAGCGATCGGGGATACGTTATGCCGTCTGCTGGATGCTACCGGTTGGGACGTTACCCGGGAGTTCTACTACAATGATGCCGGTCAGCAGATTTACAACCTTGCGTTATCAGTCCAGGCACGGTGTCTAGGTATTGAGCCGGATGATCCCAGGTGGCCTGCAGACGGCTATCAGGGCGAATACATCAAGGATCTTGCCAAAGCCTATCTCTCTTCAGAGACTGTAGAGACTGACGGTCATAGCGTAACGGCATCTGCGAACAGCTCGGATCTGGAGTCGATCAGAATATTTGCGGTAGCCTACTTGAGGCGTGAACAGGATATCGTCCTGAAAGCCTTTGATGTCAGGTTTGATAATTATTTCCTTGAATCCAGCCTCTACACGAGCGGAGCTGTTCAGGACACGGTTGACCGTATAATCGGGAAAGGCCATACCTATGAGGAAGGCGGGGCATTATGGCTCAGAACGACATCATTCGGTGATGACAAGGACAGGGTGATGCGGAAATCTGATGGAGGTTTCACCTACTTTGTCCCTGACATCGCCTATCATCTGGATAAATGGAATCGTGGCTTTGTCCGGGTCGTAAATGAGCAGGGTGCAGACCATCACAGTACGATCACCAGAGTCAGGGGCGGCCTGCAGGCTCTCGACGTCGGAATACCGCTGGGATGGCCGGAGTATCTTCTCCATCAGATGGTCACGGTCATGCGTGGAGGAGAGGAAGTAAAAATATCCAAAAGAGCAGGTGGTTACGTCACATTAGGTGAACTGATAGATGAAGTCGGAGTTGATGCGACCAGATATTTTTTCGTCATGCGCAAACCTGATTCCCAACTTGTTTTTGATATAGATCTTGCCAAGCAGCATTCAACCGATAACCCTGTTTATTATGTTCAGTATGCTCATGCACGAATCTGCCGGATTTTTGAGAGTGCTGCCGAGAGTGGTTTTTCGTATGATCCGGCATCAGCCAGGGTGGAGCTGCTTGAGACTGATGAGGAGATCAGAATCATCAAGTCGCTGGCATCCCTTCCTGAAACCATCCAGAGTGCTGCCGAGAGCTTCGAACCACACCGGATCACCTCATATCTGCACAATCTGGCCGGAGAACTTCACAGCTTCTACAATTGTCACCGGGTTCTGAGTGATGATCCCGGCCTGACGACATCACGGCTTTTCATGCTGGCGACCGTTGCAACGGTCATTAAAAGCGCCCTTGGTCTGTTAGGGGTTTCTGCTCCCGAGAGAATGTAGCTGATGGTAATCGATTACAGTGAGCGCAGGCAGGTCCGTAAACCTCCACCAAGCCGTCCCAAGGTCTGGCCGTATGTACTCATCATCTTTCTGCTGGTGATCATCTCGTTTGTCCTTGGAATCGGGACAGGACGCTATCTGTACAAACCGGGCGGCCGTTTCTATAAAGCACCTCCTCAGCCGCAACAGCCGGTTGTGACAAAACAGCCTGCTGCCCCGCAGCCTCCTGCAACACCTTCACAACCATCTTCTCCCCAGCAGGTGCCGCAGGGCGCACCTCCTGATAAAGCTGCGCCCCCCCTTACGTTCTATAATACTCTTCAAAAGGGGAACAAAGGGCTGATGGGGACAGGGATAAATGCTCCGAAAGAAGGGGTGACAGGCGGAGCGAAACCGCAGAATCAACCCCCGGTGAGCGGTAACTGATGGAAGACTTTTTACTGAAGCTATCGATAATGCTGGTCCCCGGACTCATGGCTATCACCTTCCATGAGGTTTCTCACGGATATATCGCCAACAGTTTCGGCGACAATACTGCCCGCAATCTCGGACGACTCACCCTGAATCCGATCAAGCATCTTGATATAATCGGGACCCTTATGGTGTTCGTCATCGGTATCGGCTGGGCAAAACCGGTACCGGTCAACTTTAACAATCTCCGTAATCCGAAACGTGACATGATCTGGGTTGCTGCTGCCGGACCTATTACCAATATGCTCCTGGCCTCCGTTTCTGCAATGCTGTTACGACTGATCGTTTCTCTTGGAAGTACTTTGAACAATGATCTGCAGTTCTCGATTTTCCTTGAGCCGATCACCCTTATGCTGGCTTTTTCAGTCTACATCAATCTTGTCCTTGCGATTTTCAACCTGGTGCCGATACCTCCTCTTGATGGCGGCAGAGTAATGGTCGGTCTGCTGCCGTACCGTCAGTCGGTTGCCTATGCCGGGATAGAGCGGTACGGTATGATTGCAATCCTGCTTGTTGTCATATTTTTTCCGTCTATTCTCTCCTATGTCATTGCTCCGCCTCTTTATCTGGGGCTGAATCTGCTGATCGGTCCGAATGTGATGGGATTCCTCGTCCACAGCACGTCGCTGCACCGACTGGGGATTTTTCCTTTTTAACGAATCTTATTCCTGCAGAGGAGTTTTTATGAACGATAGACGTATAGTCAGCGGCATGAGGCCAACCGGGAAACTTCATCTCGGACATTTCCATGGTGTTCTCTCAAACTGGCTCGAACTTCAGAAGAGTTATGACTGTTTCTTTTTTGCAGCCGATTGGCACTCTCTCACCACTGAGTACGCCGATACTTCGGGCATCCGGGAGAGCATCCGTGACATGGTCCTGGACTGGCTCGCGTTCGGCATAGACCCTGAAAAGAGCACTATCTTCTGCCAGAGTGCCGTGCATCAGCATGCAGAGCTCAATCTGATCCTTTCCATGGTGACCCCGGTATCCTGGCTTGAGCGAAATCCTACCTACAAGGAGATGCAGGAGAACCTTGCTGCAAAGGATCTCTCCACATTCGGATTTCTCGGTTATCCGGTACTGATGGCAGCTGACATCATCCTCTACCGGGCTACACGGGTGCCGGTGGGTCATGACCAGCTTCCACATCTGGAGATCACCCGCGAGATAACCCGTCGATTCAACTACCTGTACGGCGAGGTCTTCCCTGAACCGGTCGCTCTGCTCACCGAGTCTCCCAAAGTTCTCGGTCTCGACGGCAGAAAGATGAGCAAGTCATACGGCAACGCGATATTCCTTTCAGAAACGGCCGAAGAGACACAGAAAAAGGTCATGTCAATGGTGACTGATACCCAAAGGGTACGGCGGACCGATTCGGGCGATCCGGACAACTGCGTCGCCTACTCACTCAATCAGCAGTATCTCTCCGGTGCCCAGAAGGAAGAGATCGGTTTTGCCTGCCGCTCTGCATCCATCGGTTGTGTCGACTGCAAGAAGATGCAAGCAAAGGCACTTGTTGAGGCAATGGCGCCTTTCAGATCAAAACGCGATGAATTGACGTCATCACCCGCGATCGTCGCTGAGATCCTGGCCCATGGCGCCAGTAAGGCTGCACGCAGTGCCGCAGAGACCATGACCCTTGTCAGGGAAGCCATAAAGGTCTGATATGCTGCCTGACCCGGAACAGAGCCCTCTATTTGCGAACGATGATCCAGACTCCTGCCTGGTAAGAACAGAGGCCTTTGAAGGGCCTCTGGACCTGCTTCTCCATCTCATCAAGAAAAATGAAGTGGATATCTACAATATCCCCATTGCTGCTATCTCCCGCCAATACCTTGACTATCTTGATCTCATGCGTGAACTTAATCTTGATGTTGCCGGTGAGTTCCTTGTCATGGCTTCAACACTTATCCAGATCAAGTCCCAGATGCTGCTGCCGCTTACTCCTGACCCTGAGTCCGAGGAGGATCAGACGCTTGACCCCCGTGCAGAGCTAGTACGAAGACTCCTTGAATATGAGCGGTATCGTGAAGCTTCGACACTCCTGGCGTCAAGAGAGATCCTTGACAGGGATGTGTTTGCCCGTAAATTCATTCCGGCTGAACTCGATACTGCAGCACCGGATGATGCACTTCCGGAGATCGATCTGTTCGAACTTGTGGATGCTTTCAGGAGGATCCTTGCGAAAGCCCCCAAGGACAGCTTCCATGAGGTTGGTTCCGAGAATATCAGTATTGCCGACAGGATCGCGGATATTCTTGCATACCTTGAAGAGAAAGAGACCGTCGATTTCGAAGAGCTCTTTATCGGTACGAACACCCGTGAATTCATTGTCGCTTCCTTCCTTGCTGTCCTTGAACTCTGCAAACTCAGAATGATAAGACTGACGCAGTTTGAAAACTATGGCAGGATTCTCGTCAATAGTACCGTTATCAAGGACGCAGCCTAGGAGTCTGACAAGACTCCTGTTTTGAGGTAATCCATGGCCGATGTATCATTGAAGCAGATAATTGAAAGTGTTCTCTTTGTCTCTGATTCGCCTCTCTCCCTTGACCGCCTCTGCTCAATTCTGGAAGAGTTCGAGCGTGAGGAGATACGTGCGGCAATAGATGCGATAACTGCTGACTGCACGTCGAACCAAAGAGGTATAGAACTGATACTCGTTGCCGGCGGCTACCAGTTCAGGAGCAGGCCGGAGCTTGGAGACTACATCCGGAGGCTCAAAAGGGCCAAGCCTGCACGCTTCAGTCCATCCTCACTTGAGACACTTGCAATCATCGCCTATCGTCAGCCGGTAACCCGTGCCGAAATCGAATATCTGCGAGGTGTTGATTCCGGCGGGATTCTCAAGAGTCTTCTGGATAAAAAGCTGATAAGGATCATCGGCAAGAAGGATATTCCCGGCAAACCCCTTATCTACGGGACGACAAAGGAGTTCATGGAGACGTTCAGCCTGAAAGATCTGGCAAGTCTTCCGACTTTGAGGGAGATAGAGGAGCTGGCCGATTCGGGAGATGATACAGATCAGGTGCTGCTGCCGCTTGATGGTGTTGAATAGCTTATTAAAAGCAGATCATTACCGGAGGAGACTATGAAAAGAACTCTTATCTTTATTTTTATGTTCGTTATTTCTGCCCCTGCCTTTGCAGATGACTCAAAATTCAGTACCAACCTGTTTGCCAAGTTCCAGGTAAAGGCATGTACGAAGTGCCATGATTATTTCGAAGAGGAGAGAGGCGGCCTCTCATTCAAGGACCACAAAGGTCGCTCTGTTGAGATGTGTGTTGTATGCCATAAGGAGGGGATAACCGGTTTTGAACATCAGGAGGAGTGGTTTGCTTTGAAAGGCCTCTATACTTCCGGTATGGATGCCCAGCAAACCTGTGAATCAACAAAAAAAGCGTTGCACTCTGCGTTCAAAAGCAGAGCACTCAATAATCGCCAAATGGAGAAGCATCTTTTAGAAGACCCTCGAGTTCTCTGGGGGATCGACGGGGCGACTCCGAAAAGCGGTGGGCTCCCGAACGGCAAGAGAGAAAATGATCTCGTAAAAGGCGGTATGGTACTCTGGAAAGAGCAGGTTAATGCCTGGATTCAGGGTGGGATGAAATGTGAGTAAGGATGAATTGATGCATTTGACTGGATTATATTATGAATGAAACACACTTAATCAAAATATCAATCTGGTTCAATAAGTTTGTCGCCACGTTTCATGGAGAATCCCCTTCTGACCAGCTTAACTATGACCTGAAGATCGAGCATACCGGTCGGGTAAGAGCCATTATCGATCGTTTGGCGATCTCTTTGGACCTTCAGCCGGAAGACCGGGCTCTTGCTTCTGCCATTGCGATCTGCCATGACGTCGGTCGTTTTCCTCAATTCCGGCAGTACCGCACCTTCAATGATCTTGCCTCGACCAACCATGCAACTCTTGCTGTCCAGACCATTGACAGGGAGGGGATACTCGAAGGTCTCGATCATGTCCGGCGAATTCTTCTGCTCAAGGCAGTGACCCTGCACAACGTGTTCACCCTCCCGAGAGATCTCGATCCTGTTCTTCAACGATTCGCAATGCTCATTCGCGATGCCGATAAGCTCGATATCTGGCGAGTGCTGATCGATTACTGCTTTTCCAGTCCTGAGGATCGGGCTTCAGCAGTCCTCTGGGATCTCCCTGAGACCGGTACCTGCTCGGAACCTGCCCTTGCTGAGGTCATTGCTGGAAGAATGCTGAATCGCAGTTTTCTGAAAACAGCTGATGACTTCAAGTTGCTGCAGCTGTCTTGGGCTTTTGATCTCAATTTTAGTGAATCATTTGCGATTCTGTCCGAACGAGGCTACCTTGAGACCCTTGCCGGACTCCTCCCTTGCCAGCGCGGCTGCAATGAGGCTGTTGCTGCCGTACTTGCTTTTGTGCATGCCAGAAAATTGCATCCCGGATAAAAACTTCCTCCTGCGATCTGTTCTATTCAACCTGTTTTCTGGTTTTGAATGGATTCAATGATAAGCTTTAAAAATCTCAAATAGGCTCACAGGTACCGATGGAAGTCATTACAACGCATGTAAATGCTGATTTCGACTGTCTTGGCTCAATGGTCGCTGCTCAAAAGCTCTACCCTGGTGCGCTCATGGTATTTTCCGGCTCCCAGGAGAAGAGCATGCGGGATTTTTTTCTTAAATCCGCGGGATATGCATTCAGCTTCACAAAACTCAAAGAGATAGATCTTGACCGTATCTCATGCCTTATTATTGTCGACTGCCAGCACTCCTCACGAATAGGTTCATTCTCCTCAATTATTGATAAGCCGGGGCTGGATATTCACCTCTTTGATCATCATCCCACTGTTGAAGGGGGGATCAGGGCAACTGGTGGTGAGGTCAGAATTGCCGGTTCGACGACGACTATTCTGGTATCCCGGATAATGAAGTCCGGGCTCCGGATAACCCCTGCTGAAGCCACACTGATGATGCTCGGTATTTATGAAGATACGGGAAGACTCACCTTTTCAAGCTCTACGGTCGAGGATTTCAGCGCAGCCGGATGGCTTCTCGGTCAGGGTGCCGAACTTAACACGGTGGCTGATTTTGTCACTCAGGAATTGACGGCAGAACAGGTCTCCCTGCTGAACGACCTTCTCCAGACCCTTACCCGTATAAACTGTAATGGTATCGATGTCCACATCGCTCATGCATCTCTCGAATACTATCTGAATGATGCTTCCTCACTTGCCCACAGAATACGTGATATGGAAGAGCTGGATGTCCTTTTTCTGGTTATCGGCATGGGGAGCAGGGTCTATATAGTCGCCAGAAGCCGCATCCCGGATGTGAATGTTGCTGAGTACATGCTTGAATTCAGTGGCGGAGGTCACGCTACAGCTGCCTCTGCTACGGTTAAGAACCAGACGGTCATCCAGGTACTTGAGAGACTGAAACTGCTGCTTCAGAGCAGGGTGAATCCTGAACGGACGGCCGCGGATATCATGTCGAAGCCGGTCAAGTTCATAACAGACGATATCAGCATCTCTGAGGCAAAAGAGCTTCTTACCCGGTACAGCTTTAATACAATGCCGGTTATGAAGGCTGATTCGATGATCGGCTTCATATCAAGGCAGGTCGTAGAAAAGGCCATCTATCACCATCTCGGTGAATCTCCGGTAACGGACTACATGCAGACTGATTTTATCTCCGGCTCCAGTGACATGCCCTTGACCTCAGTTAAGGATATCCTTGTTTCATGTCATCAATCATTCATCCCTGTTTTCAACAATAATCTGCTTGCCGGGATCATTACAAGAACCGACCTGTTACGATATCTGAACAAGGGGGAAGAGCCTGTACCTAGTGCGGCAAGTCAGACCATAGTTACTTCTGAGCTTGAGGGGAAGATGAAGCGCATGCTTCCGCCACACATCCTGAATATTTTGAGATCTGCCGGTGAAGTTGCCACCATGATGGATCTGAAGGTTTATGCAGTAGGTGGATTTGTCCGGGATCTGATCCTCAGTCAGGAGAACCATGATATAGATCTGACCGTTGAAGGTGACGGGATACGATTCGCTGAAGAGTTTTCAAAGCAACACAGGTGCAGGATGAAAAGTCATCATAAATTCGGCACTGCAGTCATACTGATGTATGAAGGACTGAAAATAGATGTTGCCAGCACCAGGCTTGAATATTATGAATCCCCCGGAGTACTCCCGATTGTGGAGCGGTCTTCCCTGAGGATGGACCTCTATCGCCGTGATTTTACCATCAATACACTTGCTGTCTGCCTGAATCATGAACAGTTCGGTCGCCTTACAGATTACTTCGGGGCACTGAAAGATATGAAAGAGAAGTCACTGAAGGTCCTGCACAATCTCTCTTTCGTCGAAGACCCCACTCGCGTATTCAGGGCGGTACGATTTGAACAGAGGCTCGGGTTTCGTATCGCTCTTCAGACTGAGAACCTCATTAAAAATGCAGTAAAGATGAATTTTCTGGAGAAACTCGGTGGGAAGCGTCTTCTTGCAGAACTGATACATATTCTGAATGAAAAAGAGCCACTCAAGGCGATAATCAGGATGGAGTCACTTGGGCTGCTCTCATATATACACCCTCAGATCACGCTGACCAAGGCTGCTAAAGCGATGATGACAGAGACTGCACATGTGCTTTCCTGGTTCGAGCTTCTTTATCTCGGGGTCAGTTATGACAAGTGGGTTGTATATTTCCTGGGCCTGACAGCTCAGCTTGATCCTGATGAGTTCATGGAGACCTTTCTCAGGCTTGCTGTTAACAAGCATCAACGTATAAAAATCGTTGAAAATCGTCATAAGGGGATCCTGCTCCTGGATGAATGGGGGAAAAAATCAAGGAGAGGGAATAATTTTCTCCCGAGTTGCATTTACCGGTCTTTGAGGAATCTTCCCGTAGAAACATTACTCCATCTTATGGCACACACTGAAAGAGACGAAGTTCGTAAATGTATCTCCCAATACTTCACTCATCTTTCAACAGTCAAAATCTTACTGAGCGGTGATGATCTTAAGAAATTCGGTATCCCGGATGGGCCGCTTTTCAGGGAGATCCTTGATAAGATCCTTGATGCACGGCTTGATGGTCTGTTAGAAAGCAGGGATGATGAATTGCGGATGGTTGAGACTTTATATAAGCCATCTCAATGAAGTAGTCTCATTACCTCAGGGTATCCCTGTTTGTAATGATTGACAGACCTTGTTTCACTCTCTAAACTGCTTACTGAAATTATAGCCGGTAAATGAATTCATTCTTTATTCAAGGGGAACATGATGGAGATCCCGTCTCTTCATAGAAAATCCAAGTATGCAATATTCGGTGTCATTCTGGGCGTTGGTGCCCCTATTACCTGGCTGCTGATAAAGATCATTCTCTTTCCTGAAGCAGGTCACTCTTTTATCAGTCAATCGGTTCTTGAACTGTCATCTTCGACAGTCAATATTACGCTGTATCTATTCATGGGTTTTGGTACTTCAATTGTCATGGGCGGACTCGGTTTCTTTATCGGGAAGTCCGGTGACGAGCTGAACGACAGAGCTCTGGAGCTGAACCTCCTGCACAAGGACGCTGATTCACAGAAAGATCTCTTTGAGAACCGTTACAAAGTGCTGGATAATAATATCAAGAACTTTCATCTGATAAGCAGCCGTATCCAGAAGTCGATGGACTTTTCAGAAGTCCTGACCCTCTGCGCTGAAGGTCTGCATGATATTCTTGGTTATGAAAGGGTAAATATATTTACGCTGGATGAATCAAAGGAGAATCTCCATTTTATCATTTCAACCGGTGCTGAAGAAGATGTCAAGGGACACCGGATACCAATGGATGAACGGAGCGGAGTCATCTTTAAATGTTGTGCTGAAAAGAAACTCTTTCTTGTGGATGATATCTCCAGGTTCCCGAAAGAGTTCCAGTTACAACCGCCGTGCAGTTCAATCAAGGCTTTACGGTCGAACAATTTCATCGTCTGCCCGCTGGTTGTAAAGGGCGAAACAATTGGTGTCTTCGCCATTGATAATAAATTCAGTAAAAGGGCGTTGAACGACACTGATGTTGACACGATAAAGCTTTTTATCGATCAGGCAGCATCTGCAGCAACCAGGATTAATCTTCTCCGCGCCATCGACACCCTGACAA
Source organism: Geobacter sp. (assembly GCA_009886125.1). Taxonomy (GTDB): domain Bacteria; phylum Desulfobacterota; class Desulfuromonadia; order Geobacterales; family DSM-12255; genus VEOV01. The sequence goes on along the minus strand of VFJK01000081.1, from coordinate 37,252 downwards.
CGGAGCTGGAAAGATCTTTTTCCGAGATTCTTTACCGAAGAGAGGATTACTCCTCCAACATAATCACTCTCGAGGGTGCCGTCTCCTCGATGTCTTCGAACACAAATAACATAGCCTCTGCTGCAGAAGGCGTCCTCAAGGCAGTTGCTGAGACAAGTAATGCTGTCGTAGAAATATCTGATGCAATCGAGCATGCATCCAGAAGTCTTGATACCCTTTCAGACTCAACCTTCAAGTCCGCTTCGGCTATGGAAGAGGTAACCGCTTCTCTGAAAAACATCGAGCAGAGCGCGGTTACATCACATTCAGTATCGAAGCAGGTCAAGTATCAGGCTGATGAAGGCCGGAACGTTGTTATCGAGACTGTTGAGGCCCTTGCCGAAATACAGCGGGCTGTTGATTTCTCGCACAAGGGTATCATGAGGCTCTCTGAGAACAGTACCAGGATTGACGGGATTATAAACGTCATAAATGACATCACGAAACGCACTAATCTGCTGGCTCTGAATGCTTCTATAATCGCCGCTCAGGCAGGCGAGTATGGCAGGAGCTTCGGAGTAGTCGCTGATGAAATACGGAATCTCTCTTTGCAGACCGGTCAATCTACCGGTGAGATCACTTCTATTATTGAAGAGATCCTGAACGAATCCAGGGCAGCAGCTGACAATATTTCACTTACAAAACAGCTCGTACAAAAAGGGGTCATCCTCGGTAACAATACCGGTGTATCTCTTGACACGATTTCTGAAAGTGCAAACAAATCGATGGAGATGACGGAAGGGATAAAGGTCGCGACTCGTGAACAGGCACAAGGGATCGAACTGATAACCCGATCCATTGAAGATGTAAGTTCCATGACATCAAGGATTTTCAATGTTTCAAAAGAGCAGGCGAATGCTACCAGAAGTATTGCCCTTGCCATCGCTACCATAAAGCAGATGGCAAGCGAGATGGTCGTGTCAACATCTCATCAGGTACGTGGCAGTAAAGAGATCCGAAACTCTGTAGATGGAGTAGCAATGATGGTCCATGATATATTCAAGGATCTTGAGAGCCGAAAGCAGGAGAGTGAATCGGTTGTAAAAGAGTTGGAGATAATAAAGAACACCTCAAAATAAAGTACGGTACGTTATTGCCCGTTTAATCAATATTCTGGACAATCTACGCACCCTCATGATATTTATCATTTTCAGGCGTGTTACCATCACAGTAACCGCCTTTTTTGTTGCATTCATTACATACTGCCTGGATTCATATTCTGAACCGGGACGGAAGGCAATAGCCACAGCTGATAAGAACGCAGATTCCTGCTGTTGCTCATATACGTCTTTCGACCTCCGGAAGGCGTTTTTAAGTTTGGAGATGGCATGAGCAGAAAAAAAACAATCCTTGATATACAAAAGATGAAGGCTGACGGCGAAAAAATCGCCATGCTTACCTGCTATGACTACCCGACCGCAAGAATCATGGACTCCTGCGGCATTGACATGATCCTGATCGGAGATTCTGTCGGAGTCGTTTTTTCAGGTTATGATAATACTCTTCCGGTAACCATGGATGAAATGCTGTATCATACAAAAGCTGTCATGAGATCAAACCCCAAGGCTCTTGTGGTTTCTGATATGCCATTCATGTCCTATCAGACCGATATAAGAGATGCCCGCCTGAATGCCGGCAGATTCATCAAGGAGGGCGGGGCGGCAGCAGTGAAAATCGAGGGTGGAGTCAATATGGCTCCGGTCATAAAGGCTCTTGTGGCAATCGATATCCCTGTTGTTGCTCACATCGGACTCACTCCGCAATCGATCCACCGGATGGGCGGATACAAGGTTCAGGGTAAAAAGATAGAACAGGCCGAGAGTCTGATGGAGGATGCCCGCGCGGTTGAGGATGCAGGAGCTTTTGCAGTTGTACTTGAAGGGATACCGCAGTCGCTGGCTCAACGCATCACTGATTCTCTCAATATCCCAACAATCGGTATCGGTGCCGGATCACACTGTGACGGTCAGGTTCTGGTAATCCATGATATTCTCGGTCTCTGCGAGAAGTACTCCCCGAAATTTGTAAAGCGCTACGCCGATGTCCGGGAGATTGTTGCCGATGCGGTAAACGCTTACATACTTGATGTGCGGCAAGGGAACTTTCCGACTGAAGAGCACAGTTTCAACTAAAAAATCTCCTGAAGCATTAGCTGAGACAGATATGAACGTCATTGAATCCGTAGCTGAAATGCAGCGCATCGCCCTGAAGGCAAAAGGGGAGGGAAAACGCATTGCTCTGGTGCCGACCATGGGATACCTGCATGCCGGCCATGCATCACTCATGCATGAGGGTCGCAGGCGGTCTGATCTGTTGGTGACCAGCATCTTTGTCAACCCGGCCCAGTTCGGTGCCAATGAGGATCTTGATAAGTACCCAAGGGATATGGAGCGGGATATGAAAATAGCCCGGGAAGCAGGGGTGGATCTGATCTTTGCCCCACAGCCTGTTGACATGTATCCTCCGGAGTTTCAGACCTGGGTCGATGTGGAGAGACTCTCCCTCCCCCTGTGCGGGGCCAGCCGTCCCGGTCATTTCCGCGGTGTCACCACCGTGGTCTGCAAACTTTTCTCCATCGTCCAGCCGACCCTTGCCTTGTTCGGCATAAAGGACTATCAGCAGCTGGCCGTTATCCGCCGCATGACCGCTGATCTTAATCTACCGGTCGAAATCGCCGACATGCCTATCGTGCGTGAGATCGACGGACTGGCCATGAGTTCCCGTAATGCCTACCTCTCCCCTGAGAACCGCATCAAAGCACTATGTCTCAGCCGGGCCATCCAATCAGTTCTGGAATCTTACCGTGGCGGAGAGCGGGATGTTCTCGTTCTTGACAGGAACGCCCGGGAGCAGATCGCTGCTGTCAAAGGGGCAGAGATCGATTATCTCGAATTTCGCAACGGGGCCACTCTCGAACTTCAGCAGCAGGCTGACGACCAGACACTGCTGGCCATGGCAATAAAAATAGGAACGACAAGGCTCATTGACAACTGCATACTCGGGGAAGATCGATAATGCTGAAAAATCGCGACGTAGCCCGCGCCAACCTGGAAACCCTTTACCGGATCTTCACCGTGCCGGAAGCGCCTGATTCAACCCTTGGGGCTATCGATCAGGCGATTGCCGGCGATGTCGCCGGTTTTTTGCAGACACATATTGTTGCTATTGAGCGCAACCTCGAAGAGATCGAAGCGAATTTCTCCTCCTTCACCATTCCTGAAGAACCGACCTACGTCTCCGAGTATACCGAATTCGTCAAAGATAACCTGGTTGCCCAGTCGGTCCATACCGCCGCCCCTGGCTTTGTCGGTCACATGACCTCGGCGCTCCCTTACTTCATGCTCCCTCTGGCTCGTCTCATGACCGCCCTCAATCAGAATCTGGTCAAGGTGGAGACCTCCAAGGCCTTTACGCCGATGGAGCGGCAGGTCCTCGCCATGCTCCATCACCTGGTCTATCGTTGCTCAGACGACTTTTATCCACAATGGATTCACAACAGTCAGCATGCCCTGGGGGCCTTCTGTTCCGGCGGCACAATTGCCAATGTCACGGCGCTCTGGGTGGCACGCAACCGTCTCTTTGCTCCGCAGGGGACATTTCGCGGCATTGCTCAGGAAGGGCTGGGCAGCGCTCTGAAACATCGCGGTGTTGACGGGATTGCCGTCCTCGTCTCTGAGCGCGGACACTACTCTTTCGGCAAAGCTGCTGACCTCCTCGGGCTCGGGCGGGACAATCTGCTCAAGGTGAAGACCGACGGGAATAACCGTATTGATTTGAAGTTTCTGAAAGAAGAGTGTCAGCGCCTACAGGACCGGAACATCCTTCCGCTGGCGCTGGTCGGTATCGCCGGGACGACAGAAACCGGCAACGTCGACCCGCTGGAGGCACTGGCCGATTTTGCCCTGGAACTCGGCTGCCATTTTCATGTCGATGCTGCCTGGGGTGGGCCAACCCTGTTTTCCGACCGTTACCGCTCCCTGCTCGCAGGAATCGATCGGGCCGACTCGGTTAGCATTGATGCACACAAGCAGCTTTACGTGCCAATGGGGGCGGGGATGGTCGTCTTCAAAGATCCTGCCGCCCTGTCGGCCATTGAACATCACGCTAACTACATATTACGTCACGGTTCCAAGGACCTGGGCAGCCATACCCTTGAAGGGTCGCGACCGGGGATGTCCATGCTGGTCCATGCCGGCTTTTCGATTATCGGTCGCAAAGGGTATGAGCTGCTCATCGATATGGGGATCGAACGGGCGCATACTTTTGCCGACATGATCCGACACCATGCCGATTTTGAACTGACCAGTGAACCGGAGCTGAATATCCTCACGTACCGCTATTGTCCACTAGCTGTACAGCAGGCCCTGGATGAAGCTACGCATGCGCAGCGTACCGACATCAACGCTCTCCTCGACCAGGTCAGTCAGCTGCTGCAGAAATATCAGCGTGAAGCAGGGAAAACCTTTGTCTCCCGGACACGGCTGCGCATGGCTCGCTATGACGATGAACTCACTGTCCTGCGTGTCGTTTTAGCCAACCCGTTGACAACTGATGGGATTCTGGCGACAATTCTGACTGAGCAGTGCGAGATTGTCCAACAGCCTGAGATTCAGTCTTTGCTGCTGCAGGTTGCGGGACTCTGTTCGGGTAATCAGTAACGTTCGTCAGGAGTTACACAATGCAGATAATCGCTGCTTCGCATCTGCTGCCGATTACTTCAGCGCCGCTGCAGGGTGGTGCCATAGCTTTTGAAGATGGAGTTATAAAAGCCGTGGGGACCCTGGCCGAACTCCGCAAGAGCATAACTGCGCCGATCAGGGAATATCCAGACCATGCGCTTCTTCCCGGTCTGGTGAACGCCCATACGCATCTTGAACTTACCCATTTTCCTGCCTGGCTGAAACGCAAGGATCTGGAGTATACGCCGCGAACGTATGTAGACTGGATAATCCAGGTAATCAAGATCAAGCGATCTCTGCGACCTCAAGAGTTGACTGCATCCCTGCGCGAAGGTTTTGACATATCTCTTCAGGCCGGAACCACGATGGTGGGGGATATACTCAGTGATCTCCGCCTGCTTTCCGCCTACCAGGATACTTCTCTTTCCGGTCGCATCTATCTTGAGATGATCGGTAAAGCTCCTCCATATGTGATCCCGGCAGCGGAGATCCAGCACCATCTCCGCGATATCCCTGCCGGATTCCTTTCCGGAGTTGCTCCGCACACACCTTTTACCGTATCAGCAGCGTATTTCAGTTCTATCATAGAAGCGGCCCGCACGTCTGGACTACCGATAACCATGCATCTGGCTGAATCAAGGGAAGAGACAGCATTTATTCATGACACAACCGGTAAAATCGCATCTGAACTCTATCCTTTTGCAGGCTGGGAATCGTATCTTCCTCCGCCGCAGCGCATCACCCCTGTTGGCTGGATAGATGCTGCTGGCGGATTAGGCCCGGATTTCATGGCAGTGCACTCGGTCCACATAAGCAGTGCTGATGCGCGGAGGATCAAACAGAGCGGCGCTTCTGTGGTTCTCTGCCCACGCAGTAATCAGCGGCTTGATGTCGGCATAGCACCTGTCCCCCTGTTCAAAACCCTCGATATCCCCCTGGCGCTCGGCACTGATTCGCTTGCCAGTAATGACTCTCTCTCTTTATGGGACGAAATGCGCTTTCTGCTTGAGCTTTACCCAAAGCATTTTACGCCTGAAGATGTTCTGATTATCGGTACTCTTCAGGGAGCACGAGCCATCGGTCGGGGAGCGGAAGCAGGAAGCCTCGAACCTGGGAAACGTGCCGACTTCCTTTTGGTAGAGCCCCTCCAAAGAGTTCTCACCGGTGACCTTTCTGAGCAGATACTGTATAACAGCCGTGTCAAAGGCGTCTGGGTAGGCGGAGTGAACGCTGTCCGGGTCGCCTGAACCTCTCATATTTCTGTGTCATAATCAGTCCGGATTTGCTAAAATCAGATATGGGCGAAAAGCTGATCTGCAATAATAAGAAGGCATATCACGATTATTTTATAGAAGAGAAGTTTGAAGCAGGGATTGTTCTTTCAGGTACTGAAGTCAAGGCTCTCAGACTCGGGAATGCGAATCTGAACGACGCTTTTGCTCAGGTCAGATCGGGAGAAGCCTTTCTCAATAATCTGCATATCTCTCCATATGAATTCGGCAATAGAGCGAACCACGATACTGATAGAGCCAGAAAACTCCTTCTCCACAAAAAAGAGATAGTAAAGCTTTTCAGCAAGATCAGGGAGCAGGGTTACACACTGATTCCATTGCGGCTGTACTTCAAGAGCGGTATGGTAAAGGCAGAGCTTGGACTTGCAAAGGGAAAGAAACTGTATGACAAACGCGAGGACCTGAAGCAGAAAGATCATAAACGTGAAATCGCACAGGCACTTAAGGGAAGTAGCAGAAAAGAAGGATGAATTATGAAGTATGAGTTATGAATTAAAGCCTTCAACTCATAATTCAGCATTCATAATTCATAATTAGTATTTCATGGGGGTGTAAAGGTTTCGACGGGGGTAGGAAGCAAAGGTTGCATGCCGGGGATGTGGGTTGGCCCCGTTAAAAAACCCGCACGGCTTTAAATGCCGACAATTATGACTACGCTGTAGCAGCTTAATACCCTGTTACCGTCCGTCCGCGCTCTTCTCGGGGGTTAGGAACGGACGTCATTTACTCGAGATAGTTTTCCTGAGTGCCTTTGGCGGGAGAGCGAAATCAAAGAAGGATCGTGGTTTGAGTATCCTGTTCAGTGGAGACATAAACTGCTAAATCCAAATACTGAAACAAGCATGTAGACCCCTTATGCGTATGACTTTCGGACGCGGGTTCGATTCCCGCCACCTCCACCAATTTAAGGCCCTGATTTCTCAGGGCTTTTTATTCATTATCTTCTATTGTCTGCTTATGCTTCATGATATATTACTGTTTTAAAAGTACTCACTGAAGGAGTAATTCTTTTGTTCGAACTGGATTGCCGTAATCTATCATGCCCTGCTCCTGTAATCAAAACGAAACAAACCCTGGAAAGCGCTCCCGGAGCCACTTTAAGAGTAACTGCAGATTTGGGAGCCCCTAGGGAAAACATTATCCGTTTTGCTAAATCCAGGGGGTTGTCTGTTGAAGATCTGGAGAAAGATGGTTATGCAGAAATCATCATTTCCCCTTCATTGTTAAATGAGCAATCAGATTCATTTGTCTGCTTATCGACTTCATCGATCCTGATTGCCTCCGACCACTTCGGTACAGGTCCTGACGAACTCGGGAAGCTTCTCCTGAAGAATTTTGTCGTCACTCTCATTGAACTGCCGGTCCAACCTGAAAAAATATTTTTCCTGAACAGCGGCGTTCTGCTTACTACTGAAGGTTCGGAATTGATTGAACCATTACTTAAGCTGCAAGATGCCGGTATTGAAATTCTTTCCTGTGGTATATGTCTTGATTATTATGGTCTGCGAGAGAAGCTTGCTGTAGGCGCTGTCACGAATATGTATACCATTGCTGAAACAGTGATGAGTGTCGGGAATGCGGTAAGGATCTAACGGAGTGAAGTTGTGATAAGACCGTTCAAGGAAATATTCCCGACTATAGACCGGACTGCTTATATCTCTGAAACAGCGGTAATTATAGGAGATGTCCAGGTCGGTGCTCATTCCGGGATCTGGTTTAATGTTGTTATCAGGGGAGATGTTAACAGTATAGAGGTCGGCTGCCACACCAATATTCAGGATCAATCCACTCTGCATGTGTCAGGCAGAAAGAATGAGTCCGACCCCGGAGCACCTCTTTATATAGGCGATGATGTTACCGTCGGTCACAATTGCACTATTCACGGATGCAGGCTTGAAAACGGGGTCTTTATCGGTATGAACTCCGTCATTATGGATAAGGTTGTCATAGGCTCAGGCGCAATGGTCGCTGCTGGGTCTCTGGTCACGGAAGGCACAGTCATCCCCCCAGGGACTCTTTGGCTAGGCTCTCCTGCCAGGTACACGCGAGCTCTCAGCGAAAGTGAGAGGATAAGAAATGCTGCTATAGCTGCCTCCTACGTGGAGCTGGCAGATGTATATAGAGATCAGTATCCTTCAGTAACCTGTTAAGATCTTGATCGTACCTTGTAAACATCTATTCGTGGCTGAATTATGCCATGCTTATCAGAAATACCCTTGACCATGGGTGATAGTTTTATTAGGCTGTAAAGCTCCTTCAATTAACTAGTACGGTGATATATTGAGTTCTACAAAGACAAAACTTCTCGATAGCGCACAGAAAAACCTTCTGAAAGGGCAATTTGTCAAAGCTATCGCCGAGTACAGGCAGATAATCCAGCTTGACCCCTCAGACATGAGGCATCGGCAGAAGCTTGCTGAAATACTTACAAAAGCGAACCTCAAAGATGAAGCGATTAATGAATATACCTCCCTTGCCAAGCAGTATGTCGATTCAGTCCATTACCTAAAAGCGATTGCAGTTTATAAACAGATTCAGAAACTTGAACCGACAAATCCTGAAATATCCCTCACGCTTGGTTCTTTGAATGAAAAACAGGGGTTGATCGGCAATGCTACCTCTGAATATGCTTCAGCAATTCACATTTATGAGAATAATGGCGATAACTTCAAGGCGCTGAAAGTCCTTGAAAGCATGCTCGCGCTTGATCCAGGCAACTCTGCAGTACGACTCAGAATTGCGGAGAAATATTTCGCTATTGGAAAAGAGAGTAACGCCTTCAGCGAGTTTGTTGCACTTGCGACTGATTTGAAGAGTAGAAATGATGAAAACGGGTTCATGCATGTCTCCGAAAAAATTCATCAACTCTTCAAAGAGAAGGCACATGAGCTTTTCACTCTGATAGAAGGTGATGAGAAGGAAGAGGATTTTTCTCTGGACGCTCCGGTTTCATCTGAACCTGAATCAGAACCGGAGCAGATCCCTTCAGAACTGCTTCAGGCTCCTTCAGAAAAATGCAAGCAACTTGCTGATCTTGTTGAGGAATTACCTGAACCCCTATCAGTTCCGATTTCAACTGATGTAGAAGAACCATACTCGATATCACCTGCCTTAAAAATGCCTGCCGCCCCATCAGTTCCGATCTCAACTGATGGAGAAGAACCTGTCGAGGATATTTCTCTCATCGAGGAACTGGAAGAGATAGAGGATATAGAAGAGATATCTGAATCAGAAGATGAGCCTGAATGGGAAGAGGATATAGATCTTGATCTGCATGAAACTGAGCAATTATCTGAAGATGATTTTGTTCATGACCTTGAAGAGTATGAAGAGCCAGAACAGCTGATCGAACTTGATGAACTTGAACTCGACGACATCGAGCTTGAGCTTGAACTGGATGACGAAGAGCTCGATACAGAGCCCAGCATAGTACAGACTGATATGCCGTCTCAAGCGAATACCAATCTGGTTGACGAACCGTTCGATCTTGCCGGAGAGCTCTCGATCTTTGCCGATGACATCAACTTTGATCTGATAAAAACATCTTCTGCTGACCCTCCGTTTACCCTCGATACCACTTCCGGATTCAAGAGAAACGAGCTTGACAATGAGGATGCTGAATCACATTACAGTCTGGGTCTTGCATATAAAGAGATGGGTCTTTTTGAAGAGGCAATCAGTGAATTTATTGTCGCATCCAGATCGGATTCCAGGAAAATAGATGCTCTTATTCTGCAAGCTGTCTGTTTCAGGGAGCTTGGAGAGACAGAAAAGGCTGTTGAGATTCTTTCTGACACACTGAATTTTCCGGAAATCAGCGATGATGAGCTTCTGGGGCTGAAATATGAGCTTGCGATCTGCCGGGAAGCACTTGGCGAAATTCAGCTGGCAAGACAGCTCTATTCCGAGATTATGACCGTACGGCCTGATTTCAGCGATACAGCAAGCCGTATCAGCGCACTTTAACACTCCTGACCAACCGAGGAGATCTGCCATGAACCGTTTTATCGCCTTCGCTCTGATTTTTGTTTTTCAGCTTTCTTCATTGCCTGCTTTTTCTGAGGAGTGCAGTGAATCCGGTTATGCTGCTCTTGTAGCAGAAGGGAAAAGAGCGGATGAATCACGTGAGTGGGGGAGAGCCGTTGAAGCCTATAATAGAATTCTGGCTGAATGTAGTGAGCAGGTGAAGAATCCCGATCTGGCCAAGGTGTATGATGCTCTTTCAGTTGCGCAGCTGATGCAGCAGAACTATTCATCTGCGATCGAGAGTGCAAAAAAATGCATCGAACTGGACAGTAAATACAATGCCTGCATGTTGACTGCTGCAAAATCCTATGAAAACCTCGGCGATAGAAGTATGGCCATAGAGTATGCAAAATCGGCCGTTGATTCCGGGCCGTATGACGAATATTCATCAGCTGTTGTGATCTATGCCAAAGATTTTCTCAGGGTGTTAGAGAGGAAATAGTCTCCCTGTTCAGCTCTTCTTCAGCCATTATCAATGACAGGCAGGCGGATGGACTCTTCTCGGTCAGCGCACGGTACCTTCTGATTATCTTCCCGGCTGTTTCCCGGTAATCTCCTTTCCCGGTAATTCTCCCCAACCGTGTCAACAAAACAGCAGCAGCCCCGGCAGTAGAAGGCGTTACGCCGTCCTGAACCTGCGGGATGTCGATTGGAGGATTCTCCACATCATGACCGCAGAATGAGATTTTACCTGTGGCATCGATAAACAGCCTTACCAGTTCATTGCCGAAATATTCAAGGGTTTCCTTCCAGAACGGCTCATCTGTAGTGCTGACGATATCAGCAAGACCAAGTCCGATAAAAGTGTAATCTTCTGCAAAACCGGGTACTCGTGAAGGGGTCTCAAGCCAGTTCCTGATCAGCCTCCCTTCAGGTGTAACCATATTCCTGAGTATGAAGCGGGCCGTATTCTGGGCGTAGGTAAAGTATTCTTTATCTCCTGAAACGGTACCGAGCCGGATTAACGCCGTTATCATAAGGCCGTTCCAGGCAGAGATAACTTTAAGGTCTTTCAGCGGAGCCTCACGTCTCAAGCGCACTTCTCTCAGCTTCTGTGATGCGGCAGCCAGAATATCTTCAAGGTCAGAAACAGAGATCCCTTTTCGAGAACAAAACGTTTCCGGATCAGCAGTGAGATGAAAAACAGAACGCCCGTCCAGATCCCCGTTTTCAGTTGCACCCCAATATTCATGAGCGAGTTTCAGAGGGCCTTTGAGTATCGATTCAAGTTCGTCATACTTCCAGGTATAAAACAGCCCCTCTTCTCCCTCGCTGTCTGCATCGAGCGCAGCACAGAAGCCTCCCTCAGGATTCATCAGTTCATTGACCGCAAAGCGTGCCGTATCGACCGCAGTCTGTTTATAGACCGGATTATCTGTGAGTTTATACGCTTCTGAATAGGCAGTGATCAACATGGCCTGATCATACAGCATCTTCTCAAAGTGCGGGGTGAGCCAACCGGGATCGACCGTATACCGGTGGAACCCTCCGGAAAGCTGATCTTTGATCCCTCCGTGCATCATTGCTTTCAGGGTGAGGAGAGCCATTTCTTTTGCATCAGGATACGCCTTCGGATCGCGTGAGAGTAAAAAGAGCTGATAGACCGGCATTGGAAACTTCACCGAATTCCCGAAGCCGAAATATTTCTTGTCAAAAAGATCTTCAAGCTGATGGAAAGCTGCATTACTTATGGATTGGAGAGCTGTTCCGGAAGAGGGGGAAGATCCGGTCAGCGCAGACATTGATCGACATATTTCATCAGAATTGCTCATTACCACATCACGTTTCTCTTTCCAGAGAAGGGAAATGTTCACGAGCAGGTCTATGAAACCGGGAGTTCTGTGTCTTGGATACTTGGGGAGATATGTTATGGAAAAAAACGGACGTTTTTCGTGATCGATAAAGACGTTCAACGGCCAGCCGCCGCTGCCGGTCAGGGCTCGTGAAGCGGTCATATAGAAGTCATCCAGGTCCGGTCTCTCCTCCCTGTCGATCTTCACCGGGACAAAAGATCCATTGAGAGTCGCAGCAACTTCACTGTCGCTGAAAGACTCCACGGCCATCACATGACACCAGTGGCAGGTCGCATAGCCGATTGAAACAAACAGTGGGATATCTCTTCTCTTCGCCTCGGCAAACGCCTCATCACCCCATTCACGCCAATCTACCGGGTTTCTTGCGTGCTGCAGCAGATAAGGGCTTCGTGAAAAAATGAGACGATTGAATTCATTGCCGCCGTCAAGCGGGAGCATCGATTTGTCAAGCGCAAGCAGATCGGCAAGTTCACGGTTGTTCATGTATCCTCCCTGTGATAAGGATACCATTGAACAGGCTGAATGCACCTGATATCTGGCAATAGCTACTTAAAAGGACTTAAATCATGCAAAAGCTTCTGGAATTCTTTTCAAAAAATGATCTCTTTGCCAGGCATAACAACATCGAACTTCTTGAAGCCGGGGAGGGGAGGGCACGCGTACGTATGAAGATCGAACCGTACCATTTCAACGGCGCCGGAACGGTTCACGGCGGTGCTATCTTTACGCTTGCCGACTTTGCTTTTGCTGTTGCCTCCAATTCGCACGGAAAACTGGCAATGGGGATAAACACCAGTGTCAACTTTGTGAAAGCAGCGGTGAAAGGTACGCTCTACGCCGAAGCAACAGAGCAGTCCCTGAATCCCAGACTGGCCACCTATTCGGTTATTGTCACGGATGATGACAAGGAGACCGTGGCGATATTCCAGGGAATGGTCTACCGCAAAAATGAATCTATCCTGCAAGGGGTAAAGGGGCAGGAATGAAAACATATCGTAAAGAGTTATGGTTTGAGACTTCGAAACGGCGCGAATTGATCAACATGACCGGGGCAGTCGCCTCGTGCCTGGTCGAGAGCGGCATAAGAGAGGGGCTGATCCTCTGCAACGCCATGCATATCACTGCCAGCGTCTTCATCAATGACAATGAATCCGGGCTGCACAGTGATTTTGAACTCTGGCTGGAGGGGTTGGCTCCGGAAAAGCCGTACTCCCGTTATCAGCACAACGGCTATGAAGATAATGCCGACGCGCATCTCAAAAGGACGATCATGGGGCGTGAGGTCGTTGTAGCAGTTACCGATGCTAAACTCGACCTGGGTCCATGGGAGCAGATATTCTATGGAGAGTTTGATGGAAAGCGGAAGAAAAGAGTGCTGGTGAAGATCATCGGGGAGTGAAATTTATCGGCTGTGACAAGAGCACTCAGAAGCGGGAGATCGTACAGTACCCGTGGGAAAAGCGGGACTGGAGCGGCTTTTTTGTTGAAAGGGAAATATGCTTGTCAATATATCCCCATCATTGAAACTGCTTGCTGACTGCCAGAAATGAGCCATTTATTCGGCAAACAGCTGTAAAGCCCTGTAAATAGCGCCATCAGAGAGCAAGCTCCAAATTTGCCCTGTAAGGCCCGAACAGGCGAGACCTCACATCTGACCCTTCACCAGATTTCATCACTTACCGCCATACAGACCTGTAACGTCCCATAAGATATATTATGTCAAGTACGATGTGTCGTACCTGACATAATATCGGTGATTCTGGGAAAAAAGGCCGGCACCCTCTGATCAAGATGCCGGCCTGAAATACCTCTATCGTTATTTGAACTATGAGTGCCTTTTGTCTATCACTCTTGATGCCTTGCCCTCAAATCTTGGTATGCTCTTCGGTTCAACCAGTTTGATACCGACACTGACACCGACAACTGATTCTATCTTCTTCTGCACCTTGTCGATAAACGCCCTTTGAAGCCGCATCTCATCGAAGAAGATATTTTCGGTTACTTCGATCTGGATCTCGATGAAATCTGCGCTGTTTTTTCTGTCGATTACCAGCTGATAATGAGGCTCGCATCCATCGATAGCGACAAGGACATCTTCGATCTGTGACGGGAAAACATTTACCCCTTTGATTATCAGCATATCATCACTTCTGCCCATGGTCTTCTTCATCCTGACAAGGGTTCTGCCGCAGTCGCATTTACTGTAATCGAGGCTGGTAATATCCCTTGTTCTGTATCTGATCATCGGGAATGCTTCCTTGGTAATCGTCGTGATAACCAACTCGCCCACGCTTCCTGGAGGGAGCAGTTCACAGGTCTCTGGATCGATTATCTCGGGAATGAAAACGTCTTCGAATATATGCATGCCGCATTTATATTCGCATTCACCGGCAACACCGGGACCGATTACCTCGGACAACCCGTAATTATCGGTCGCACTGATCCCGAGGCGGCTCTCGATTTCGGTCCGCATGGATTCAGACCAGGGCTCACCGCCGAAAAGTCCGAATTTTAATGAAAGGCTCTTGGAATCAACTCCCAACTGCTCCATCCTGTCAGCGATGGTGATTGCATAGCTCGGGGTGCTGACAAGAACGGTTGAGCGGTAATCCTGCATGATCATGATCTGCTTTTCGGTGTTGCCCCCACCCATCGGGATGACGGAGGCACCAATGATCTCGGCTCCGTAGTGATGTCCGAATGCTCCGGTAAACATGCCGTAGCCGAATGCGATCTGGACAACATCGTCGTGAGTGATCCCGGCTGCGGTATGAACTCGTGCCATCAGATTTGACCAGGTTTTTATGTCGTTTCTTGTATAGCCGACAACAGTCGGTTTCCCGGTGGTGCCTGACGATGAATGAATCCGGACAACTTCACGCAACGGGACAGCAAACATCCCGTAAGGATAGTTGAGGCGCAGATCGTCTTTCGTGGTAAAAGGGAGCTTGGATAGATCGGAGAGTGACTGGACATCATCCGGGTCTATCTTCAGCTCATTGAACTTGTTGCGATAACAGGATACATTTTTGTACGCCCGGTGAAGTGTCGCCTGTAACCGCTCCAACTGGAGCTGTTCAAGTTCTTCACGCGACATACATTCGTTGGCAGGATCCCAGATTCCCATACCTTCTCCTATCGTTCCCAGATTTCCTTCTTCTCTTTGCCGAGATAGGCACGCTGAACTTCGGGGTTTTCCAGAAGGTCCGAGGCATTACCTTCAATTATCACTTTACCGGTTTCCAGCACATATCCCCGGTCTGCCATCTTCAGAGCAGCTTTGGCATTCTGTTCAACAAGCAGGATGGTCGTCCCCTCCTGAACTCGCAGACGTTCGATGACAGCAAAAATCTCCTGAACGACAAGTGGCGCAAGCCCCATGGACGGCTCGTCAAGGAGAAGAAGCTTCGGCCGTGCCATAAGAGCTCTGCCAATGGAAAGCATCTGCTGCTCACCACCTGAGAGTGTTCCTGCCATCTGCTTGCGCCGCTCTTCAAGTCGCGGGAATAGCTCGTAGATGTGCCTGGTATCCTGTCGGATCTTCTCCTTGCTCTCACCGGCGCAGAATCTGAGATATGCTCCCAGTTCAAGATTGTCAGCAACAGAAAGCCCCTTGAACACCTGTCTTCCCTCAGGGACCTGCGATATACCGGCCTTGACAATCCGGTCAGGTGGTAGACTCTGCACCAGTTCCCCGTTGAATTCTATCGAGCCGCTTCGTGCCGGGGTGATCCCGGAAAGTGTATTCAGTATCGTACTCTTGCCTGCGCCGTTCGCACCGATAAGAGCGACGATCTCTTTCTCATTCAGATGAATCGAAACATTTTTCAGAGCATGTACTTTGCCGTAATAGGTATTGATATTCTTGACTTTGAGCACTTTTCTACCCTTCCCCGAGATATGCGGCAACGACTGCGGGGTTTTCCTGTATCTCCCGGGGTGTGCCTTCTGCCAGCATTCTGCCGAGATTAAGGACCAGAATGCGATCACAGATATCCATGACAAGCTCCATGTCATGTTCAACCATGACGACGGTGACCCCTTTGTCACGGATTTTTCTGATCAGTACTGCCAGTTCATGCGTCTCACTGTTGTTAAGACCGGCTGCAGGCTCATCCATGAGCAAAATAGAGGGATGTACCGCCATAGCCCTGGCAATCTCCAGCAAGCGGCCTTTACCGAAAGGAAGATTTGCCGCCTTCTGGGCGGAGAGGTCGGTAATACCTGAAAAATCAAGCCATTCGGACGCCTGCTGCCTGATATATTTCTCTTCCTTGACGTGCCATGGCATTTTTAACATGCATGAAAGTATGCCGGAACTGCTTCTTGAGTGAAGGCCGAGCATGACATTTTCCAGTACCGTCATGTTTCCGAACAGCTCGATATTCTGGAACGTCCTGACAAGACCACGGGCTGCAAGCATTTCAGCAGGTATCCTTGATATGTCAGCATTATCAAGATGAACTGATCCAGATGTCTGCGAATAGATGCCGGTGATGACATTGAAGAGGGTCGTTTTCCCGGCTCCATTCGGGCCTATAACTCCGGTTATCAGCCCTTTCCGGGCAGTGAAAGAGACATCCTCAAGTGCTGTGATCCCGCCGAATCTTTGCGTAAGTTTCCTGACTTCAAGCATCTGGTGAAGACCTTTTTCCAAATCTGGTTCTGAGGTATGAGGCCGCCTGCGGAAAGCCTTTTGCAAGACCTCCGGGCATAAACATGGTCATGATTATAAGCAGCAGACCGTAGACGATTATGTCGTAATCCTGAAAAGCGCGGAGAAGTTCGGGAAGAACCGTAAGCAGGGCAGCTCCTAGAAGAGAGCCGTAAATACTGGCCAGTCCCCCGATTATTACCATGGTTACCAGTTCTACAGAGAAGTTGAACCCGAAAGAAGCTGGAGACACAAAGGTCATGGTATGGGCATAAAGAGATCCGGCAATGGCAGACAGTCCGGCAGAGAGGGCGAAAATCTGGACTTTCATGAGCCGCGCATTTACTCCCATTACCCTGGCAGCGACTTCTGAATCATGAATTGCGCGAAGAGCCCGCCCTATTCTGGAATGGACGAGATTAAGTGATAATGCGATAGCAATAAGAGCAAATGTCCAGATCAGATAGTAATTCCGGATATCAGTATCAAATGAGAATGTACCTATGCTGAGATTTGGAATCCCGGAAAGTCCTGAAGGTCCGCCAGTGTAGTCAACTGCCTCGTTGAAAACGATATAGATGATAACCCCGAGCCCAAGAGTTGCCATAGCAAGATAATGCCCTTTAAGCTTGAGAACCGGAAAGCCGACAGCAAATGAGAGGAGCGTTACAACAGAAGCGGCAATCAGCATGGCAATCCAGGGGTTGAGGGAGTAGGTGGCGGTCAGTATCCCGGAAATATAGGCACCAAGCCCGAAAAAACCTGCATGGCCGAGTGATATCTGGCCTGCATAACCGAGAAGGAGATTCAGCGCCAGCGCAAGAATCGAGTGAATACCGACAAAAACCAGTACGTTAAGGAGGTATCCTTCATGTGCTACGTGAGGTAGAATCAATATGAAAAGGGCCAGCAGGATGAATTTCAGAATTTCACTGTTAAGGAATCGCACTCTTTATACCCGTTCAGTCTCTGCTTTGCCAAAAAGGCCCTGCGGCCTTATAAACAGGATGAGCAGCAGTATTATGAATGCGATTGCATCCTTGTATCCGGAGGAGATCAGCCCTGCTCCGAGCGATTCAAGAACACCCAGCAAGAGTCCTCCAAGCACAGTACCGGCACCGGCAGACAGGCCGCCGATGATCGCAGCACAAAAACCTTTGAGCCCGAGCATGATACCTACGTCATATGAAGTCATTGTGAGAGGAGCGACAATAATGCCGGCCAAAGACCCCAGGGATGCACTTATCGCAAAGGAATAAAGTACCATCTTCCTGACGTCTATCCCGACAAGCCCGGCAGCCCGCTTGTTGACTGCACATGCCCGCATGGCTTTTCCGGTGATCGTGTAATTGAAGAAGAGCTTGTTCATGGCTATTGCAAGCAGCGTAAGGGCAAAAATCCAGAGATGCTGCGGGAGGATGGTTGCTGTCCCGATGAGAATCGGCTCGGTGCCGGAAAAGGCTGGTATTGCGTGCGTGTCCTTCCCCCAGACCAGCATCGCTATCCCTCTGATAAGGATACTCCCGCCTATAGTGATGATGATCAGGCTGAGGGGTGTCGCAGCTTTCAATGGCCGGATGGTAAGCCTCTCAAAAAGCACACCTGCAGCGGTAGTCGATGCAACAGCAGATAAAACAGCCAGAGGTAGAGGCAGGTGAAGGAAGTTGATGAAAAAGAGCGCAAACATGCCGCCAAGCATGACAAGTTCACCCTGAGCGAAATTAATGATCTCGGTGGAGTTGTAAATAATGGCGAAACCGAGCCCGATAAGTGCGTAAATCGCACCTGTTGAGAGGCCTGACACAAGATATTGCGCTATTTGATCTGAAAGTTCCATGTATGCTTTCTATAAGCAGCGGGCACCTTTTCACTATTTAAAAAGGTGCCCGCTGAGTTTGAATTGAAATGTCAGTCTATTTTACCAGCGCCCAATCCTTGTCCTTAATCTGGACAAGCACAAAAGCATCTTTGCTCAAACCAGCATGGTCAGTTGGCGAGAAATTGAAAATTCCACCAATACCTGCAATATTCTGAGTTTTTTCCAACTGATCCCTGATCTGGGAAGGGGTTTCCCCGCCTTTCTCAATGGCATTTTTCAGAAGCATCACAGCATCCCAGGCATGACCACCGAAATGATCCCCTTCAGTCTTATAGTGCTTCTGGTAGTCTTTGACAAAAGCGATCAGACTCTTTTTCTGTTTGTCACTCGAAGGGAGAACATCAGATACAATAACACGCCCTGAAGGGAGTATTATCCCGTCAGCAGCATCTCCGGCAAGCTCTATGAACTTCTTGGATGAGACGCCGTGACTCATGAAAAGAGGGAGCTTGATTCCAAGCTGCTTTACATTCTTGGCAATCATAGCAGGACCAGGGTTGGTCCCCCAGCAGATAATTGCCTGCGCCTGACTCCCCCGAATTTTAGTAAGCTGAGCAGTCATATCAGTATCTTTGGGTCCGAAGGTGCTATCCTCCACAATCTGAATACCGAACTTCGCGGCATTAACCTTGAGCTGTTCCCTTCCGGATGAACCAAAGCCGTCAGATACGGTGATAATGGCTATCTTGCTGATTTTCTTCTTGTTCAGATATTCATAGATCTTCGCAACAGCAAGTCCGTCATTCTGAGCGGTCTTGAATACCCATTTCTTGACAGGATCGGTAATTTTGCTCCCGGCAGCACAGGAGATCAACGGGATCTGCTCTTTTTCGGCAACAGGGAGCACTGCCATCGACTCTCCGGTTGTACTCGGGCCGATAATAGCAACAACCTTATCCTCCTTGATGAGGCGGTTTGCAGCCTGGACAGCTTTTGTGGCATCTCCGGTCGTATCATATACGATAAGTTCTATTTTTTTCCCGTTTATACCGCCTTTAGCATTTATCTCATCAACTTCCATTTTTGCGGTATTACGCTCAGGCTCTCCGAGAAAAGATGGTGGACCGGTAACAGAGAAAAGAGCACCGATCTTTATTGTTCCAGGAGCTGCAATGCAGATGGTTGCGGATAAAACTGTTAAAACGGTAAAACAGGCCGCTGCTAGAAATCGTTTCATTCTCCCCTCCCCTATTTAGCTATTACCCAGTCGCCTTTGACGATTCTGACCATTTCAAATGCATTCAGATCAAGACCGTTATGGTCGGAACCTGACATATTGTAAATGCCTGATATAGATACAAGCTTTATAATACCCTCAAGCCCGTCACGGAGCTGCTCCGGAGAAGCGCCTGTTTTAAGTGCTTCAGATATCATAAGGAATGAATCATATGCATATCCGCCAAAGGTAGATGCTTCAGTATTGTAAGCTTTCTTGTATCTCTGATCGTAATCCTTCAGAAGCTTGAACTGAGGGTCTGACGACTTCATCTTCTCATAGATTGCAAGTTTCCCTGCAGGGAGCAGAACGCCTTCAGCGTTGTCGACTCCGGCAAGCTCGATGTATTTCTTTGAAGCAACACCATGACTCTGATAAAGAGGAATCTTGATGCCGAGCTGCTTCACATTTCTGGTGACAATCGCCGGACCCGGGTTTGTTCCCCAGCATATGATCGCTTCTGCCTTGCTTCCTTTGATTTTAGTTAGCTGCGCTGTCATATCAGTGTCTTTAGGGCCGTAAGTTTCATCAGCAACAACAGCTATCCCTTTCTTCTTTGCCATGTCTTTCAACTGTTCACGACCGGAAGAGCCGAAACCGTCAGTAACGGTAAGAAGTGCAACGGTTTTCTGCTTCTTTGCCGCCATGTAATTGAAGATCTTTTCGGCAGCAACATGGTCGTTAGCCGGAGTCTTGAATACATATCTTTTTACCGGATCGATTATCTTGATTCCTGCTGCACATGATATCAGCGGTATTTTTTCCTTTTCAACAACCGGAATTATTGCCATTGTTTCACCGGTTGTGCTCGGGCCGATAATCACTGAAACCTTGTCATTCTTGATCAGCTTGGTTGCAAGCTGGACTGCCTTGGTTGCATCACCCTGGGTATCATAAATCACAAGCTCGATTTTATGACCTTTGATCCCACCTTTGGCATTTGCCTCTTTTACCAGCATTTCCAGAGTGTTGCGCTCAGGTTCTCCTAAAAATGAAGCTGGTCCGGTGACCGAAAAAAGTGCACCGATCCTGAGTGGTTCAGCAGCAATTGCCGATGAAGAAACTAGTAAAACTGTTGCAAAAACAAGCAGTGATCTAAGACTCAACATAAATATCTCCTCCTTTTTCTTACATCCCGTAAAGATGCTCACCTTCAAGAATATTGAATCCTCTGCCGAGAAGTGATGCTATTGCTTTTTCTGTTTCATCAAAACGAAAAATAATGACAGCGTTTGCTCCGCATCGTTCGACAAAAGCATACATATATTCGACATTTATTGAATCTTTATCAAGAACGTGAAGGATACTGGCCAGTCCGCCCGGTTTGTCAGGGACCTCGACTGCCACCACCTCGGTCTTGCTGACAGTGAATCCCTTATCCTTCAATGCGGTGATCGCCTTGTCACAATCGTTTACAATGAGACGGAGTATACCGAAATCGGAAGTATCCGCAAGAGAAAGCGCCCTGATGTTGACACCGGCAAAACCGAGGATAGTGGTTACCTCAGCCAGCCGTCCGGACTTGTTTTCGATAAATATGGAGATCTGTTCAACTTTCATATGTATTCCCTCCGTAGGGGCAACCCTCTGTGGTTGCCCTGTTGTCGGGCAGGCACAGGACCTGCCCCTACAACTTCCGTTTGTCGATGACTCGTACGGCCTTGCCTTCACTTCTCTGAATTGTTTTTGGTTCGACAAGCTTGGCGCTGCAGGTGACCCCCAGCATATCCTTGATCTCCTTTTCGATCCTCCTGGCAAGCCCCTGAAGAACCTTTATCTCATCAGAGAAGATACGTTCATCGACCTCGACCTGAATCTCCAGAGTATCAAGATTGTCCTTTCGGTCGACGATAAGGAGATAGTGAGGCTCAACACCTTCGATTCTGACCAGGATAGACTCTATCTGCGACGGGAATACATTTACTCCGCGGATGATCAGCATATCGTCTGATCGACCGCTGAGTCGTGATATCCTTGCATGGGTTCTGCCGCATACGCACGGCTCATAGGTGATACTGGTAATATCTCGTGTCCTGTACCGTATGAGAGGTATCCCCTGCTTTGTAAGAGTCGTTATGACAAGCTCACCCTTGTCACCTTCCGGGAGAGATTCACCGGTCAGTGGGTTTATGATCTCTGGAAGAAAGTGATCCTCCCAGATATGCAGCCCGCATTTCCCTTCAAAGCACTCCTGCGCGACTCCCGGTCCCATGATCTCTGAAAGACCGTAAATATCAAGAGCAGTCAGGTTCAACTTCTCCTCGATCTCTTGACGCATTGACTCAGACCACGGTTCTGCACCGAAAATTCCGACCCGGAGCTTGAGCTTTCTGAAGTCCACTCCTTCGGCTCTGGCCTCCTCGGCCATGAAGAGGGAGTATGACGGTGTGCAGGTTAGCACGGTCGATCCGAAATCCTGCATGATCATGAGCTGGCGTGCCGTGTTCCCGCCTGAGATGGGAATTACCGAGGCACCGAGTCTCTCGGCACCGTTGTGAACGCCAAGGCCTCCGGTAAAAAGGCCGTATCCGTAGGCGTTATGGATAATATCACCTTTATGTGCTCCAGCTGTTACCAGAGTTCGAGCCATAAGGTCGGCCCAGTTCTCGATGTCCTGCTTTGTGTAGCCGACAACAGTCGGTTTTCCGGTAGTGCCGCTTGAAGCATGAATCCTGACGATCTCATCCATTGGTGCGGCAAAGAGTGCATAAGGGTATGAGTCACGCATATCCTGCTTTGTCGTGAACGGGAGTTTTTGAAGATCCTCAAGCGATTTAATCGAGTCTGGTGTAATACTAAACGAATCAAATGAAGCACGGTAAAACGGGACATTGCTATATACTCTTTCAATTACTGCTTTAAGTCTTTTGAGTTGGAGAGCATCAAGAGCCGTTCTGGGAAGAGTCTCAAATTCTTCATTGAAATAGTTAGGCACTCTACTCCTCCTAAAGTATACGACCGGACTGGAAAGCTTTCAGGTTAATTTCAAGAGCCTTTGCTGGGACCATTTTCTGTAAAGCCTTATGCCATACAGAATCATCAATCTCAAGATGACGTGATACAGCACCAAGCAGAACCGTATTTGCCACTCTTGTGTTCCCGGCATCAGAGGCAAGTTTCAGCCCGTCAATAAGAGTGAAGTCAGGAAATCGTGCCGATATTCTGGAAGCAATGTCTTCCGGATAAGACTCATTGCCAAGGAGTACGGATGGAGGTGGAATACGGAGGTTATTAGCTATGACCTTTGCGCCGGGTCTCAGAAGGTCCAGGTATCGGTAGGTCTCCAGAAGCTCGAAACCGAAAAGAATATCACCCTCCCCTTCCGGGACAACTGGAGAATAAACCTTCTCCCCGAAACGGACATGGGAAACGACACTTCCGCCTCGTTGGGACATGCCGTGTATCTCACTTTTTTTCACATCCAGACCGGCAAGCATGAAAGCTTCTGCAAGGATCTCCGAAGCAAGGAGAATCCCCTGCCCACCGACACCTACAAGCAGAATATTAGTAACCGCAGTAGTCATAAAAGATCCCTGTCTATTTAATTGCTTCAAACTTGCACAGCTGCTGACAGACAGTGCAGCCGGTACAAAGATCCGGATCGATAGATGTCTTCCCTTTTTTGCCTTCAGAAGCAGGATGCCATTCTATAGCCGGGCAGCCGATTCGGAGGCAGGCTTTGCAGCCGGTGCAGGCCTCCTGATTGACGGCCAGGATCTTTCCCTTTGAAAAGCGACAGTCATCTTTAATCAGACAACAAGGTCTGTTCGTGATGATAACTGAAGGCTCCGGGCGGGCCATCTCCTCTGAAAGGGCAGATCGGGTAGCTTCCAGATCATACGGATCAACAATTCTGAGGTTTTTAATACCCAGTGCTCTACAGAGGTCAGGAATGTTCACTTCAGGAGCTGCGATACCGGAAAGAGTGAATCCTGACGCAGGATTCTCCTGTCTGCCGGTCATGGCCGTGATCCTGTTATCAAGGATTAAAACGGTTGCCGGAGACTGATTGTAGGCCATCTCCATAAGCGAATTCACGCCGGTATGAAGAAATGTAGAGTCACCGATCACTGCAACGACACGACGCTGCTCCTCAGGTTTGAGAGATCTGACAATACCTGATGCAGTGCTTATGGAGGCGCCCATGCATACACAGGTATCCATTGCATTCAGGGGCGGCATAAACCCGAGAGTATAGCAGCCTATATCGCCGGTAACATAGGCATCAGCTTTGTTGAGAAGATAGAATACCCCCCGGTGAGGACAACCGGGGCACATGTTCGGAGGTCTCTGAACCAGTTTTTCAGGTGGTGCAGCATCAAGCTGTATTTCGGAGATCAGACCTGCACGTGCGAAAGCCTTACGTATCCTGCCAGGAGAAAGTTCACCGCAAAGAGAGATAATATCCTTCCCTGAAGCGGATAACCCCATGGCACGAACCTGCTCTTCAATGAACGGATCAAGCTCTTCAATAATAAAAAGCCTTTTAACCGATGCGGCAAATTCCCTTATTTTCTTTTTCGGCAGAGGATATACCATACCGAGCTTTAGTGTCGACACTTCAGGCAGCGCCTCACGGACATAATGATACGTCACTCCCGTGCAGATAACACCTATACCGGTTGAGCGGTTCTCAATCCGGTTGATCTCCCAGTTGTCGCCATGCGCTGAAAGTCTGGTTATCCGCTCCTCGACTATGGGATGCCTTACCCTTGCGTTTCCAGGAAGCATTACCAGCTTGGGAGGATTCTTAACGAGTTTCGGGTCGGGAAGACCGCTCACCGGATCGGCATGGCTGACAATCGATTTTCCGTGAGAGATCCGGGTGCAGCTGCGTATCATCACTGGCGTGTCAAAAGACTCTGAAAGCTCAAAAGCTATTCGAGTGAAATCCTTGCACTCTTGAGAGTCAGCAGGTTCAAGCATCGGTATTTTTGCAAATTTTGCATAATTCCGACTGTCCTGCTCATTTTGGGAAGAGTGCATCTCAGGGTCGTCTGCTGCGATCAGGACAAGCCCTCCGCCCACACCGGTGTAGGAGAGCGTGAAAAGTGGGTCCGCGGCTACATTCACGCCAACGTGTTTCATGCA
The DNA here is from genome assembly GCA_009886125.1 of Geobacter sp. Taxonomy (GTDB): domain Bacteria; phylum Desulfobacterota; class Desulfuromonadia; order Geobacterales; family DSM-12255; genus VEOV01. The sequence continues at coordinate 12,562 of VFJK01000081.1, read as the reverse complement.
GGCAATTGCGCGCGCTCCGCCGAAAGAAGCACCTATTGCAACTTCAAGAGCGACCTTCTCGTTCGGTGCCCAGGAAGAGTTGATGCCGGGATAGTGTGCAATATTCTCAAGTATCTCAGTTGAAGGTGTTCCGGGATAGGCGCTCGCCACCTTGACACCGGCTTCAAAGGCACCGCGGGCAATTGCTTCGTTACCGGACATGATTTCTTTCATATGTAAGTCGACCCTCAAAAAAAATAGGGGATAAACCCCTTTAGACCGCGAAAATATACATTTATAAACGATGTTCTGTCAATAGCTTTCTGCCAAGCTTAATGGGTATCTACAGGCTTTGAGGTAGTTTCAACCAGATCTATGAGCACCCCTTCCAGCAGACCGTAATCACTTATCTTGAGTCTGTTGAAATTGAAAAGTTCCATCGTTTGTATCGTCAGTAGTGTCCCGGCGATAATGAGATCCTCTCTCCCCTCCTCCAGACCGGTAATCAGCCGTAGCCTTTCTTCCGGAGTGAGTGGTAGAAGCTCTCGATATATCGCTTTGATCTCGTCCAATGAAAGGATATGGTTGTTGACCTTTTGATAGTCATAGTCAGAGAGTTGTAAACTGATTGCAGCCAGTGTTGTTGCTGTCCCGGCTGTGCCGATAAGTGTGGATGAAGACAATCCGGAGAGTAGTGAAGAGGATTGCAGATCTTTTGCGAGTAAGCCGAGTTCTTTTTCGACTTTATCTGTCATAGCATCAACGCTGACTTTCCCCTCTGTCAGCCTGACGACTCCCAAAGGTAGACTTCTGGTGAAAAGGATATTCTCACCAGATGAAAGTGTATACTCGGTACTCCCGCCACCCACATCGAAAACAAACAGAGAGCCGGGTTGGGTATCCAGTCCGCTGATAACGCCGGAGAGCGTCAGCTTTCCTTCGCGTTCACCGGAGATGATTTCCAGTTCAATTCCGGATGAACTCTTCACCTCTTCACAGAATTCTGAACGGTTGACTGCATCACGCACTGCACTCGTTGCCACCGCCCGGATCATTTCAATTTTGTACTCTGCAATTGATTTTGCGAAATCCTTCATTGCTTCAATCGTCCTGAACGAAGCTTCCGGAGTTATGCCATAATCCTTTGTAAAGCCACCGCCAAGACGGGTAATTCTTCTGGAAATGAAATGACGCTCAACCTTACCGTTTTCGGCACTACCAATGAGAAGTCTGGCTGTGTTAGTGCCGAGGTCGATAGATGCAACTCTTTCAGAACTCATTTGATTGAACTCCCCACCCTGACGATATTCGATGAACATTCTGACAGGCTGACCATCGTGGTAACCATGTCATTGTACAGAAAACCTGATTCAACAGTGCAGTGGCCGGTTTTCATCCTTTTTACATGGCCTTGGAGAGCAATTTCACGGATCTCCTCAACTTTACTCTTTAAATCATTGATCCTTTGAAGCAGGTCCGGCTGGTCCTCCATCAAGGATTTCAGCATCCCTGCAATATCCCCGACTGCAGCGGCGAGCCTTTTAAGATCAGTCATTGCATGTAATGAGAAATGCATTTTTTCACTTTTTTTCTTCTGCAGGTAGGAAAGGAATTTCAAGTTCAAGTCTCCAAATTGCTCAATTTCCTGAGAAAGTTGAAGAAGCAAAGGAATCCTCAAGTTGTTTTCAGGATCTACTTCCTTGCGTGAAAGGAGGACCAGAAAGTTTGAGATCTGTCCGTGCAGAGTGTCAAGAGTATCTTCAGCTTCATATATTCTTCGTACCCCCCTTGCGTCGGACCTGTAAAGAAGATGCTCAAGGTCATCATACATCGCAGAGGCTATCGCTGACATCCGTACTATCTCATTTTTCGCCTGAAGTGTTGCTATTGTCGGAGTGTTGAGGACTCTGGCATCGAGAAACTCGGTATGTGCTGAAAAAGTCCCGGTTTTCTCTGAAAGTTTGACAGCTCTTGCAAGGAACCCGATCATCGGGAGGAACAGGCAGACCATGAACAGACTGAAAATAGTGTGGGCATTGGCTATCATCCTCGGCAGATAAGCTCTTGGAGGAGCAAATTCAGCTGAAGTAATAATATCTGCTGTAAACTGCTGTTGCATCGGTGAAAAGTAGATGACTGCCTTGACTAAGAGCGGGTAAAGGAGGATGCCGAGGAGGACTGCCGTGAAGTTGATTATGAGATTTACAAATGCCGCTCTCCTGGAGATGACTGTCCCGCTGATAGCAGCAATTTGCGCAATAAACGCAGTCCCGAGGTTACACCCTAGGACCATTCCGACTGATTCATTGAACGTGATCAGTCCGCTGCCGCATAAAGCAATTACAATTCCGGTAGCAGCTGAAGGGGACTGGACAAGAAGCGTAACAAGAGCTCCAAAAAGAACGGAGCTTATATGCCAGGCGAACACATAGTCATTGATGCTTTGGAGTATGGCAGAGTGACTTATTGGAGAAAGTCCTGACTCAAGAATCCTCAAGCCGAGGAATAAAAGACCGGCCCCGAGAAGAAGCTCTCCGGTATTTACCAGATAGCGCCTTTTAAAGAGATACTTTAACAAAACTCCGAAGAAAACAACAAAAAGAGCTAATCCAGCGGGCTGAAAAGCAATAAACTGGACAGCAACGGTTGCTCCCAGCGCAGTCCCGAGAAAAACAGCTAATGCCTGATAAAGGGAGATGAGGCCGGCGTTCAGAAACCCGACAACCAGAATTGAAGCCGAACTTGACGATTGAAGAAGTGAGGCGAGGCAGGTTCCCAGTAAAGCTGCAGAAATCCTGCTGGATAAAACCTTTTCAAGGAGGGCTCTGAAGCGGTTTCCGGCAAGTTTCTGAAGCCCCTCTGACATGAGCTTGATGCCGTAAACAAATAAGCTGCCCCCTCCCAGGATTTCAGCAAGAGCCTGAATCGGGAGAATCGATAGGTCACTCATCTACTATTTGACAACTTTATAAGGGAAGACAAAGGCAGGTTCAGATGACTTGGAAGCACCCTTCGAATACATATTGATTCTGAAAGAGGACAGAGTTGCTATATCAACATTGAAATACACAAGCCCTCTGATCTTTGAATTCGGAATAATGACTTCTGCCGGGAGAGCCTTTGTATAGATGTCCTGTGGCCTGATCTCGAAGTAATAAGGGAGATTTGAATTCGTGGAGTTTTTATAGGCAGCAAGTTCATAATCCTCAAGGTAGTAGAACCCGACATACGGATAGGGGAGCAGGTAATACGAGTCTTTCGCCAGCATCTGACGGATCTTGTCAGGAGTTAGTGAATAGTACTGCCTCTTATCGGAATCAATCAGGACAAAACTTTCGTTTTCGAAAGAAATCTCTTTGTCGCCATTATTCTGTATTTCTACACTGAACGAAGCGACCATACTTTCAAGGTTATAGTTGATCATATCCGAATCGACCGGGGCAACTGTCACTACAGTAGTGTCTCTGGAAAGAGTTATGCTGTTATCTTTCACATTGACGATTCCGTTAGAAACATTATCAGGAACAATCTTGATCGAGCATCCTGCAAGAACAGTCAGGGCAAGAAGTATGCAAAAGCTCAATTTCTTCATGATATTTCTCCTGTAGCCAGTATCATGTTTTTGTTTGAGTATATCATATTATTCCTGACTTTCTCTTCGCTTCGCTTTCTCAGCGGCACGGGCTTTTGCCTTGTTGACAAGTTCATTCGCTTTAAGCGGGTCTTCTGTTTCAATTATTACACGCTCTTTCTTTGATTTAATACCGGTGGTGTCAGTGTCAACTCTCAAAGGAGTCGAAAGCAACGAGTCGTCAGGAGCTTTACTGGTTGGCAGAGTCGAAATGGCAGTAGGGTCTTCTGCAGGGCTTTCCGATTTAAGTTGGGACGAGATAAAGTTCAACCCTTCGGCTTTCAGTTCAAAAGGGTAGAGATAGACAGAGACGTAATTTTTTTCGCCACTCTTGATTTCCCTGTAATTTGATGCAGTAAGAAATATCTGGTAACGATTCGACAGAAGTGTTTTGAGGTGATATTCCACACTCTTGGCAAGAAAAAAAGATTTCGTCAGATAATCGTCAGGGGTTCCAGCAGATGGCATATCTCCAACCAGCTTGACCGTCCCGCTCTTAATGATCTTCTTGATCTTTGCTGCAATTGCAGCAATTTCCTTCTTTGCCTGACTATCCAGTCTGGCTGTATTGTGGATCTGCACTTTTCCGATAAAGGTATCAGTGGCAGCTGCAGCTGAAGCAGTTGTTGAAAAAAGGGCAGCAACGACTAAAGAAAAAAATATTGGTCTTATTTTCATTACTGTTTCTCTTTGTTCACCAGGAAGACGATCTCGAATCGCCGGTTTATCTTTCTTCCTTCGTCCGTGCTGTTGTCGGCTATCGGCGCAGATTTTCCCATACCTCTGACAAAAACACGCGACGGGTCGATACCCTCTCTTAAAACAAGATAGTTTGCAACTGAGATTGCTCGCCTCAGCGAAAGATCCATGTTGTACTTGACCGAACCAACTCCATCAGTATGGCCATCAATCCGTATAAAAACCCACTTGTTATCTTTTCTTATGAATTCAGCAAGTTCAGATACCGACTTCTGCACTTCAGGTATCATCTCTGCATTATCAAATTCGAAAAGCTGGTCAGGCAGACGGAACTTTCGGTATACTGAAACAGGGCCGGAAAGTTTTTCGGCGGGCGAAACGACGGTCAGTTTTTCAGACTGTCCCTTTAACTTTACCCCGTAGAGAGGCGTAACGCCACTTACCCGCGTTAAAGAGTATTCAGAAGGATCTGCTGGTGCAGGAACAGGATCAGTGAAAACAGGTTCTGAAACCTCAGCAGCCTTTTGTTCTGCATTTGCCAGCCTGGGAAGGATTACCGGAGTGGCTGAAGGCTGCTGAGCAATAACTACATTACCGTAAGGTCGTATAAGGATCTCATCACCTTCGGAATCTACCGGGACTTCAAATTTAGCTACAGGTGTCGTAAACACTGGTGCTTTAATAAGTAAAGGTGATAGCGGAAGGACTTTGGTCGGTTTAATGACGTCAGTTTTAGGACCCTTTTCACCCTTTCTTTTAACCTCTGGTATGGGTTTGATATATGCTCCGACACCTTGACAGGTTGAAAGGCCGAATAAAACACGCCATACCGGTGCGGCTTCGTTAATACCCATTGCATATGAAAGATTAAACGTAAGGTGTGGAGTTATGAAATACTGAAAACCGAGAGAAGCCTCCATCGGAGCTGCTGAATTAGCAGCATCTTCGGCCATGATTTCAAAAGTGGCCTTTGCTCTTGTAGATGGAGAAAATTCAATCCCCGCACCGATCGGATATTCAGTTACGGATTTGATCTTATTGATTACATCTCTGGAATCACCATTTGACATATAACCGGAGTAAATATGAGTACCAATAATATCTGAGCGAAGAGAGGCTATAAGTCTTCCCCCAAAATCAGTAGCACCGTTATAGGCTGGATTATCATCTATATATCTGCTGAGATGAAAATCAGCAGCAAGTTTGAACTTGTCACTTCTGCCGCCAAACATTCTCAGCTTTGTACCGATATCAGCGGTCCCTCTGCCTGAATCAGACGCTTCATTGTTTAGATAGACGTTCGGATAGGTCCCGTAGACCTCCCAGAACGTACTGATACCAAGTGTCAGTGTTGCAGGCATAATTGTGTTGATGCTGGAATCTGCTTTACTGCTGCAGTTGCCCCAAAGCCCGACACAAAAGTTTGCAGAATCCAGAGTGTCTGCAGTCGGGATGTTAATTAGACCGCTTGAACCGAACTGGCTTGGATTAGCAAATACCTGCTTATGCAGAAGCAGTATCAGTATAATAAGCAACGCTGAACGTAATTTCATTATTTTAAGCAGACAGTTATTTGCCTGCAACCCGTTCCTTAAGCTCTTTACCGACTTTGAAAAAAGGAAGTCTCTTCGGTTTTACGTCGATAGACTCACCGGTCTTTGGATTCCGGCCCGTGTATGATTTATACTCATTGACCACAAAACTACCGAATCCTCTTATCTCGATCCTGTCACCAGAAAGCATGGCAGCAGTCATGGACTCGAAAATAGTAATTACAATCTCTTCCGATTTTTTGAAAGATATCCCTTTTTTAAGCGATAGCAGTTCGATGAGCTCAGATTTATTCATAATCCCTCCATGTATGTTTAGCAGCAGCCTTTCAGATAATTTTTTGTGATAAAAGATGCTTCATCCGCTCTACCCTCGGAGGTCAGTAACCTCACGAGCCTTTCTGCAGAAGCTTTTTTCAGAACCGGTATTTCGATAGTCCTGCTGAGGATATCAATGGCAATTCCTGCATCACCCTTGATCGCATGAACATCTGCAAGCATTATCAGGGACTGTTCAGGCAGTATCTGTCGTTCTGTCATCTGGTTCAGGAGAGAGATCGCATCATCAAACCTCTCTGATTCAGTATAAAGCTGAGCAAGACTCAAGCAGCATACAGGATTAGTACTGTTTATTGCTAAAGCCCTTTTAAGCAATTCTTCACACTTTACCGGGTCACCACATCGAAACAACAGCAACGCTGTTTCGTATAGCAGTATGTCACTTTCTTCTTGAGACATCAACTCGTTAAAGATTTCAAGGGCTTTGCCAGGATTATCAGAATGCGCAGTGAGATATGCAGATGCAAATTTCTCTCCCAGTGCCATATATCGCTGAGGAAGATCACCAGGGAAAGTATTCACAAGAAGCTGAAACTGCTCATGACTCTGCAAGTGATCAGACAAATTTGAAGCAGGTTCTGGAGAAGAGTGCTGTGAAGAGCTACAGGAAGAACAGTCATGTTTGCCGGCCATTTGCTCTGAAGCGATAGAAGCAGGTTGGGGTTCGTTAATGCGTGATAAAAGAATATCAGCCTTTTCCCTTATTGATACGTCATCTGCCAACTCGATTGACAGGTTGAGATATTCATTAGCCTTATCGTAATCACCTGATCTTATGAATGCTTCTCCTTCAATGATGTTCAGTTCAGCAAGCGAGTTAGAAGCCTTGGAAATCATCGATTGTAAATATAAAAGGTCATAATCATTTGAGTCAGCCGGTGACAGCTTTTCAACTGCATCCAGATACATATGACGAGCATCTGCAAAACGGCCTTCATTGAAACACAAATCGCCTTTTTCTCTGAGTTGCTGAGGGGTTTTGCTAAAGAACCTGCTGAAAAACATGCTTTCTCCTCTCTCGTTACTTGATTCTCAAAAATGTGATGCTTTCAAGGTGATATGTCTGAGGAAACATATCTACCGGTTGAATGCTCATAACTTCAAAGCCTGATTTCTGCAGGGTTGCAATATCCCTTGAAAGTGTCGGAGGATCACAAGATATATAGATGAGATGTTTTGCAGACACCTTGACAAGTTTTCCGGCAATCGAATCTGCTCCGGCTCGGGGAGGATCGATTATGACAAGGTCAAAAACCTCGCCGTAGTCGGCAAGCTGATCAACGCCAGCAGCAGAGTCCTTGCAAAAATAGCTCGCATGATTAATACCATTGTGACGTGCATTATATTCAGCAAGAGAGACAGATTTCTCAAAAGACTCAAATCCTACTATCCTCTTGGATATTTTTGACAGGGGGAGTGAAAAGTTACCGTTTCCACAGTAAAGATCAAGAATGTTATCTGGAGCTGTAATAGAACAAAAGTCGATTATAGAGTCGATTATTTTCCTGTTTTGCTCAAGATTAATTTGTGAAAAACCATCAGGAGCGAAAAATATTTCCATATCCCCGCCGGTTGAATCAGGAACAGTGTAGGCTACCCTCTCGGCTCCGGAAATATGCATTATAGAGCTTTTTCTGCCTGACTTTAATGAAATGGAGTGAATAGAGGTGAACCTCCTGCTTGATTCAGCAAGATAGCGTGAAACTCCTTCGTTGTCATCTCCGATGTAATGAAAGATCATAGAAACCTGACCGGCCGTTGATGATACCAGATCAATCTGCGGCACCTTATGGGGCTCGCTGAAAGAGGTCAGCAGGGACCTGACCTCGTCCAAAGCGATGTTTAAAGGAAAGGCTGCAATCTCGCATCTGCCGGGAAGGTCTACTACCTGGTGAGAGGCAGATCGATAGAAGCCGAGCGAAAGGTCTCTCCCGGTGAAAGACACTTTCAATTGGACTCTTTGGCGGTAGTTATACGGAGATGGAGCTTTCAGTACAGGTTTGATTTTTTCGGCAGCAACTCTTGCAAACCGCCAGAGCGTATCAGCAAAGATCTGTTCTTTTTGAAGGCATTGCTCTTCGTATGAAATATGCTGCCAATTGCAGCCTCCGCAACTGCCGAATACAGAACAGAGGGGTTTGATACGAAATCTGGAACTATTCAGGAGTCTTTTAAGTATTCCCTCTGAATAGGAACGTTTGTCCTTGGTGATTGAGATCTCAGCAATATCACCTGGTGCTGTAAAAGGGATGAAACATGCTTTCCCATCTATTCTGCCGATTCCGGAACCACCAAAAGCAAGCTTATCAATAGTTATCTGCGACATCTACATGGAACTCGCAGGATATTTTCTTGCTGTGACGGATTTGGCCAGTATAGACATGGATAGCAATTTTGAAGGGAACTCCGGAGATAAAAGATACGGCAGAGTATTAATTCTGAAATCTTCTATAAGGGCAGTTTTAACTGATTCAAGAGAAGCTGACGGTACTGCCATTTTCTCGAGAATGCGCGTGTAAACAGTCGGGGTATTGAGAGATGTCGCGCCGGCAATACCATCCTCTTCAAGACTGAGACGATCTGTGTCCACAAATTCACATATAGCCTCCAACCTGACTCGATGGTAATCTCCAAAATAAACAGTTGTACGGTCATAAAACCGGACAATACTGCTTCCCGAAAAAACCATTTCAGCGTATGTTAAGTAACTGTTCACATTATATCCCTGGGCAGCCTAATATATAAAAATACACCTCTGCATTTAAAGATGTAAAGAGATTTATAAGATAAAATGTGAAATCCATCTTGCATTTAAAACGCAATCTCTGTAAAGTATTAAAGGTTTAAGAGAATAACCAAATTTTCGGAAGACGAAGAGAAACTTATGAGCAAAGAAGAAGCTATTGAAGTTGAAGGAACTGTTATCGAGCCCCTCCCGAACGCTATGTTCAGGGTAAAACTGGAAAATGATCACGTCGTTCTTGCCCATATCTCCGGAAAGATGCGAAAATATTTCATCAAGATTCTTCCTGGCGACAAGGTGACGGTTGAACTTTCTCCGTATGATCTTAGCCGTGGAAGAATCACCTACCGGGTCAAATAATCTTATCTTTTTAACCTAAAACGTACAGGATTGCGTTTCTACGCCCGCAATCCTCATTTCCCCCATAAGAGGTAACAGGATGTATACAGTAGCCGACCTTAAAAAAGGACTCAAGATCACTCTTGATGGTGATCCGTACATTGTCATCGCTTTTGACTTTGCAAAACCCGGCAAAGGGCAGGCTCTTTACCGGACAAAAATGCGCAATATGATCACCGGCAGCATTCTTGACCGTACGTATCGCTCCGGTGAGACATTTGAGCCCGCAAGTCTTGAGGACAGAAAAATGCAATTCCTCTACAGAGAGGAAGGTCATTTTGTATTCATGGACAATCTGAATTATGAACAGTACAGGATGGGTGAGGATGCAGTAGGTGATGCAAAAAACTACCTGATCGACAATCTTCCGGTTGACCTCCTGCTTTTCAGTGACAAGGCCATTGCAGTAGATGTTCCGAACTTTGTCAACCTTCGTGTTGCTCAGACTGACCCATGGGCCAAAGGAGATACCTCAGGCAGTGACTCCAAGCCTGCAACGGTTGAAACCGGATATGTTCTGCGCGTCCCTCCCTTCATTGAAGAGGGTGAACTGATTGTTATCGACACAAGAAATGGTGAGTATTCAACCCGCGTAAAAGGTTAATTCCTGTCAGCATGAACTGGAACCTTGCACAGAAAGCGCATAAGCTTGCAGCAAGAGCAGTAATCCTTCAAAAAATCAGAGAGTTCTTTATTAACAGGGGGTATCTCGAAGTAGATACCCCTGTTCTTATTCCCGCCCCAGCCCCTGAATCCCATATCAATCCTGTAGAAGCCGGCAACCTTTATCTCCAGACATCCCCTGAGCTCTGCATGAAAAGACTTCTTGCTGCTGATTTTCCTATGATATTCCAGATCTGCCACTGCTGGCGAAGCAACGAACGCGGATCCCGCCATCTCCCCGAATTTACAATGCTTGAATGGTATCGGAGTGACTCTGATTACTTCGATCTCATGACTGAGGTAGCCGAACTTCTCAGATTCGTAGCTGATTCACTTACAACAGACGGAGTCTGCTGTTACAATGGCAAAAAGATTGATCTCAATGGCGGTTGTGAAATTATAACGGTAAGCGATGCCTTTGAAAAATATGCGGGTACAACAATGAAAAAATCTCTGGAGAATAATGAATTCGACCTTCTCATGTCTGACTTGATTGAACCTCAGCTGGGGAACAAACGCCCGACCATCATCTTTGATTATCCTGCAGAAAAGGCCGCTCTCTCTAAACTTAAAGATGATGACAGCAGAGTTGCTGAACGTTTTGAGCTTTATTTGGCCGGGATAGAGATCGCAAATGCTTTTTCAGAATTGAACGATCCCCACTCTCAGCGTGAACGATTCCTGAACGAGATTGAATACAGAAAGAAACACGGAGCCAAGGTCTACCCTATTCCGGAACCTTTTCTTGCTGAACTTGCCGATATGCCCTCTGCTGCGGGAATCGCTCTCGGAGTCGATCGGCTGGTCATGTTTTTCACAGATTCAAAAACAATTGATGAAGTTGTCGCCTTTACTCCGGAAGACCTTTAATGTAGTAATTGGATAGAACGATATTCTTTTCAGGAGCGAGACTATGCAGAGCGAACTGAAAATACTTGATAAACCTGTTGGCTTCAGAAAACTTATCGGCCTGGAGACAAAGGAACTCCTGGATGGGTATGCAGTAATGGAACTGACTGTTTCTCCGGAGCACCTGAACAGTCAAGGTGCCCTTCATGGAGGTGTCGTAGCAACGATGATAGACCATGCCGGAGGCACTGCAGGCTGTTTCAGCGCAGATAAAGGCAAGCAGAGAAAAGCAGTCACACTTTCCCTGACAACAAGCTTTCTTGCATTAGTTTCCGAAGGAAAAATCACTGCGATAAGCCGCAAAAGACCTGGAGGACGCCGAATTTTCGTTTCTACTACAGAGATAATCGACGAGTCAGGAAACCTGATTGCAGTCGGTGAAGCAACGTACCGCTATATTGACCTATGAACTCTACCTTTTTGTCCGGGCTAAACAAAAAGAGAATAATATGCCGCAATATCAGGCCCAAAGCTGATGATACCTTCTCACTCTCAGGACCTTCTCTCCTATGGAATTGATTCTTGACGGTATAAAGACTGCGCTCTCGCTGATCCTCACGTTTGATGCAGAGATCTTTGCTGTGACGCTCCTGTCTCTGAAGATTTCTTCTGCAGCGACACTGATAAGCCTTTTCACCGGAGTCCCGACTGGTGTTTTTCTCGCACTGTCAAAGTTCCCCGGAAGGCGCTTCATAATAAGCCTTGTAAATACCGGCATGGGATTGCCTCCCGTTGTTGTCGGTCTTTTTGTTACAATATTCCTCTGGCGAAACGGCCCGCTCGGCTTTCTTGAAATCCTCTACACCCCTTCGGCAATGATCCTTGCCCAATCATTGATTGCAGCTCCAATTGTCACCGGGATTACAATCGCTTCAATCCAGCAGCTTCCTGCAAATCTGAAGCTTCAGGTAATGGCATTAGGGGCAACTCGCCTGCAGACAATCTGGATTCTAGTCAGGGAAGCCAGGCTTCCGCTTCTGGCAGCTGTAATGGCCGGCTTTGGCGGAATAATCTCGGAGGTCGGTGCATCCATAATGGTCGGCGGAAATATAAAGGGCCAGACCAGGGTTCTTACCACTGCTACAGTAATGGAGAGCGGTAAGGGAAATTTTGAAATGGCTATTGCTCTCTCAATCATACTTCTCGCCCTTACTTTTGGAGTTAATTACCTTCTGACCCTGATCCAGCAGAAGGAGCGCCCTAGATGAACAATGAAAACCTGTTGTTACGTGTTACAGGGCTCTGCACCTTGCGCGGCGGGGTACAAATACTGGATATTCCCGACTTCACCATAAAGCGGGAAGAGAAAATAGCGGTCATTGCCCCGAACGGCGGCGGCAAATCCAGCTTGCTTCTCTCACTTGGGTGTCTCATCCCCAGAGAGAGCGGCACTATTTTTTTCAATGGTGAAGAGGTGACCAGAGAAGGAGAAACAGCATTCAGACGGCGAATCGCGATGCTTTTTCAGGAACCTCTTCTGTTTGACACAACCGTACTTGATAATGTGGCTGAGGGTTTGAGGATACGGGGGGTTGACCGGAGAAGCGCTCGCGAACGGTCAGTGGAAAGCCTTGAGCTTTTCAGGATTGCACATCTGGCAAAGCGCTCTGCCCACAAACTTTCAGGCGGTGAGGCGCAGCGGGTGAGTCT
>VFJK01000117.1 GCA_009886125.1 Geobacter sp. | reverse complement strand
GTTTCATAACTCGCCCTCTCTTATTCTGTTCCTCTAAAACGTTGATGCTACCTTATGATCCGGAGTAGCTGCCGTCCCTTTTTTCCAGAAAAGCGCTGACCGCTTCCCGATGATCTTCAGTGTGATGAGCCATGGCTTGAAAAGACGCGCAAAGATCGAGAAAATCAGGGAGTTCGGTCCGCTGCGCCTGCTTCATCAAGCGCTTTGTCAGGCGCAGCGCCTGTGGAGGCTTGGCCGCGATCTTTACCGCTAATGCTCTGGCAGCGATGAGGAGTTCATCCGGCTCAACAACGTCCAGAAAGAGTCCAAGCTCCATTGCTTCGTCAGCCTTGATCAGCCGGCCCGTCAGTGTCATCTCCGCGGCACGCTGGTAACCTACCAACCGCTGCAGGAACCATGCGCCACCGTCACCCGGAATTATGCCGAGATTGATAAAAGTTTCTCCTACTACCGCCCTGGTGGAAGCGATCCGCAGATCACACATGCAGGCAAGATCGAACCCGGCACCGATTGCCGGACCGTTGAGAGCGGCAATAAGCGGGACTTCTGTACGGTGCAGGGCAAGTGGAAGCTGCTGGATCCCCCGCCGATACTGCTCCTGGATCTCGATTGCCGATCCGGCAAAGGTGCCGACCCGCTCCTGCATCTCTTTGACATTGCCGCCGGACGAAAATGCCGCACCATCACCGGTCAGGATCAGGACAGAGATCTTTTTCTCGTTTTCCGCCCAATTGACCACCTGAAGGATATCGTCGACCAGGGCTGTTCCAGTCAGGGCATTACGGACATCGTTCCTCTGAAAAGTAAGGATTGCTACCCTGTCAGCCACTTCCAGCCTTGAATCTGCTAAATCCGGTAATTTCACCGTCCACTCCGTGCCAGGCAATTTTTGGCCCTGAACTGAAACCTGCCCCTAATCTGCTTCACATAGTAATGTACAGCTTACGTTCAAGTCAACATATAATATAACAATATTATATACAATTTGATTACCGAAGACATACATACCGCGCGCGCTCCGGCATATCGGCATGAATAGTGATGTGATTGTAGTGAGTTGATAGATGTTATCAGGGCTTCGGGAGGTTGTTATGACATTGTTTTATAGGCGCGATCAGGAAAGGTGTTTAGTCCGGCATGGACTCCTATCGTCTTGTAGATCCTGATATCTTCCCACGGTTCGTCCAGTATCTTATCTACTGAAAGGTCATCCCACGGCTCATCAAGAATCCCGTCATGGATAGCCCAGCTTCTGCCATGGACGGTCCTCTCCATACCGGGCATCCGGAAAGGGCTGGAGCCGTCAAGCTTGTTAAAAAGCATTCCACCGGGCCTGAATTCCCGGTTTATCTCCAGCATCATCCGCCGGCCGTTCAGATAGTCGAAGCCGTATTTTTCATAACGGACAGCATTGTCATAGGTGAGCGGTTCGGCAAGGATGATATCCATGTCCAGAGAGTCCACAAAGCGTTCGAACTGCGCGAAAAACTCAGGGAACATCTTCAGTCCCCGGCTGGTCTGATTCGGGAAGAGCCCGGCATGCATGGCCCTGACCTCTTCAGGGATATTTCGCCCCAGAGTGGTAAAGGCATTGTCATTGCCCAGTTCGTCAACGTCTACGGCAAATCGCTGCGCAAAGGGGTCATTGATTATGCAGAAGGAGAGCTCCATCTGATGATAGTGGGTCTCGGCGACATCAAGGAAAAAAACCGTGCGGCTATCGGCGGGTTTTGCTCGCACCTCGATCCGCGCGAGACTCATCCCCTCGGGTGCAATGATCTTTATTCTCTCCGGGGAGTCCCCTTCGGGAGGCATGGCAAGGAGCCGAAGAAGTCGCTGCGGGATAAGAGCCCGGTAGATAGCCTCTTTCTCGGATGTATCAAGGGCATTTATATGGGTAAGTGCCGAAAGCGGCTCCCCGTTGACTGAGCGTAGAGGTTGATTGTCTGGAAGTCGTGGCATGCTGTAATCGTATCACGAAAAAAATCAGGTGAAAGTTATTTAGACTAACCCGCCAGAGTGAACTCCCAAGCACACCAGAACTCTTCCGGGTGCTCATCCGGCGGACAGGCGATGCAGCGGGTCAATATCCGAGGATCGATCGTTTTCGCAAATTCAGAGTATTCGACAATTCCGACCGATTTGCAGGGGTGGTCGGCAAGCCCTTTTCGCTTGCGCGCCGACTGGACACGGCAGTCAAGCATCCGGAATACCACACGGTTGGCTGTCTGCTCGATAACGTCCTGGAGATTAAGGCGGGCATAGAAGCGGTGTTTCAGGCACTCCACCAGAGCCGTAATCCCCCCGCCCGGTTTTATCCCGAGGCGCTCCATGATACGCTTGGCTTCTATTACAGTAAAATGGCACCACGCTTCCGTATCTATATCCACTGCCACGACCATGCCATAGCGTTTCTCTACCGCCTGAAACCAGACGCCGTCATGAGCAAGCCAGTTCTTGGCATCATCGACAATAATCCTGACCAGCTCCTCTTTGCTGAGATCGTAGAGAAGCCTGACCCCTTCATCTCCGGCCCGCTCTGCATTTGACATGGCATCTCCTCCGCAACCGTTTATTCCAGAAAATAATCAAAGAAAACGTCATTACGATATATTTCGTTTACGTTCATGTCAAGAACTTGTAGAACGTTTTTTTATAATTTACAGTTGCCAGGCAGTGATGACTACATACATCAAGATTTATCTATCGACAAGGATATGCTCTGCGCTATACTTCACTAATCAAAACCAGAGAGGAAACGTCGTGAAAACAGTCAAGCATTTGCTCAGGATGTTGATGATATTCGTAGCCCTGACAGTGATCTCATGCGGTGGCGGCGGTGGCGGCAGCTCATCAGGTGGCAGTTCCTCGGGCGGCAGCACCTCAACCGATACTACCGCACCGGTTACTACGTCATCACCGGCAGGAGGGACGTTCACTGCCGGCGTCAGCGTCTCTCTCACCGCCAGCGAAGCAGCGACGATCTACTACACCAGAGACGGCAGCACCCCTGTTGTGGGCGGTGCTACTACGGTTTCAGGGGCAAGCCCGATAACGGGGATTCAGATACAGCAGGGCACATCGGTTCGGCTTCAGTTTTTCGCAGTCGACAGTGCAGGCAACCAGGAAGCGCTCAAATCCGAGACTTACAGCATCGCCAGTAGCGGTTCCTCCGTTGACACCACGGCACCGGTCACCACAGCCTCACCGGTCGGAGGGACGTTTAATGCCGCTCTCGGCGTGACCCTCACCGCCAATGAAATAGCAACGATCTACTACTCCAGAGATGATAGCACCCCTGCTGTGGGCGGAGCTACTACGGTTTCAGGGACAAGCCCGATTGCAGGAATTCAGATCCAGCCCGGTCTTGCGATTACGCTCAAATATTTTGCTGTCGACAGTGCCGGCAACCGGGAGACTCTCAAATCACAGACCTACAGCATCGTCCCGGTGACCACTGCAACACCGCTGGGCAGCAATAATACTATTGTAACCCTCACTGCCAGCGAACCGGCGACCATCTACTACACTACCAACGGTTCCGATCCGACAAATAGTCCCAGCAACGGACCAAGCCCGATCCAGAATATTCAGATTACCATCAGTACCATTCTCAGGTTTTTCGCCATTGATGACGCCGGAATCTGGGAAGCGACGATCAAAAGTTATTCCCCCTGATACGCCAATATACTTGCACAAAAACAAAAGGGTCAGCTGAATGAGCTGACCCTTTTTTATTACTGGTGGAGCTGATCGGGATCGAACCGACGGCCTATGCCTTGCGAAGGCATCGCTCTCCCAACTGAGCTACAGCCCCGACAATAGACTCATTCGTGGCACGGCAGGGTCACGGTGAATTCAGCACCTCCGTCTGAGTGGTTTCTTACTTTTATCTTCCCACTATGATTTGTGACTATTCTATTCGCTATGGGAAGCCCCAGCCCGGTCCCGCTCTTTTTTGTCGTTACAAAGGGGTTGAAAATACTGTTCCTGAGAGCCTGCGGGATACCTCCTCCGGTATCGGAAATCCTGACAGCCACTGCTCCGCTATGATCAAGCTTTGAAGAGGTGATTGTCACTTTCAGGACACCTCCGTCAGGCATTACATCAATCGCATTCTGGAAAAGGTTTATAAAGACCTGCTTAAGTTGCTGACAGTCACCGTAAAGCATGATGATTTTTTTAGGGAATGATTTCTGAAGGGTCACATGATTTCTGATAAACGCATGTAATAGAATAGAAAGGGCACTTTCTACCACTTCCGCGATTGAACATCTTTCATAGCAGATAGTGGTCTTCTTCGAAAAAGAGAGCACTTCGGTAAGCATGTCTTCAAGACGCTTCTCTTCTTCAATGATAGTTGCAACATAGCCAGCTTCCGGCGTATGCGGCGGAATTTTTCTGGCAAGCCTTCGTGCGAACCCGCCTATTGCGATCATGGGCCCCTTGAGCTCATGGGCGATACTCGCTGCCATCTCACCTATCGTGGCAAGCCGTTCCCCATGGACAAGCTGCTCCTGGGCCTCATGCAGTTGACAGATGGTCTCTTCCAGAGTGCTGTAAAGCATGATGTTTTCAATCGCGATTCCGGCATGGTTTGAAAAAAGCTGGAGGAACTTAAGGTCGCTCCTGCTGATATCTCTTTGAGAGAGGGGATTATCGACAACGACTACCCCAAAGATGCCGTTTTTGCCAATAAGCGGCATGGCAGCCATTGAGCCGATGTTCAGGCGGTGGAAAAATTCCGGAATGTCCTGATTCAGACCTGCCGGGGTTTTCAGCGAGATGACTTTCTTCTCAGAGACGACCCGGGAGAAAATCCCTCTCCCTTTTTTCAACTCGACCCGGCAGGTACGAATCTCTCTGCTCAGCCCTGATTCAGTCTCATGGGCAATATCCTCATCCGAAAGGCCCCAGTTTTTCCTGGATTCATTTTCTGAGGATGGAATATCCGACGTATCCTTTCTGATGATAGCGAGCATCCCCTGAAGAACCTGCGTTTTTTCATTCATCAGGAACAGCATCGCCCGGTCGAAAAAAAGCGGAGCATTTGAGGTAAGCTCCATAAGTATTATATGAGTAAGCCTGTTGAGTCTTGTCCTTGAGAGGTCCAGGCTGCTGAAGCGGTTCAATAAAAGGAGCTCTTTCAGTTTATAATTGTTCTGGTCATTGATCCTCTGAAGCTGGAGAGTTCTTGTCGTTACCCTGCTTTCAAGGTCAATGTTCAGCTTTTTAATCTGCTGTTCTGCACGCTTTCTCTCAACGACCTCCTGCTGCAGTTTTGCATTGATTCTGGTAAGATCGGCATTTCTCGCTATAAGCAGCTTTTCATGGTGAGAGTTCAGCTCGTTTGCCGACCTCTCCCATTCAGATATGAAACCAAGCTCTATCCTGTCAAAATACCGCTCGACATAGGTATGCGCCCATCTTTGAAACTCAGGTAGCAGCGATGAGCTGTGAAGAAGGTCATGGTAGCTCTGCCTGAAGTATTTCATAAGCCCCAGGAACATTTCGAGAGTGACCCCTCTGCTCCTGTGCCTTCTCGCCTGTTCAATCCCGAATGCAGTAATCCTGTCATTCGTCACATCAAGGTCAAGAGAAAGTTCCGGTATCTCGGAAGAGCTCTCCAGAGCCGAAACAAGTCCTCCTGAAAGACCTTGTATGGATATCTTCCATACTGAAAGATCAGCAGGCGTAACCTTTGAATAACCTGTCTCGTCAGCATACTTCATAACCTTGCTGATCAGGGCAGTCTCACCGTCAATTATGATCTTAACGAGGTTTGTCATTGAGCTGTCACGGCAACTGACTGTACCTGGGGATATGCTGGGCTTTGCATAAAGGATATGATGCGTGTAAAGAGCGCTGAGATGCTGCGATGAATGGAAATTCTTGCTGCTCGTTCGGGGTCGAACTCATTATCGCTCCGGAGCTAAAGGCAATGAAAAAGGCAGTTTAGAGATGTTTCTCCTTTCGTTCCTCTTCAATTTTACAGTCGATGCAGAGAGTCGTTACCGGCCTGGCCTTCAGCCGACCTTCGCTGATATCCTCACCGCAGAGTTCACAGATTCCGAATTCGCCGCTGTCTATTCTTTCGAGTGCTTCACGGATCTTGTTAATAAGCTTTCGTTCCCTGTCGCGGATTCTTAGTTCAAAACTGCGATCCGACTCCTGAGTTGCACGGTCTGTCGGGTCAGGGAAATTGACGTTTTCAGCGGTCATCTCGGAAACCGTCTTACCCGCCTCTCCGAGAAGAGTTCTCATCTCCTCGTGCAGGACCTGCCTGTAATGCTCGATTCTTTCCTGATCCATAACTGCCAGCCTCCTGAATTCAAGCCTATATTAAAAAATATTTCCGTCAGCAAGTAAAGCTATTTTTCGACCATCCGCTTTAAAGTGCTGCTTCCAGGGCTTCTTCGACTTTTTTTACCCCGGCAAGTTCAACCCCTTTCACCTTTACCTGCTTCAGGTTCCCGGCAGGGAGTACGCACCTTTTGAACCCGAGTTTCGCAGCCTCTTTGACCCTTATTTCAGGCTGGCTGATAGCTCTCACCTCTCCTGAAAGCCCGATTTCTCCGAGAAAAATAGTATGCGGATCGACCGGTTTGTCCAGGTGACTTGAAGCTACAGCCATGACTATCCCGAGATCTGCAGATGGCTCGTTCAGCCGTACTCCGCCTGCGGCATTCATAAAGATATCCATTCCCGAAAGGTGAAGACCGACTTTTTTCTCAAGAACCGCGACAAGAAGAGCCAGACGGTTGTGGTCCACCCCGATCGTGGTCCTTCTGGGGTTGCCGAAAGAAGTCGAAGATACCAGCGCCTGAAGTTCGACCAGAAGAGGCCTTGTCCCCTCAAGGGCAGCCACGACCACAGAGCCGGATGCCCCGAGCGGTCGCTCGGAAAGAAACAGTTCCGAAGGGTTTGCTACCTCGCAGAGTCCGGAATCCTTCATTTCGAATACACCGATTTCATTTGTCGAACCGAATCTGTTCTTGACTGCTCGAAGGATACGGAATGCATGGCCTGAATCACCCTCAAAATAAAGAACGGTATCGACAAGATGCTCAAGAACCCTCGGTCCGGCAAGGGTACCGTCCTTGGTTACATGACCGACCAGAAAGATCGGCACACCGCTCCCTTTTGCAAGCTGCATCAACCGCCCGGCAGATTCCCTGACCTGGCTGACGCTCCCGGCTGCTGATTCTATTGCCGCGGTATAAACCGTCTGTATCGAGTCGATAATAACTGCCTTGGGCTTTAAATGGTTTATCTGCGTTATGATCCTTTCAATATTCGTCTCAGGAAGCAGATAGAGATCATCAGAGTCGATGGACATTCTGCCTGAACGAAGTTTGATCTGTTCTGCAGACTCTTCAGCTGACACATAGAGAACCGGGCCTGCAACCCGCGAAAGATGCGCAGATGCCTGGAGGAGCAGGGTGGATTTCCCGATCCCGGGATCTCCGCCGATCAAGACCACGGAACCTTGTACAAGCCCCCCTCCGAGGACCCGGTCAAGTTCGGATATCCCGCATGACTGGCGCTGCTGTATATCTTTCTTGACCTGAGAAAGCGGAACCGGTTTGGCAGGCTCTCCTGCCATGCCGCGCGCAGACTTGACCTCCAGCTCTTCAAGCAGACTGTTCCATGACCCGCAGTCGGGACACTTGCCAAGCCACTTGGGTGACTGGTAACCGCATTTCTGACATGAATAAAGCGACTTGGTCTTCAATCTAGGCAGCACCTTTCTTTGAACAGTTTACAGAATCTTATTCCCCGCGTGAATGCCTGTCAATATTACACTTGCTGACTTATGGCAGATTAATGACAGCGGCCTGTTAATACTTGCAAATTTGCCTGATTCCGATAGGATAAGGTTGAAGTATTTTATATGCTCGGGGCATGCATGAAGTATCAGCAGCAGACGACAACAGAGACAACCGGCCTGAGTGAAGAGATCCTGCTGGAAGCATTATTGAGCTCTCTGGCAAAAGCACTCAAGGCGATCACGTTCTATCCTTCCGATCACCCGCAACGTGAAGAGTGTATAGCTATGGTTTTCCATCAGGTAGAGCCCTTTATCAGGAACCATGCACTTGTCCTGCTCTGGAGCAAGGATGCATGCACTCTGGCAGATAACCCGTCTATCAGCAGCAAGTCGGCAACAGCAAAGACTCTGGCCAGGGAGATGCTGAAACGCAAGCTGCAGCGACTGATCGTTCTTCCCCGACTTTCGCAAACCGACCTGAAAGCATTTCTCTCGATCATCACCATCGATCCTGCAGCAATATACTCCGGCGGGGGGATCGAAGCTGAGATGTCTCGATCAGGGATCACCACTATCGGCGCGAACGAAGTGAATCTGACCTCATTGAAAGGTCCTCTGCAAGAAGAAAACCCAGCGTTCACCGGGGAGACACCTCCAGGACAATCCGGCACAGGAGAAGATGAGCAGGGCGAACAAGGCGAGCAGAGTGAAGCTCCTTCTGATCCAGAAGCTGATGCAGAGGGTGAACCCCCGGCAGAGGAGCCGGTAGAACTTCCTGATATCCGGTTTTCTGTACTTGGTATGGACCTCCTTATCGGCATGCTGAAAGCAGAAAAGAACGATCCTGAATTTCAGCAGTTGGCGCGAGAAGTGATCGCCTCTGCGGAAGAGCTGAAACGTCAGGAAGCATTCGAAACGCTGCTCCCGGCCCTGGATGATCTTCTTGCGGTCAATGCAGAAGGATCCAGACCGATAACACAGAAGGAGTTTCTCCGCTTTACGATAGAGCAGATAGCCGGCGGATCAATGACCGCTTTTCTTCTGGACAGGATCGAGGAGCGTTCCGCAGAAAATGAAGCTCTGCTCGACAGACTCTGTGCTTCGATAGGGCATACTCTGGCGTACCCTCTGATTCAGCGTCTCTGTGTTGCCGAAACACTTCATGCCCGCAAAGCGATTGCAACCGCCCTTACCAGGACCGGAGAAGCATCCATTCCTGCACTTCTTCCAATGCTCAAGGATGAACGGTGGTATGTAGTCAGAAATATTGTGACCATTCTGGGGGAAATAGGCTCGGCAGAAACGGTGAGTTCCCTTCAGCAGAGTGCCAGACATCCCGAACCGAAAGTACGAAAGGAAGTTATCAAGGCATTTCTGAAAATCAATACTCCCAACATCGATCATACGCTCATTTCACTTATCGATGATGAAGACGACGAAGTCGTCCGACAGGCAATCTACTCATTAGGCGCCATTCGCTCCAGAGCTGCTGTACGGCCGCTTCTGGACATTGTTACAGCTTCTGATGCTTTTTTGAAAGAACTGCCCCTGAAAAAACAGGCTCTGGTAGCACTTGGCAGGATCGGCGACAAACAGGCGACGAACGCCCTGATGGATCTTATATGCAACAGAGGGTGGCTTGCCCCCGGACGCTGGCAGGAACTGAAAATTGCGATAGCAAAAACGCTTGGTCACCTTGGCGATGAAGCAGCGATCCCTCTGCTGAAAAAGTTTGCCCGAAGAAGCACCCAGTTTGGGATAGCCTGCAGCGATGCAGCCGACAACCTCGAAAGACTTGCGAAATGAACAATAACAGCCCTGCAACAAAAATCAGCCTTCATAATGCCCAGCGCCTGGCGACCATATTTTCCGGTCTTATCAGAAACGCTTCACTCTATCCGCCGGGAAATCCTTCGCTTACCCGGCCGCTGAACGATCTCCACTCCCTTATTGTCGAGCAGTTGCAAGGCAACAGCACCTCGATAAGGATGGGGATTTCTGATGAGATCCTTTTTGTCGAAGAGCATCTTTTTGTCACCGCTTCTCCATCGATTGAAGAGCTGGCTAGCTTGTTTGCCTCCCGGCAGATAGATGCGGTGATCATCCTGAAAGGTGTTGAGCCTGAAGAGCTTTTCCAGCTTGCGATGCTTTTTGCCGACAAATCCCTTTCTACAGGCTCCATAATAACCCGTATTGAAGAGCTGGGAATTCTCCACATAATGGTGATCTCGGAAGAAGATGCTGAAGAGAACCTCCTGCATGAAGCCGGCAATGCATACAACGTTGCCCTTGTCTCCATACGCTCTGCGTTCATAGATATAGAAGAGCACCGGATTCCTTCAAGCGAACGGCTTCTGGCCGCGACCAGGCAGTTTTCCGATATCGCTGCGCATGATCCGCTTATCGTTGCCTCACTTTCAATGATAAAGGATTACGACAACTACACCTTCAACCATTGTGTCAATGTCGGCGTCATAGCAATGGCTCTTGCTTCGCATCTCAAACTCGACAGACTGAGCATCGAAGCTGCAGGCATGTCCGGATTCCTTCACGATATCGGCAAGACCATGGTATCAAAGACGATCATCAACAAGCCGGGAAAGCTCTCTGAAATAGAGTTTGACGCCATCAAGAAGCATCCGGAAGACGGGGTGAAGATCATAGAAAAAATGTCTGGGATACCTGCAAAGGTCTCGGATGCTGTTTTGGGACATCATCTGCGCTACAACCGGAAAGGCTACCCTGCCTGGGCTCAGGATCTCGCAGTCGGGGGTCTGAGCGAGATCATCGCTGTTGCAGACTGTTTCGATGCATGTACGACGTTGCGTGTCTATCAGAAGCCCATGCCGCCTGCCGTAGCAATCAACCGCATGAAAGAGCTGGCTGGAGAGTATCTGCATCCGGACATCGTTGAAAGCTTCTCATCGATGATGGGAAAGTATCCGCCAGGCACTCTGGTCAGACTTGACACGAATGAAATCGCTCTTGTATGGATGACAAATATCGGCAAACCCGACAGTCCGAAAGTCAGGATAGTCTTCGACAGTGAAGGCAGGAAAGTGGAAAATCCGGTCACTGAAAAACTTGAGGAGAGAAAAGGCGGTGCCCCTTCAATAGTCGGGATCGTAGACCCGATCTCAAAAGGGATAGAGGTAGGAGATTACTTCAAACAGGCTTGAGAAGCCCAAGGGCCGTAGCAGCCGCAACTCTTGAGGCTGCAACCGGCGAGAGAGCAAGCGTGCAGAGTTTGTCTTCCAGCGAAAGGTCTCCAATATTCCCAAGCGCCAGAGCAGCCTCCACATCAGTCAAACCATCCCCTGCATCCAGGAACGGTATAAAATGCCGGGCAAGAGAGCTGTCCTTGAACCCGCCAAGGGCCTTTATTGCTCGTGCCCTTATTCCGGAATTCTCATCTTCCAGCTTCTCAAGAAGAACAGGAACTGCCGATCTGCACAAAATGGTTCCAAGTGCATCGATAGCAGCACCCTTCAGTTCAGCCTCAGGCCTTGACGCACAATAAATGAGAGGAGCAAGGACCTTTTCACCGCCGATCTCTCCGAGTGCATAAATCGCCCTGACTTTTTCGGCAAGTCCGCCCTTTTTCAGCTGCACCAGTATGTCATCCATCCCCTGCTGCCTTTCTATCAGCTCAAGAGCGGCTGCAGCAGATGAACATACCTCACTGTCTGAATCCTTGAGGAGTTGAACCAGTATTTCCCGACGTTTTGACATTGCACTACTCTCCCTGTTTCAGGCATTATTACCAGAAAAATGATGAATTACAACTACTTCATTTAAAGGAGTCCGGCAATGAAGGTAAATATCAAGGCAGTTTTGCTTTCAGCATTCATCCTCCCCGGCATGGGCCAGCTGTATAAAGGCGATAAGTTGAAAGGTGGCGTCATTCTTGCCCTTGTAAATATATTTCTGCTTGCTGCAATTTTTATCGTGCTGAAAAAAATGGGGAAATTTCTTCTTACTGCCAGGATATCCGGCCCGGAAGAAGCTTTGATGCTGCTTGAGAGCATCACTGCGAGCTCTCCGGAGATCGGTTGGCTGCTTTTCGGTTTTACCATGCTCTGGGTCGTCGCAGTGCTTGATGCCGCCAGAGCTTCACAAAAGCATAGTGCTCCCGAAACAGATTGAGAACGTTTAATTTGACTTGATAATTTTTATGTGCGATAAAATTCTATTGATAGAACCATTGTTCTATTCTAAGCCGGGAGGATAAAATGTTGTATTCAGAGTTGATAGGAACAGGTTCAGGTGTTCCGGAAAGAGTAGTTCCCAACGACTTTTTTAATTATCTTGTTGACGATGCCAACGAGTGGATTCTCTCAAGGACCGGAATCAGGGAGCGACGCTTTGCCGCCGAGGATCAGGCTACTTCAGACCTTGCGACGCTGGCGGCAAAAAACGCCCTGGACTCTTGCGGGATGGATTCGGCTGAACTCGACTGCCTCATAGTTGCAACTTCGACTCCGGACATGATACTCCCGTCTACTGCCTGTATGGTTCAGAAAAACATAGGTGCAGTCAATGCCTATGCATTTGATATAAATTCTGTCTGCACCAGTCTCGTCTTCGGGATGGATACTGCAGACAGCCTTATCAAGTCTGGCAAATGCAAAACCGTTATGGTAATCGGTGCTGATACCTACTCAAGGATCCTCAACTTCAAGGACAAGGGGTCGTGCCCCCTTTTCGGTGATGGTGCTTCAGCAGTGATTTTCCGTGGGTCTTCGGAACCAAAAGGGATCATCCAGACCCTCGTGAAGAGTGACGGACGCGGATGGGAGCTCATTCAGGTCCCGTCATCGGGATCGAGAAAACCGGTTACCGCAGAGACTATTGAGAATATGGAAAACACCTTCTTCATGGAAGGCAAAAAGGTTTTTGTCTTCGCTACCGACATAATCCCGAAAATCATTGAAGAGTTAACGTCCAAAGCAGGAATCAAACCGGAAGATCTCGATTTTATAATTCCTCACCAGGCAAATTTACGGATAATCGACCACATCACCAAGAAGACAGGAATAGAGAAGGAACGATTCCTGCTCAACCTCGATCGTTTCGGCAATACGGCAGCAGCATCTGTCGGGCTTGTTCTGGATGAGAATCGTAAAAACGGAACGATAAAACCCGGCAATCTGGTGCTGATAATGGGTTTCGGCGGCGGGCTCTCATGGGGCGGGATTCTGCTTAAAGCCTGACAGCAGCCACTCCTTCGCCAACATCAACGGATGCAAAGCCGGCAGACTCAAGCTCTGACTTGATCATCCCGACAGGGACAGTTTTTCGCCATCCATCGTGGAAATGGTCTGCTGCAAGGAATATCCCCCCTGCTGCGACTCTCTCCGTTAAAGAGAGAACAGTTTCGCGGATACGTGCCGTATCATTCAGAAGAGGTCCGCCAAAAAGGCCGTTACAGACCACCACGTCGTAGCGACTTCCAGAGTTGTCCCTGTAGCGGATATCTCTGCTGACAAAACTGAGCATCCTGCCATCACTCCTTGCCAGAATCGGTTCAACTCTCCGCCGGAACCTCCTTTCACGAGCCTTGTCATGGGGGAACCATCCATGAGCCCCGGCAACCAGCTCAAGCAGCTCGATCGTCTCACCCGTAACCCTGCACCTGCCTGCCTCCCACTCCGCTTCCAGAAGCAGCTCTACCAGTTCATAACACTGCTCGCCGCTTCCACAGGCAGCATCAAGGAGAGTCACTGCCGCATGATCATCCTGCCGCCTGCTTCTGAGCCACTCTCGCAAAAAACCTGATTGCTTCGGATACCGCCCGAACTCGCCGCCATATCGTTTCGGAACCAGCGCAGACGCGACGAAAACTCTCCTCAGATCTTCATCTTCGGCTAATCTGCGTAATAACCTTGCCGGATTGGATGAATCCTGCGGGCGTGGCAACCCTGCGATCACATCAGGCCATGAGAGTGCTGATAAGAGCGAGAATCCGGACAGATATGGTTCATAACAGGTCGATCGCCGGAGCAGATATCTGAAAGCAGACCTGATTTCACCCATTGGCAGGTACATCTCTGCCTGTCGACGTATTTCCGGAGTCACCAGCAGGCCGCTCTCCCCTCCGGGGACCGGACAGGTCGAGCAGTATCCACTGAAACGCTCCTGTAGGCGGCAACAGTAGCGCTCAAGGAGACTGTCCATGAGGTTGCCGGGGACAAGTACCCTCGAAAGTGTACGCTCACATGCAGCTGAGTGCAGGTCCGGCAACAGAGAAAATGATTCTGAATCTGGGTATTGGTTCATTCTGGAAGGCATGATAAACTTTGCGCATGGAAAACATCAATAGACTTTACGCGACAATTCTCCTTATCCGCTGTTCCCTGTTTCCGGATAAAGGGAGAACAGAGCAAATGATCCGTCCTGAACCAGACGGGACAACACGCATAGCAGTGGAAGGCTTTAAAGAAGCATTATCTGATCTGGACCGGCTTGTGCGCTCTGATAAACGACTGGAGCTTCTCTTTGAAAGCGTCCTCTCGCCGGCGGCACCGTTTCTTCTCTATCGCCTCAAGTCTTCGGGTTATTCCGGATGCCGTGCCGTCGCCTCATCAGTCGGCATACATCTTTCGGCCTTGAGATAAAAAAGGCCGGGTCGCCCCGGCCTTTTCAACTCTGTATCTGAAGAATCAACGACTACTCCCGGACAAAAGTATCCTGATCAGTTTTGTCAACCATCCCCATAATATGCATGTATTCGTCTTCTATCATATCATAGTGTCCCTGAGTCTCCTTCACCACACGCTCGAAGATCCCCTTTACAAGGGGGTCTATAATATCCTTGGCGAGAACAGAGTAGTGGTCGACGACAGACTTCTCTTCTTTCATAGCGATCTCTAAAGCCTGCTTTTCCATGGTCTCTTCGCCGATGACCTTCATAAGCGCTTTATAGGTCGAATTATTTGTATCCGGGGGAGTCTTGATGAAACTCTCGACATCACCGAACTCCTTCCCCTTGAAGTATTGAAAAAAAGCTTTCAGATGACCGACCTCTTCATTGGCAAGCAGATCGAAGATTTTTTTCGCACGCTCGTTTTTTGCTACCGAGGCTGCCTTGCGGTAGAAATCCATGCTGTCTTTCTCTCCCTGTATAGCCAGCTTCAGTGCCTGCTCAAGAGAATATTCCTTGCCCATGTGTATGCCCTCCCAAAGAAATAGATTTGTTTTGATACTAGTGTACAGGCTATTTAATCCAGTTCAAGAGGAGCAACAATCTTTTAAGCTGGAGTAATTCTACCGGGCACTTTGTCTGCTGAAGAGAGCCTTTGCACTTTCAGTGGACACACCGGCCACTTCTTCAACTGTTATCCCTTTGATTTCCGCAACTTTCCGGGCGATCTCGACCAGGAAGGCCGGTTCATTGACCTCTCCCCGGTGAGGCTCCGGAGGGATGTCCGGTGAATCCGTTTCGAGCAGCAAGTGGTGCAGAGGGATTTCCTGCACCACCTTCACAGGCTTGACAGCATTGTTCCAGGTTACAGGACCGGCAACCCCTATCTTGAGGCCTCTGGCAATACATTCACGGGCTATTTCCACACTCCCGGAGAATGCATGCATTACCCCCTGCACAGGGCCGGCTGACTCTTCCAAGAGAATCCGGAGGAGATCGGCAAAAGCTTTCCGGCAGTGAATGATAACCGGAAGGCCCGCCCCTTTCGCAATCTTCAGCTGAGCACGAAAAACGGCTTGCTGCAACTCACGCGGCGGCATCCCATCAAGGTAATCGAGTCCGATCTCACCGACTGCAACTATTTCCGGAACAAGCCGCTGCAGAAACTCCGCTGCCTCAGAATTCCATCTGTCCGCATGCATCGGGTGAACACCCGGCGCCGCGAATATCCGCTCATCTTTTCTGGAAAGGGAGATTATTCTTTCCCAGCTCTGAGGCTCGACCCCGGGGACTATAAAGCGATCTATACCGCTGCTTGAAGCGGACATGAGGATTTCAGGAAGCCTGGGAGATAATGGGAGGTAATCAAGGTGGCAGTGGGTATCGATAAGCATAGTCAAACCCGCATCAGTCTGTAGTCCTGCGTGTTTCAAGAATGATCCGGCTCAGTGAACAACCGTCAATAACAAGCGGCTGCGCCAGCCTGCGTTTCCAGGAAGGGAGATCCTGAGGAAGCGGAATAATATCCGCTATCGGCTTGCCGTTGCGTACTATTCGCACCGGTTCGCCCGCCTCGACCAAGTCGAAATACTGCTTGGCGTGATTGCGCAGTTCGGAACAAGTTGCCTGTTTCATAAAAACACCTCCATGTACATATCAGTATAATTTGAATTGTAAATTACACATCCAGGGAAAGTCCAATGTTGATTATCCTGAAGAAACAACCATCTCCCGCGTTGAAGCTGTCAATGATCTGCAAGAGATGCATCGAGCAATCACTTGATACAAAACCAGCAAACCTTGCATATTTATTTTTTCAATTTGCAGGTTCATGATATAGATGAACAATGATTTAACCAGCAAGGAGGTGGCTTCATGGCGACACTGACGATCCATAACGTCGATCCAACGCTTAAGGCCGAGGCGATGGAAATCATGCGGCAGCACGGCATGACGGCTAAGGATACCATTTCGGCCTTCCTTTACAAGATCGTGAATGATCACCGGCAGGATGCGGATGCCTGTTTTTGCCGCGATCTTGAGTTGAGTGACGAAACCAAGCGAGACCTTGAGGATGCAAAAGCGGGGCGAGTGAATTATACCGCATGCAAGGATACCGACGAGCTTTTCAAACGCCTGGATATCTGATGCTGTCCATTCATTACAGCAACAAGTTCAAAAAGAATCTTGAGCTGATGATCCGGCGGGGCAAGGATGCAGAGAAAATCAAGGCGGTCATTGTGTGCCTTGCAAACGGCGTCCCGCTTGAGCCAAAGTTCAAGGATCATCCTCTGGTTGGGAATTTTGCCGGATTCCGAGATTGTCATATTGAGCCGGACTGGCTGCTGATTTACCGAATTGACGAGGACGCTCTTTACTTGGAAAGAACCGGCACTCACAGCGATCTTTTCAAGCGATGACAATTTAGAAATGTCGTGACATCAAGTCAACTTCCCTTGAAATCCCTTGTATTGGAAAAAGCCACCATATCTTCATGCGCGGGGTGAAGCGCTCCTTGAATTCGACATGCAGCCCTTCACCCTCTTTCACCAGCAGGTCTATTTTTTCCAGATCTATCATCACTCTTACCCCAGCCGCCGGCTCTTCAACAGCTCACTCAGAAGATAAAAAAATGTCCTTATTTTCCCATCGAAGTATACGCTTGATCAGGCCTGTTTGTGGATTCCGGATAACGCAATGTAAGGAGTCCCTCGGCTACCATGGGAGACAGGTAACGGTTGCGGAGCCCATTGGCATTTCTGTTGAGCAATCGAGCAAGATGTTCGGCGGTCAAGAATCTCCCTTTGCAGATTTCTACAATTGTCTTGCGTACAAGAGAAGCGGACGATTTCCCTGCAAATGCTACCGGGGAAGCCAATAAGTGTAACAACCCCTCCGCGTAGGAGTCTTCAGGCATTGTCGGCAAATGTGAGGAGTCATCCGGCAAATGTGAGGAGTCGTTGATATCGAACAGCTGAAGTGCTGTGTTGCCACCGCCGGCGAGCCGGTATCGACTCCAACGACGCCGGTTATCGGATTCCAGTATGCCCAGCTGACACAATCCCTGAAGCATGCGGGTGATCTCGGCTGGATGATCAGACAGCAACTCTTGAAGACGGGTGTTTGACACTTCACCCTCAAGGTATGCCGTCGCTAAGCGGCTGATTGAAAGGTTTATATGCGTCCAAATGAAATTTTTGAGGTGGGAATGGAGATGAATAAAAAAGGCGGGATACTACCCTGACCCTAGCCGCTCCCCGTCTTTTTCATCCGCCGCTCTTCCCGAAACAAGTCCAGCGCAAGCATGGCAACACCAACGCAGATCGCCGAGTCGGCGACATTGAAGGCCGGCCAGTGATGGCTGCGCCAGTAAACGTCGAGAAAATCGATCACTTCACCCATCCGCACCCGGTCGATCAGGTTACCTACTGCTCCGGAGAGGATAAAGGTGAGGGAGACTGCCGCGAAACGCTGATCATCGCGCAGCTTGTTGAAGGCCACCAGGATTGCAACGACGGCGATTGCCGTCGCAAGCAGAAAAAACGGGAGCCGCCAGCTTGCATCGGAGAGGAAGCTGAATGCTGCCCCCTTGTTGCGCAGATAGGTGATGCTGAAGAGACCGTCGACAACTGGAATCGACTCGTAAAGCTTCATCGTCCGGTCGATGTAGAGCTTCGTCAGCTGGTCTGAAATCAGGATGACCGGGGCAGTCAGAGCGAGTATGCAGTATTTGGCTTTCATTCAAGTCCTTGTGAGTAAATGTCCTGCTTTCACATCAACCCCTCTAAATCTCCCCTTGTCAGGGGAGACTTCAAATCTTCCCCCCTGACAAGGGGGGATCGAGGGGGGTTGATTTTCGCTTTACACTACCGCAGCCGTGCATTTCGGACAGATCGCCGGATGTTCGGCAACTGTTCCCAGCTCCTCGCTGTAGCACCAGCAGCGTTCGCACTTTTCTCCCGGCGCGGCATCCACGAAGATACGCAATCCGGTTACGGCATCGGAAACATACGCTTCGCCGGTGATCTCCGGTACCAGCTCGACTTTCGAGACGATGAAGATGGAAGCCAGTTCGATCCCATACTCCTTCAGAAATGACTGGAGCTCTGCGTCGGCGCTCACTAAGACTCTGGCGTCAAGGGAATGCCCTATGGTCTTGGCGACGCGTGCCACCTCAAGAGCTTTGGACACTTCGGCTCTGACCTTCATGATCCTGTCCCAGCGCTCTACCAGGGTGTCGTCCTTCAGCTCCGGTTGAAGCCTTGGAAACTCTGCCAGATGGACACTGCTTTCATGACTGCCGGGAAGATACTGCCACGCTTCATCAGCGGTAAAGGAAAGCACCGGCGCAATCAGCCGCAGCAGGGTGTCGAGGATGCGATACATGACCGTCTGTGCGCTCAGGCGCTCCAGTGAGTCGGCCTTGCTGGTATACATGCGGTCTTTGAGGATATCCAGGTAAAAGGCGCTCATCTCGACGGTACAGAATCCGTTGACTGCATGATACAGCACATGGAACTCGTACTCTCCGTAACAGGTGAGGACCTTCTCCTTGAGCAGTTCGAGCTGGTGAAGTGCCCAGCGGTCGATCTCCGGCATCTTTGCCGGATCGACAGAGTCCTTTGCCGGATCGAAATCGGTGAGGTTGCCGAGGATGTATTTGCAGGTGTTCCTGATGCGGCGGTAAGCTTCGGACAGCCGAGTCAGAATCTCCTGCGAGATCCTGATATCGTCACGATAATCCTGCGCAGCAACCCAGAGGCGGAGGATCTCGGCGCCATACTTCTTGATGACCTCTTCCGGGGCGACGACATTGCCGACCGACTTGCTCATCTTTCGGCCTGAACCGTCGACGACAAATCCGTGGGTGAGAACGTTTTTGTACGGGGCGACTCCTCGGGTTCCGACGCTCTCCAGAAGTGAGGAGTGAAACCATCCGCGATGCTGATCGCTCCCCTCAAGATACATGTCAGCCGGCGAGGAGAGTTTTGGGTTCGGTTCGAGCACTGCAGCATGGGAAACGCCCGAATCGAACCAGACATCAAGGATGTCGTTCTCTTTATTGAAAGCGGCTCCGCCGCATTTCGGGCACTTTGTCCCTGCTGGCATAAGCTTTTCCGCCGCCCAGTCAAACCAGACATCAGCACTATGCTCCTTGAAATGCCCGGCGACGTGATCCATGATCGTACCATCTGCAATATACTCTCCGCAGGCCTGGCAGGAAAAAGCAGTTATCGGTACACCCCAGGTACGCTGGCGCGAGATGCACCAGTCAGGACGGTTTTCGATCATGCCGTAGATCCGCTCTCTACCCCACTTCGGTATCCATTCAACCTCGTTGATTGCCTCAAGCGACTTCTGCTGAAGACCGTTGGCTTTCATGGAGATGAACCACTGCTCCGTGGCCCGGAAAATGATCGGCTTCTTGCAGCGCCAGCAATGCGGGTAGGAGTGACTGATGCTGGAAACAGCTACCAGTGCGCCGACCTCGGTCAGCTTTTCGATCACGCTCTGATTGGCAGCAAAAACGAACTGCCCACCAAAAAATTCAAGGTTCTGGATATATTTGCCGTGATTATCGACCGGATTATAAATCTCAAGACCGAATTTCAGCCCCATCTCGTAGTCGTCATGCCCGTGGCCCGGAGCGGTATGGACGCAGCCTGTTCCTGCCTCCAGCGTTACATGCTCGCCAAGCAGGATGACCGAATCGCGGTCGTAAAACGGGTGACTGCAGTTTTTTCCATCAAGCAGAGGAGCCTTGAATGTTGCGAGGACAGTCCCGGTCAGACCGGTCGCCTGGAGGAAAGAGTCTTTGAGCCCTTCAGCGACGATCAGAATCCCCTGCTCCGTCTGAACCGCCACATAGTCGAACTCCGGGTGCATCGATATTGCCAGGTTGGCAGGGATTGTCCAGGGGGTCGTCGTCCAGATGACGACAAACGCCTCTTTCCCGGCCAGAGCAGGGATATCAGCGGAAACATCGTCTTTCAGTCTGAACTTCACGAAGATGGATGGTGATGTATGATCTGCATACTCGACTTCGGCCTCTGCAAGAGCGGTGACGCAGGATGAGCACCAGTGCACCGGCTTTCTGCCCCGATAGAGTCCGCCGTTGTGGGCAAATTTGGCAAGCTCGGCAGCAGTCAGCCCCTCATATTCGTAATTCATCGTCAGATACGGATTGTCCCAGTCGCCCAGAACCCCGAGCCTTTTGAACTCCTCCTTCTGGATGGCGATGAATTTCTCCGCATATTTACGGCACTCCTTGCGCATCTCCAGCTTGGACATTTCATGCTTCTTCGAACCGAGATTCTTTTCGACCTGCAGCTCTATCGGGAGTCCATGACAATCCCAACCCGGCACGTACGGGGCATTGAACCCTTCCATTCGTTTGCTTTTGAGGATCAGGTCTTTAAGAATCTTGTTCAATGCATGGCCGATATGGATATGACCGTTGGCATAGGGGGGGCCGTCGTGCAGAATATACAGAGGCCTATTACTGCCGATTTCTTCCATCTGCCGATAAAGCCCATCTGCATCCCACTTCGCCAGAATCTCCGGCTCACGCTGATTAAGGTTCGCCTTCATGGGGAAATCGGTCTGCGGCAGGTTAAGCGTATCTTTATAATCCATGGAATGCCTCCAGTCGGGTCGTTTCGAACTTGATAAAATAGCCGGAACTCATTGAAACGTCAAGGATAAACCCTGCGCACATCCGCCTGTTCCATGTATCTGCTTGACACACTCAGCTTTTGGAGTATAACGGC
>VFJK01000162.1 GCA_009886125.1 Geobacter sp. | reverse complement strand
TTCCGGATCCTTGCCGAGATTGCCTATCAGCATTACCTTGTTCAGACTGGCCATGAACTCCCCTCCCTTTGTGTATTGTTAAATGTGTTTGTCACTCGTTAATTATGTCTGTCACTTGCTAATTATGTCTGTCATTCGGGTAACGCAAAATCAATAGGTTACAATTCTTATTTTTGACTTCTGCACAAATACTGTTGAATTCAGCTCCTTTCTAAATTTTGAAATTTCAGCGGATTTGTTAATCCATCGATTAAAATTCTTATCAGGAAGAGTGAAGCGGGAGGATATGTTACATTATTATTGGTAGCAAAGCAATTTCCTACCAAATGAAAAACAGATTCATGTAACGACACTACCTAATATTGTTTTACTTCTCTTCAGGGATATATTCCATCAGTCGTTCGACGGGGCAATCGAAAAACTTGCAAAGACGCCCGATGGCGTCGGTTGTTGTATTGTATCCACGGACACCCGCGATTTTTGAAAGCGTTGTTCGGTGTATGCCGGTATCCTTGGCAATTGCTTCAAGCGTTATTCGCCGGCCAGCCTGGAATTCATAATCAGCAATGACTTCCTTTAGTCTAAATCTTATCATGGTCTTCTATACTCCCCATCAAATCGTCCTAGAATATAGCATAATTCACAATAAGCTGTCACCACTTATTGATGAGTAAACACTTCATATCTAACGTACTATCATCATAAAGCACGTCAATTTATCAGCAAATCATGGGGCCACGGAAGCACACCACACTATTGATGCATTAAACTAACAATTGTTCTTGACAATCACGTTTGAATATTATATTATACGTACATACAAAGTTAGCATATATCTTTCAACGAGGGAAGAGTATAACCAAACATGATAATTAGCGAACTGCCATATAAGCGTGGAGAGGTGTTTACTGGTGAATATCGCGTCCATCAACCTCAGCGATGCATCTCAAGCAACGGCACCCCTTAGGCGTGGTGTGCCGTGGTGTGTCTCAACAGAAGCAGATATTCCGTTGGTGCGTGCCAAGAATCTTAGCATGCTCAGAACCAGTATCGTTGCTAAAGAGCTTGATTGGCTGATGGGATACATGAGTGACTTCATTCATAACTTTAATTATCACTGGAAAGCTGCAAAGAGGCTGCTTGACATTATTAACGATGTTTCAGCAGACCTTAAGCTCGAAGCTAATCTCTGTCAGATGCTTTTTGGCAGAGCCGTATGGCTTCAAATGCTCCCTGTCGATCTCGACAGCGAATTCATTCACCACCATTACCCTCTAAGGAGAATACCGATTGGAGACGAAAAGTGCTTAGCATAGGCGAAATACTGCGAGCAATCGAAAATAATGCCGTGTTCTCGGGATATGTACGCCTAGTCGGCATCAGCGAAAATGGTGATGCATGGTTAATGCAACTTGATGTCTTTAGACCGC
The DNA here is from genome assembly GCA_009886125.1 of Geobacter sp. Classification (GTDB taxonomy): domain Bacteria; phylum Desulfobacterota; class Desulfuromonadia; order Geobacterales; family DSM-12255; genus VEOV01. The sequence continues at coordinate 23,141 of VFJK01000162.1, read as the reverse complement.
AGTTAAGACAAACGGAAAGAACGATTATCGATTTTGACCACCTTAGAGCACCTTTCCGTGTGACCGTGCAAAGCCTCCTCGATGGAATTCAGGCAGGACTAATCTCAATAAATATGGAGTTTGATTGCGACCTGCCAGCATCAACGGAGCAACTCAGCAACAGTGCCCGCGCAAAACTGGAAAAAAACTATTCTATCCTGGAACCGCTTCTGGCTGATGAATTGTTATTGCACGATCCTGAGTTCAGGAATCGGGCGTTTTCGGTTCGGGCAAAAGAATGCAGTGTTAGTGCCCGCAACATCCGCCGATTATATTATCGCTACCTGTGGGGAGGTATGGTCAAGTCTGCATTGTGCGCAACACTCAAAAACTGTGGTCGCCCTGGGTCCACGCAAAAAGAAGGTCAAAAGCGACGGGGTCGAAAAGCGGTCTTTTCAGTACAGTGCGAACTCTCCCTGCCTGATGTGCGCAATAATCTGGAAAAGGGTGCCAGAAAATTTTATCTGCCTGGAATGAACACTTTAATAGAAGCATATGTTCTGACATTGAAATCGTATTTTATTGAAGGGATGGGGCTTGTTGAGGATGTAAATGGAACCAAAAAACTTGAAGAAATCATTTTGCCAAAGCCAATCCGGCCAACTTTTGCTCAGTTTCGCTACGTTTGCGAAGGGATAGAACGGCAAGAGGGGAAAAGACAAAAAAACCCACGACGGGTGCGTGACAAAGAAAATCCCTGGTCATTCCGCGGCAATAATCGGCAAGGTGTTCATGGTCCAGGCGCACGATTTGAAATCGATGCGACAAAACTGCAAATACAGTTAGTCTCCAGATACGGTCGTCCACGTCTGGTTGGCACCCCGACCCTCTACGTCGTCATGGATGTCTGGAGTGGAGCCTGTGTCGGTTATGCACTTTCCTTAGAAAATGCAGGCTGGGCACTGGCAGCAAGGGCACTCCATAATACGTTCCAGAATAAAGGGCTTGTCTTCGCAAAACTCGGACTGCCCTTTACAGACGAAGACTGGCCTTGTCACCATTTGACATCATGCCTTGCAGCAGACCGTGCAGAACTAATCAGCAATAAGTCAGTGGTTCCAGAAATTGGAATCAAGGTGGAAATCATGCCGCCTATGTGCCCGGAGCTCAAAGGATTGGTTGAGGGGGCAATAAACCAGATTAAACATGGACGGTCTGAAATAATCCCCGGCAGTTATTCGAAAATGCCACGACGTAGAGAACCGGATGGCAAGGATACAGCAGCCCTTAGCCTTGACGAGTTGGAAATTATTATAGTGCGGCAAATTCTAATACTGAATAATGCCCCCGTACCGCTCAAAAACATCCCACATCAACTTCTTCAAGACGGAGAAACCTCGATTACACGCATTGGCCTCTATAAGTGGGGTCTTGACAACCGGCCTGGATTCACTCGAACGTTGACGCGAAAAGAGGTCTACACAAATCTGCTCTCAAAGGATTTTGCATCGGTGACGCCGCGGGGCATCTACTATAAAAGGCAGACGTATTTTGCTGATGACCTTGCAAAAGGATACTTGTCCCGTGCGGCAAACGGCCATTTCCCGATAGAAATCAGATTCGATGAGCACCTGGCAGACCAAATCTGGTTTCTTGATGAATTCAGTAATGATTGGGTTGGGGCTCAAGTGGATAATGATGACATCCGGAGGCTCAAAATTGCTTTTTTCGAACTTGAAAGCTTTAACAGGGATGCCAATGACTTAAGAGAAGATGCTAAGCTCGAAAACGCGCATCAGGGTCAAGAAGCTGCAAAACTTGATGCACCGATGGTCAAGCAGGCAGTTGAAAACATGAAAATTGTCAGAAAAAGTCAAAGCAAAACTGAAGGAAAGTCCAAAATTAGAATGAATCGTGAAGTAGAACGTGATGTGAACCGTCTTATCGAAGGGAAAGAAGTTCTTGGCTCTTATACTAAGGCCATAGCCGCCGCGAAATCTGGACATAGCTCTGAATTTCAGGTTGAGGAGCTTTCCCATGAGCCAGCGGAACAACCATTAAAGACGAAAAGAACAAACCTATGGGGGAGCTTAAATGGCAGATATGAATCATCAGAGTCCTGAGTATACAGAATATCCAATACCTGAATTCCGAGGTAATCCGCTTATTGAAGCATTACGCCCCATACCTGAGGATGATGATGAGATATTTCGTCGTTTAGCAAAAATACCAGAGTTCACTGAATCAGAGTTAAGCCTGCCGCCTATGCTGCGTTCGCTGTTACCGCAACGTCTCGGCCATTTCATGTTTCCAATGGCACAGCATATTCGTGTCTATAAGAGCATTTACGCTCAAATTATAGATGGATACCGTTATCGCAATCCATTAACAACCGAAGGACAAAGTATTCTTCACCATGCCGAACATGCTTGCCGTCCACATTTCAACAAAACTTCGACGATTTCATTTTGTACAGGAATATCCGGGATTGGGAAAACTACCCTTGTTAATGCAATCGCTGAAAGTTTTGGAAGTCCGGTAATACGGCACTCAAATTATCAGGGGAACCCTTTTACAGAGACCCAAATAACGTATCTGAAGGGCAATGCACCTGACCAATGCAGCCCTAAGTCACTCTGTGCAACCCTTGGCGAACTCGTAGATTCAATGTTGGGAACCAACCATGGAGCGAGGCTCTTTTCACAAAAGTCGAATAGAACACAGCATGTAATTACACTGCGAAAAATGCTTGAGAATTATCATGTTGGCTTACTTATTATCGACGCCTTTGAAAATATTTCTCTTGCGCGTGCTGGTGGGAAAGAAGAACTGTCGGCACTTATTGGAAATTTGCGCGATGGACTAGGCGTTCCTATTCTGCTTGTTGGTACTTATCGGGCTGCTCAGATTCTTGATAATAACATGAGCACTGCGCGGAGATTCTCTGAAGGTGGATATCATGAATTACAAAAACCGTCATCTCCTGGAGATGATGACTGGGTGGAATTCTGTAAAGTTCTGTGGTCGTATCAATGGTTGCGAAAACCAGTGAACCTTACCGAAGAGATTCGGGACACTTTGTACGACTGTAGCCAAGGCATTACCGGGATCGTTCTGACGCTCTTCATAAAAGCCCAGATAGCTGCAATTGACTCAGGCACCGAAGTAGTAAACGCTAAAATGCTTAAAAGTGTTTATCGAAATAATCTGCAGCCTATTCATGACATGGTTAATGCTCTGAGGTCAGGCGACATAAAAGCTCTGTCCCGTTACGAAGACCTTTATCGTTCTTCAACGTCCGCGATGAAGCAAAATTCAGAATCGAATAGATTTCAGGAATTACAGAAGCTTGCTACCCAAAGCAGTGACAGCAAAACTCCTGTTGTGCAAGCAACAGAAGCTAATGTCGGGAAACCGGCAGTTCTTGTGAAACGGTCTGTGGCTGAGCTGAAACAACTGGTAATTGGCTGACATAAGAGGTGACGATGACATCATTTCCATTCTTCCCCAACCCGGCTCCTGGCGAAACAGTCTATTCAACATTTTGTCGTTGCGCTGAAAGATCGGGATTACCGGAACGGCATCTTATTAGTGAACTCACCGGACAGCAGTATCGAGCTTCTATCATTTCACCTGTTCCAGGTTACCTTGGAGCTTTATCAAAACGCATTCCTTCTTGTCACTCATGGTGTGAACCGATGAATATCGTGCTGGGACACACAGCTTTGCCATATATTGTTTATTTTTACAGAAAGGATGAACAACTGGCCATGGCTTCTGAACTGGCTTCGAAAGATGTCACTCATCCCCTAGCCATGGCAATGGGTTTAAGTAGACATATTACCCCTCCATTCCCACGCAGTCCTCGTTACTGTTTAAAATGCATTGCCGAACAACAGCAAAGATTCGGATTTACGTTTTTCCGGCGTGAGCACCAACTGCCGGGCGTTTTGGTTTGCTTTGAGCACGAAGAGGTACTGTCCCATGGTTGTGCAGAATGTGGGCCGTACCCAATAAATCGACGTGGATTAAGCATGCCGGGAAGGTGTTGTTGTGACTCTATAACCCCGCTCAATGTGATAAATTCACTGCCTGATATTGAGCCACTAGTCTGGATTGCGCGTGAAAGTGCATTTCTCCTTAAAACTTCAGGGACAAATTCAGTTGACGTTGCTAATGCCATGAGAACTGCCGTAATTCGAAAAGGTTACTCGCGGGGTTCCGCGATCAGTTATAGAAAATTGGCAGAAGCAATTGAAGCACGCTTCAGCATAAATAACCTTCAACATCTCAGCATAAATGTCTGGACAGGTAATCAACCATCCCCTTGGTTGCAACGGCTTATCAATTCCTGTTCTGGCGAAAAAAAACGAGCCAGCTTGCTGTTTCTATTAGTAATCGGTGCCATTTTTGAATCGGTAGAGGAGTTTGAAAACTTCGAGCCAACACAAAAAATAGTCGCGCCAATACCCCCCAAAGCTTCAGCACGTTGGCCGAATCTCAAGTCAATGATTGATGACAACTATAGCCTTCCCAAGATAGCAAAAATACTTGGAGTTCGCGTCGAAAACGTCATCAGGGAAATGAGAAGGCAAAAACTACAGATGAACATGCCTGACAATCTCAAGAGTAAATTTGGGAAAACACTTGAATGCATCAGAAAAGATTTGCTTGCCGGTCATAAAAAATCGGAAATAATGAAGCGATACAGTTGCTCAGAAGAACTACTCATTTATATTGAGCTGGATCAACCAAGTCTCATTGACATTCATCAGGATGCTAGAAAATCAGCTCTTAGGAATAAACACCGCGGACTTCTGATTGATTTTCTCTCCCGGAATCCAGATGCTGGCAGAAATACTATTTGCAACGAGCTAGTTAGGTCGTATGAATACTTTCATTCATCCGATAAAGAATGGTTCTATGAAAAAATTCCTGCTCGGAATAATACCAGCGTCGTAACTCAGCGAAATACTCGCTTTGACTGGGTTCTTGTTGACCAGCAGAAATCACAAGAACTTGAACGCATCATTGGTGAACTTACCAGTATCGATAAGCCATTTCGGCTGACAAAAACCGGCATGTTGAAGCGAATCGGAATAGAGTCACATTATATCAATGACCCAAATCGATTCCCCCTGGTTGAGTCTGTTATAATGCGAAATCTGGAAACTCGCGAAGAGTATATTGATAGAAAACTTTGTTGGGCAGTTGAAAGATTAAAGACAATGGGAAAACGCCTATCACTTAACACTCTGCGACTAGTTGCTGGAATAAATGTTCGAGTCATACAAAAGCGAAAACAACTGATTTGTGAACTGGCAGATAGATTCGGCGTTGAAATTGAACCGAGCTCTGACTTGGCAGAAGTTGATATTTCGGGAACAATTCATGAGTATGAGAGACTATCGGACCCATTCGCGAGAAAGAGTATGTCGTTACCGGCACCAACAGGTAATAAAAAAAGGATCAGGGGTGCAGCCCATGGATGAGCAACTGATAGAATCCAAAAAGCGAGAGATAAAAATAGAGTTCAATCGGCGCAAGAAACAAGAGGAAGGATTAAAGCTGGGGCATGTCTACAACGACTTTGCTAGGCGCACCGGATTCAGGGACTGGAACGCATATGTTGCGGTCTTGAAAGCATCGTTCAAATAAAACACACATCCAAAGAGGATTGCTTTACAAATAAGAAAACGCCTTTCAGGACATCCTGCGAAGGCGTTTTCTTTTTGAGGCAAATGGTGATTTTATATGTGGGGATTTGTCTGAAAAGCCGCCAGTGATAGACACTGGCGGCTTTTATTGCGATTCCTAATTTCTGGTGACAAACATAATTAACATTGTCACTGAAGATACTGGCGATATTTATTATTTAGTGACAAACATAATTAACAATCCCTCAAATCCAACCTATTGATTTTACGTATTCCCCAATGACAGACATATTTAACAATCGATACCTTGACGGCTTCATATATTTCAAGTGTGACAGTCTATAAAAAGCTCCTCCCTTTAGCAAGCGCTATTTCATTGACTCTGAGGGGGAAAAACAGTAAGTTTAGCCAGATTATCCGGCGGATTCCATTATGTTGCGAGCCTCTCTCTATCTACTGTTTTTCTTGCCGTGGACTCTATTATGCACCATTATTGCGCTGCTCTTCACTTTCATTGAAAGGGATGGGAGAACGTACCACCGGGTTGCCCGGTTGTGGAGCAAGATAGGCCTGCTTGCTGCAGGAGTCACTGTTGAAGTAGAAGGTGCGGATCTTATCCCGCTTGACCAGCCCATTATCTTTATGGGTAATCATCAGGGCAATTTTGATATTATGGCACTTTTTCAGTCTATTCCGATCCGGTTCAACTGGCTTGCCAAAGAAGAGCTATTCAGGATCCCGCTTTTTGGACGCTCAATGCAGGCAGCTGGATATATTCCGGTAAACAGAGGCGATGGCAGAGATTCTCTCAAGAGCCTCGACAAGGCAGCCAGGCTGGTAAGCGGCGGGACAAGCATTGCAATCTTCCCTGAAGGGACCCGTTCGAATGACGGCAACCTCCTGCCGTTCAAAAGAGGCGGGTTTATTCTTGCATCAAAAGCAGGCGTACCGATCATCCCTTTTTCGATTGTTGGCAGCATGAAGATCAACCCGCCTGATAAATTTTTATATTTGGTTCCTGGCATAATAAGGATAAAGTTCAACCCTCCGATTCAGACAAAACCAGGCGGAGTGAAGCACCAGATCTCACTAATGGATCAGGTCCGGATGTCTATTGCCTCCGGACTGGAGAGTTAATATGGGCTATCGATATATCCCCCTGATAATTGCAGGACTGGCGGTAACTGCCTGGGCGCTGCCGGCCTCTTACCGTATCCGTTCTCCCTGGCGGATCCTGGCCGCAATAACTGCGCTCATCGGGATGATTGCCTCGCTGGCAGGAGTACTGCTCCTTACTGTTCCAAACTTTTTCTCAAGGTGATCTGATGCTGGACAGAACAAAATCGATTATAGTCAACGCTGTATTTGTCGCCCTGGTCTCCATCTTCCTCTTTGCTGCAACCACCCAGTTTCGGCAGTGGTCTCAATACAAGCGCGGAGAGAGATTGCTGGCTGCCGGTGACCAGATAAATGCCATTGCCGGGTTTGAGTCTGCCATCCATATGTATACGCCCTTCAGCCCCTTCGTTGAACGGAGTGCCGCACGGCTCTGGATCATCGGCAGGGACATGGAGAACAGGGGGGAGAGAGATAAGTCGCTTATTGCCTACCGGGCTCTGCGCAGCGCTTTCTATTCGACTCACGGCCTTATCACTCCCGGCATGAAGTGGATAGCTATCTGCGACCAGAAGATACAGCTTCTTGAACCTCCCGTCCAACCAGCAAAATAAACTCATTATGGAACTCTCCGAAAAAGACAGCTCCGGCCTGAAGATCACCCCGCTCGGCGGCCTGGGCGAAATCGGCCTCAACATGATGCTTTTCGAGTATGGCGATGACATCATCATCGTCGACTGCGGGCTCATGTTCCCTGAGCCTTTCATGCTCGGAATCGATCTGGTGATACCTGATATTTCCTGCCTTGCCGGCCGCACTGCATCCATCAAAGGGATTTTCCTCACACACGGCCATGAAGACCATATCGGCGCTCTACCGTATATCCTTCGCGACATTCAGCCTCCGGTATACGGAACCGCCCTTACAATCGGATTCGTCCGGGAGAAACTGAAAGAGTTCGATCTGGACAACTCGGTCGAACTTGTCTGTGTAAAACCGCGGGAGGTTGTGGAAGCAGGCTGTTTCTCTATCGAATTCATCCGGGTTGCTCACTCGATTGTGGACGGTTGCGCTTTTGCGATTACATCGCCGGAAGGGACCGTCATCCACACCGGCGATTTCAAGATCGATCAGACCCCTGTAGATGGTGAACTGACCGACCTGGCTACTTTTGCAAGATACGGAGAAAAAGGGGTCCTTGCACTTCTGTCGGATTCAACTAATGTCGAACGAGAAGGGTATACCCTCTCCGAGCGGCTTGTAGGTGAAGCATTTGAAGCTATCTTCCCGAAATGTCCGCAAAGGATAATCGTCGCCGCATTCTCAAGCAATATTCATCGCGTCCAGCAGGTTATTGATGCAGCCGTCATCTGCGGGAGGAAAGTACTGCTCAACGGTCGCTCCATGCTCGCAAACGTCCAGATAGCAAGGGAACTCGGCTACATCCGGATTCCGGACGACACCCTTATCGATATCAAAGAGCTCCCCAGAATCCCCCGGGATAAGGTCTGCATGATAACCACGGGCTCGCAGGGCGAGCCGATGAGTGCCCTTTCCCGAATTGCCATGGATGACCATAAGCAGATCAGGCTTGAAGCCGGCGATACCGTCATCCTCTCTTCAAGGTTCATCCCGGGCAATGAAAAAACCATCTCTGACCTCATAAATCATCTGTACAGACGTGGAGCCGAAGTTTTTCATGAAAACGTCTCGGAAGTCCATGTATCCGGCCATGCCAGCCGGGAAGAGCTTAAGCTGATCCTGAACCTTGTCAAACCGCAGTGGTTTCTCCCGGTACATGGTGAGTACCGTCATCTGGTAAAGCACGCCCAGCTTGCTGAACTGGTAGGAATCCCGAAAGAGCGCTGCATCATAATGACCAACGGCGATGTGGTAGCCTTCTCTGAAGGGGAGGCCTGCACCCTTGAAAAGGTCGAGTATGGCCGGATATTCGTGGACGGCAAAGGGGTCGGGGATGTTGGCAGGGTCGTGCTGAAAGACCGCAAGCATCTCTCTGAAGACGGGATGGTTGTTGTTATAATCGGCATTGAACAGTCGACCGGCAGGATAATCTATGGCCCTGATATCGTCTCCCGTGGTTTTGTCTTTGAGGATGAGAGCAGGGAGTTTCTGGAACAGGCGAAAATGATCGTTCTGGAGAGGCTTGAGCAGCTCAATATCGAGGTGATGGGGGAGTGGACCGAGGTCAAGCAGGAGGTCCGTGCTGTCATGAAACGCTTCTTCAAGAAGACGATAGAGCGACGACCGGTCATTCTCCCTGTTATCCTCGAAATGTAACATTGCTTCTATAATTCTCACGTGGCTTTTTGCTTGAAAAGCTTCTCTTTTCTTATTTTCCATTCATCATAATTAATGCTATCCTTTGGAAATTATGGACGACCAGGCAGAAAAAAAAGAGCGGCTGACGATTGAAATAAAAGGGATGCTTATCGGCGCGGCAGGGCTCTTTCTCCTGATGTCCCTGTTATCTTTCAAGGCTGACGACTTCTCCTTCAATACCTTCTCATCGGATCATTCCGTGCGCAACTTCGGCGGCAGGCTGGGTGCAGAGTTATCCGATATCCTGCTCCAGCTGTTCGGGCTATCCTCATACTCGATTCCCCTGTCTCTCCTCTACCTTTCGTACCGCTCGCTCCGCTTCAAGGAATTTCGCTGGAAAGCCTATAAAATTGCCGCTTTTACCGGAATGCTGGTAACGCTCTCGGCCATTTTCGCTTTTAACATCGAGTTTACGCAACTCTTAGGACAACGGGTTCCTACTGGCGGAGGCATTGGTTTCAAGGCTGCCGAACTCATGAAAAGGTACCTCGGCACACCCGGCGCAATACTTCTGCTCCTCCCGATGCTTGCGGCATCGATCATGGTGCTCTCCCGCTTCTCGTTTATCCTGTATGCGGACTGGTGGATAAATGCTGCGGGAGATCGCTGGAACAGATCGCAGGAGAAGAAAGCCCTGAACAAGTCCCTGGAAAACAGGGGCGGGAAAAGTTCCGAACCTGGAGCACCGCTCATCAAACCGCTTTCCGCATCTATCCCGGTCATAACAGCTCTGCCCACAAAAAAAGAGAAGAAGAGGGAGAGTGACAAGTTCAAGCCGGTTCAGGAAACTTTTGATTTCATTGCGAATGACGGTGATTTCATGACCCCTCCGCTCTCCCTGCTTGATACTCCCCCGATAACAGAGCGCCGGATCGACAAGGAAGCTCTCTCCATGAACGCACGGCTTCTGGAGAAAAAGCTCCGGGATTTCGGCATAGACGGTGAAGTCATCGAGATCTGTCCTGGCCCGGTTATCACGATGTACGAGTTCTCGCCCGGCGCCGGCATTAAAGTGAGCCGTATCGCAGGGCTTGCCGACGACCTCTCCATGGCGCTTCAGGCGCTGGCAATCCGGATTGTCGCGCCCATCCCCGGCAAAGGTGTTGTCGGCATAGAACTCCCGAATCGCGATCGCGAAATGGTCTTCCTGAAGGAGATATTTGCAAGTGAATCCTTCCACAAAGGGAAAATGAAACTCCCGCTGGCACTGGGAAAGGATATAGGAGGCAGCCCCCTTGTGACTGATCTGGCAAGAGCTCCTCACCTTCTAGTTGCCGGCGCCACAGGCTCGGGCAAGTCAGTTGCGATCAACACCATGATCCTCTCTCTGCTCTACACAGCCACACCAAAAGATGTCCGCATGATAATGGTTGACCCGAAGATGCTTGAACTTTCGGTGTATGAAGGTATCCCGCACCTCCTTCTCCCCGTCGTTACAAACCCTAAAAAGGCGTCTCTTGCCCTGAAATGGGCTGTCGAGGAGATGGGCCGACGCTACCGCATGATGGCAGATAAAGGGGTACGGAACATCGACTCCTATAACAGGGAACTGCTCCGTGAAGAAAAGGAGGTGGCAGAGCTTCAGGCAAATGCCACAGTCTCAGTGGAAGAGGTGGAAGAACTTATAGATGCAGATGAAGCGGCGATTCAAGAGTTTCTCTCCAAAGAAGAGCATATCGAGCATGGCCATCTCCCCTACATCGTCGTTATTGTCGACGAACTTGCAGACCTGATGATGGTGGCCGGAAAGGACATCGAAGAGTCGATTGCACGGCTTGCCCAGATGGCCAGGGCTGCCGGTATCCATCTGATTCTTGCCACCCAGAGACCCTCCGTGGATGTTATTACCGGCCTCATAAAAGCTAACTTTCCAGCACGAATATCCTTCCAGGTCTCTTCCAAAACAGACTCAAGAACAATCCTCGATTGTAACGGCGCCGAATCCCTTCTCGGTATGGGGGATATGCTCTTTCTTCCACCCGGAACCGCCAAAATGATCCGCTCTCATGGCGCATTTGTCTCTGATGCAGAAGTGCTAAGAGTAGTTGAATTCCTTAAAAAACAGGGGAAACCTGTCTATGAAAAATCTATTCTTGAGATGAAGGAATCTGACTCCAAGAACTCAGGCATTGATGATGATGAAATTGATCCACAGTATGACTCAGCTCTGGCACTGGTAGCAGAGGCACGGCAGGCATCGATATCCATGATCCAGCGGAGACTGAGGATAGGGTATAATCGCGCTGCAAGGATTATGGAAAAGATGGAACGGGAAGGCGTTGTCGGCCCCTCTGACGGCACCAGCAAGCCAAGGGAAGTATTTATCAACAAGCTGTGACGTCTTTCATAGATGCCGCATATAAACTGCTGTAGTGGTAGGAGTCAGAATGAAGTTCAGCCTGCGATACAAATTTGTCAGCATTGTCCTGCTGTCATCAATCCCGTTCCTGATATATGCCGTTTATCACTATATAAATACCGTCAATGGCAATAAAAAGAGTGCATTTGCCAGAAATCTGGCTGTTGCTGAAGAGACTTCCGAAAGGATCAATTCATTCATTGAGAACTCCCGGAATGTCCTTTACTCTCTTGCACTTCACCCGGCCATAATCAATAAAGATCCTTCCGGATGCGATGACCTCTTCCAGCAGCTGCTCCCGCTTTATCCGATACACCTGAATATACTGGCCGCAGATATGAAGGGGAACAATTTTGCAAGTGCCCTGTCTCCGGAAGGTGCACATAGTATCAACTATGCGGACAGGGAGTGGTTTGTAAAAGGGAGCAAAGGGGTATCCGTTGTTACAGATCTCCACATTTCAAAACTGTTCACCCAGCCGGCATTCATGGTCACCATGCCGGTATTCGGACAATCCGGCGCACAGACAGCAATCCTCGGCTTCCCCGTCAATCTCTACAAGTTTCAGGAACACCTGACAGAAATCGAGAAGATCCAACCCCACATCTCCTTCTCTCTGGTTGACAATAAAGGGATAACCCTCCTGAATACTGCCGACAGGGGAGAGATCGGCAAGCCCTTCAAGCAGTCAGCTCTTCTGCAAAAGGCTTCTAAAGTCACCGGGAAATCCTTTATCACCCTGGACCAGAACGGCACCGAAAGGTACTACAGCCTTTCTCTGGTCAACGCTACCGGCTGGAAGGTGATCTCCAGCATACCGACCAGCGAGGTCTATGCTGAAGCCGATCAGGCTGCACTCAGGCATCTCATTTTTTTCTTCCTGATCTGCCTTTCAGGCGGACTATCAGCCATATGGTTCAGCCGGAGACTTGGTCGCAAGGTTGAAAGCATCGTCAATGGATTAAACGAGGTTTCTGCCGGCAACTACAGTTGCCGCCTCGCCATTCCGGGGAGTGACGAACTGGCTCAGGCGGGCAAAGCCTTCAACCGGATGACTTCTGAGCGGGGAAGCTATCTGATTGAGATTAAAGGCCTCGCTGACTCTCTCGAAAGAAAAGTCCAGATCAGAACTGCTGAACTCCTTAACTCCAAAAATGAACTCGAAGCCTTCTCTTATGCGATTTCACATGATCTTCATGCACCGGTTCGCCATATTCTGGCTTTTACTCATATACTGCTGGAAGAGCATTCAAAAGAGCTTTCTGATGATATCAGAGGACATCTTGAGCGGATAAACCGTGCTGGAGAAAATATGAAGGAGATGATTACTCATCTTCTTGCCCTCTCAAGGCTTAACCGTCACGAGATAACCCGTGTTTCGGTAAATGTTTCAACTATGAGTGAAGCCATTCTCAGCGATCTCAGAGATACCGAGCCTGGCAGAAACGTTCAAACAACCATAGCAGAAGGAATTACGACGTATGCAGATCCTGCTCTTTTACGGATCGTGCTGCAGAACCTTATCAGCAATGCCTGGAAGTACACCAGAAAATGCAATCTGCCCACTATTGAGATCGGTGAAACCATGGTAAACGAAATCCGCTGTTTTTTTATAAAAGACAACGGCTGCGGATTTGACATGGCATATGCGGAAAAACTTTTTGCTCCGTTCCAACGCCTTCACAGCACCGAAGAGTTCGAAGGGTCAGGCATCGGCTTAGCTACAGTTATGAGAATTGTTCAAAGACATGGTGGCAGGATATGGGCGGAAAGCACTCCTGACGAAGGGGCAGCCTTCTTCTTTACAATTATGAGCCTTGACGCCTGAGGGAGGTCGCATGAGCAGAAATATATCTGAGAATCTGGCACATTTTGCTGTCACAATCATAAGCAAGGACAGACCAGGGATAGTTGCAGACACAACTGAAGTACTTTTCAGGCTTGGCTGCAATTTAGAAGATTCCAGCTGCACGATGCTCGGCGGGGATTTCGCGATGATCCTTATCGTAACTCACGAAAAACCCTTTACGAAAGCGCGCTTAAGTGACGAATTCAAGGCGCTTCAAGAACGATCAGGGCTGGTGGTTCACTTGAGGACCCTCCATGAAGATGAGATCTATCCGGTCAAGGACGAAGGAGAACTCTGCCTTATCTCCGTATACGGCTCAGACCAGCCCGGAATAGTCTACCGTGTCACCAGGACTCTTGCCGACCATAAAGTCAATATAACGGATCTGAACACACGACTGATCGGGACAAAAGAAGAGCCGGTCTATGTCCTGATGCTTGAGGCGATACTCCCTCCCGGGCTTTCGATAGAAGCCACTTCTGAATTGCTGGAGCCGCTTCGCAGAAAGCTGGCTGCTGAAATTGGCGTTCGAGCCATTACCCCTGTCTCCTTGTAATTGACACGTTAGCGGATACTTACAGATGCCTTCTCTGAAAATACTTACCTTCCCACACCCGTTACTGAAAAAACGTTCGCACAGGATTGAGAGGATAGACGCGCAGATAATGGGGCTTATTGTTGACCTGATCGACACCATGAAAGCCGGCCCTGGGTCGGTCGGAGTCGCAGCTCCGCAGATAGGGGTTTCTCTCTCCGCCTGCGTTGTGGATGTTTCAGGTAACCGCCAAGGCAAAGATAACAACCATGGCCTCCTTGTCATGCTTAATCCCGAGATAATGTCATCTTCCGGCAGGTCAATAATGCGTGAAGGGTGCATGAGCGTTCCTGACTACACCGGAGATGTTGAACGGCCGACATCGATCACCGTCAGGTACCTGAATCAGTCAGAGGAAGTTATGACAATTGAGGCAAGCGGCTTTGAAGCAGTCGCAATTCAGCATGAGATCGATCATCTTGAAGGGATACTCTTTCTTGACCGGATTCTCTCCCTTAAAACAGGATTGTTCAGACGCAAGAGTTATCAATAGGCAGTTCATATGAAAAGCGGAACGGAAAAACTGGAATTTACAAATAAAGAGACCCGCCGATACACTTGGCGGGTCTCTTTATTTTATCGTTATTTCAGTAGTGAGGCGGGGGGGCTTCTTCCTCCGCTTCCTTAACAAGCGAAGGAAGCGCGATTTGCATCTGTTCATTGATCTTGCGCAGCTCCGAAGTCAAGGCAGCAATCTGCTGCTGCTGGTTGTACACCAACTCGTTAAGCTCTTCCAACTGATGCTGTTGATGCGTCAGCTGGATTTCAAGATCGGTGATTTTCTCACTCATATAATTATTTTTGCGACAGCCGGTGAACACACTCGACCATATGAATCGCATTTTCAGGTGGAACAGTAGGAAGAATCCCGTGCCCCAGGTTGAAAATATGTCCCGGCCTGTCGGCATTTTCGTCCAGTACCCGCTTGACTTCGCGCTCAATGATGTCTTTCGGGGCATAAAGAACTGTTGGATCGAGATTCCCCTGCACTGCAAACTCGGGGCCCAGAATATCTCGTGCAGTTCCAAGATTCACATGCCAGTCAAGACCCATTACATCTCCACCGGCCTTTTTGACAATATTGAACATAGACCCTGCGCCCTTAACGAAGTGGATAACCGGTACGTCCTGGCGGTTAAGGCCGTTGATGAGCTTTGTGGTATACGGAAGGACATACTTCTCATAATCGGTCGGTGAAAGGACCCCGCCCCAGGTATCGAAGATCTGGATTGCCTGAGCACCAGCCTTGATCTGTGCGTTCAGGTACTCCATATCCATCATAGTCACTTTTTCCATGAGAGCGGCATAGACATCTGGAGCGGCATACATCATCCTCTTTATTGTTGCCCAGTCCTTGGATCCCTTACCCTCTACCATGTAACAGGCAAGGGTAAAAGGGGCTCCGCCGAATCCGATGAGAGGGACCTTGGAAGCAAGTTCACGACGAAGTATCTTTATCGTATCAAGTACATACGGTACATCTTCTTCAGGATCCGGTATCCTGAGGGCATCAACGTCAGCCATTGTCCGGATTGGATGCTCGAATACCGGGCCGGGCACGAAGTCCAGCTTCATTCCCATCGGCTCTACCGGAGTCAGTATGTCGGAAAACATGATTGCCGCATCAACTCCAAGAATATCCACTGGCTGAATTGAGACTTCAGCTGCAAGCTCAGGAGTTTTGCAGAGCTCGAGAAAAGTGCATTTTGAGCGGACTCGCATATAATCGGGAAGATAACGGCCTGCCTGCCGCATAAGCCAAACCGGTGTCCGGTCGACTGGCTTTCCCCAGCAAGCATCCAAAAAACGAGTATTCATGTAAGTTCCTCCTCAGGAATTTATAATTTTTTTTGAGTTTTTATGGGAACGTAATTACAGAATGGCTCCTCCGCCATATAATCCCCGTAAACCGCATCAGCCCTTGCCCTGCAGCCGCCACAGACGTTTATGTATTCGCACTCCCCGCACTTCCCTTTATACGCTTTGAAGTTCCTGAGGTCGTTGAATATTTCAGAGTTCTCCCATATCTCCCGAAAAGGCGTTGTCTTCACATTACCGGCTGTTCGGTGAAAGTAGGAGCATGGCTTGACGTTACCAAAGCAATCGATTAGGCAGATAGTCTGTGCCGCTATGCACCCTTTCCCGCCTCCGGTCGAAAAGGTCAGGGAGCGCCGCTCGAATTTTACCCCCTCCTCTTTCGCCTTCTGTGGAACAATCCGATAATAGTGAGGAGCGCAGGTAGGGCGCATAAGGATATCGTCTTCAAGCTTTTCCTGCTGGTAGTGCCAGTCGAGAATCTCCTCGTAATCTTCTTTGCTGATCAATTCACTCATGATCTCCTCGCCGCGGCCGGTAGGAACGATCATGAACATGTACCAGGCGGTCGCACCAAGAGACTTGGCTACCTTGAAGGTATTGGCGATATCATGCTGGTTGCGCTTAGTGAATGAGGAGTTAATGAGGAATTTCTGCCCGTGCTTGCGGAAATACGCCGCTGCGTTGACTACACCCTGAAAGGCTCCGTCACATGATCGGAAATCATCATGGACTGCAGCTGTGGAACCATCAAGTGAGAGGGAGACCATCTTGATGTCAGCCTTTTTCATCTTCTCACAGACTTCGTCATTTACCAGCGCACCGTTTGTAGCCATACATATTCGCAAACCAAGCGAGGTACCGTACTCGGCCAACTCGAATATATCCGGACGCAGCAGCGGCTCTCCCCCGGAAAGGACGACTACCGGCTTTGAAAAATCTGCTATCTCCTTGAGAAGTTTTTTACCCTCTTCGGTATTGAAATCTCCTTCGGAAGACTGCATGTCAGACGAACAGCGGCAGTGAACGCACTTGAGATTGCACTTCTGGGTAGTTTCCCAGGCAATCCACTTCGGAATGAACTCTTCGCCCATAATATCTCCGTAAACCTCAATTCAATCTTTTAATAATAATATGAAACTCTCTCTTAACTCAAGCAGAATCGGGCCGCTGTGGCTGCTGGAAGGATATCAGTCCGGGTAAAGCGAAGAGATATGTTGAATTGTCTCCATGTTCTGCAAAAAAATTTCCAGAAGTTCCGGATCAAACATCCTGCCCGACTCGTTCCTCAACTCCTCAATGACTGCATCTGCATCCCATGCTTCCTTGTAACATCTCTTGTTTGACAGTGCGTCATATACGTCCGCAATTGCAACAATCCGTCCGAATAAAGGGATCTCTTCGCCCTTTTTCCCTTTTGCCTTGCCATCAGCATCTTCATAGCCAGGCAAGGTGATTCCGGTGAGCGGATCCAGATGTCCGGGATACCCATTGCCGTCCCACCTTTCATGATGGTTAAGCGTCACATCCATAGCAGTATCGTCAATATCAGAATACGCCTCGCCAAAAAGCCTTGCTCCAAAAAGTGTATGCTGCTTCATTATCTCATACTCCTCAGGGGTAAACCTCCCCGGCTTTTTGAGAATTACATCCGAAATCGCAACCTTGCCGACATCGTGAAGCATCGCGGCGAGTCGGAGCAGATCCCGGTTCCTGTCAATCTCGATCAACGGGATACCCTTTAAATTCGCCCATGCTTCGTAAAGTGCGACCGAATATGAGGCCACTCTGTTCACATGGGGCCCTGTCTCTTTCGGGTCACGCAGCTCCGCCATCTTGTTCATCCTGAGTATAATGCCGCGGGTAAGCTTTGCCCGCTCTACAGCGTTTGCCGCAGCATTGGCCAAATGAGCAAGCACCGGCATACCTGACTCGGGGAAAGGGATGACCTCGCCCTTTTTGTTTTTTGCATTTATTAGCTGAAGAACCCCCGCAACATCACCGCGCTGTGCAGTCAGCGGAAGAGTCAGCATTGATCGTGTCCGGTATCCCGAAAGCTCATCATAGCTCCTGTTGAAAGAGTACGGGGTTTCCAGGGGCATATTCCATGCGTCCGGGATGTTAAGAAGCTGCCCGGTCACAGCTACATGACCAGAGATAGACTTGCTGTTGATCGGCGTTGAGAATGTCGAATAAATCAGTTTTTTCCCGGAAGGAAGCAGTGCCTGAAGGGTATCATTCTGTGTGTAGCTGAATTTGAGTGAGTCGCCCTCCCGAATATAGATCGATCCGGCATCTGCATTCGTAAAACAGCGCGCCTCAATGAGTATCTTCTCCAGTAACAGATCGATATCCCTGACTCTGGAAATCTCGCTCTCAAACTCAAGAACCCTTTTTAGTTTGCTCAAATCCTCATACACCTGTTCATCCCCTCTATCGCTCGCTTTGTCAGATACGCCATTACCCCTCATCCGGAGATCACAGAGCCACTAAGCCGTCGGGATAAAATAACTGTTACATATACTGTGGCAAGAACGGCATAAGGAGCCGTAACGAAATAGCTTGGAATGTAACACTTATTTCGTAACGGCTCCTAAGTAATGGTATCACCGGAATCAAGGGGGAAAAGCGCAATAAACCTGCTACCCTTCCCCTCTTCACTCATAACCCAGATCAACCCTTTATGTGCATCCATAACTTTACGACAGAAGGCAAGCCCAAGGCCAGTCCCCCTGGCTTTTCCCTCCCGGCGGTTTTTCGCCTGCACAAAACGATCGAAAATATCCGTAAGTGACTCCTCCGGAATCCCGACCCCACTGTCTTCGACCATCACCTTGAGATAATTGCCATGCACAGGGATCAGTGTCTCATGATACAGCCCTTTAGGAATGCTTGATACAAGGGCTGACGGATCAGTAATTATGTCGGCGGATACCGAAATATCCCCTTTTTCCGGAGTGAATTTCAGTGCGTTTGAAAGAAGATTCCCCATCATCCTTATAAAAGTAGTTCTATCGAGGGAACATTCAGGCAGTTCGGGTGCAATTCTGAAATTCAGGTTTACCCCGGCTTTTTCAGAAACTCTTGAGAACTGGTTCTGTATTTTTTCCAGAAGATGCTGCGGCCTTTCAGAAGTGAAACTCATCACCATAAGTCCTGCTTCGAATTTATGAACGTCAAGGAGTGAATTAATCATCTCGACCATTTCAGCACAACTCTCTTCTGCTGCTTCGATGAATTCAGTCTGATCCTTGTTTATCGGACCGAGTCTCCCCTCGCGGACAAGATCAAGAGATCCGACAATAGCGGTTATCGGATTTTTGAGATCATGGGAGAGCATACTCACAAAATCTTCCCGCTCTCGCTCAAGTGCTTTTATGCTGGATATGTCACGGATAATCTCTACACATCCGACGAGATTTCCTGCGCTGTCCTTAAGCGGCGCGGCGCTCGACAAAACCGGGATCTTCCCGCCGGGAGTGTGGAGCGAGTAGGTAAAATCGACTATTGACCTGCCTGTTGCCAATGTCTTTAAAGTAGGGAGCTCCACTCCGGGAGAAAGATCTGTATGAAGCACTTTGTCGATCCCTAACCCGATAAGCTCCTCCCGGCTCATCCCGAGAACGGTCTCCGTCATCCGGTTCACCGAAATAATCTCACCCCTGCTATCAACCGCAATAAGGAGCTCTGCAATCCCCTGGATAATCGCCTCATTCTTCCTCTGCTCTGCCGCAAGCTGCTGCTGGAGCCTCTCATTCTCCTGAGTAGTCCGGTTAAAGGAAATCGCCCTCTCGACCCTTTTCAGCATATCATCATTGGAAAACGGTTTTGCAATGTAGTCAATAGCCCCGTCTTTCATTGCAGTAACGGCTATCTCCTCATTCCCGTGAGCAGTCATCATAACCACTACCATTGAAGGATAAGAGATCCTGACCCTTTTAAGTACTTCAATTCCATCCATGCGAGGCATCTTTATATCGAGCAGGATGAGTTCGAACGACTCTTTTGCCAGCACTTCAAGAGCCTCTACGCCATCTCTGACCCGGACAGTTTTATATCCCGCATCTTCAAGTTGAAGCTTCAAAATAAGCGCAATATCAGCTTCATCGTCTGCAATCAGAATTCTATCCTTTGACATTCTGCTCTCCATAAAACGGTACCGTAAAGGTAAAGACATTCCCGCCTGATGCTCCCGGCGAATAGTAAATACTCCCGCCATGCCTTTCAATAATCTCCTTGCTGATAGCAAGCCCAAGTCCGCTTCCGGGAGATTCAGCATCTTCCGGACGACCAACCTGGCGGAATCTGCTGAAGAGAGTCGCTCTCTCCTCTTCAGGTATTGCCATGCCGCCATCAGCTACGGAAAGAGAGAGCCCCCCCGCCTTTATCTCTGCAAAAAGATGAATTACCGAGTCGGCCGGAGAAAATTTGACCGCATTTGAAAGCATATTTGAAAGAGCCTGCCCCAATCGCGCATAATCTCCTAAAACTCTGGGCAGATCCACCCCGACTTCATTAATAAGCGAAATGTTCTTGGAAAGTGCAGCCCCTTTGATCTCTTCAATGGCATAAAGAGCAACTTCTCCTATCTGGACAGGTCGCAAAATAATATTGACCTGGCCTGCCTCTATTCTTGAAAGCTCCAGAATGCTCGACACCTGGCTGATAAGACGCTCTGTGTTTCTGTGGCATACGCCCAACATCTCGCGCTCAACCCCGGTAAGCCATTTACCTTTTTTCAGGATAAATTCAAGTGAACCCTTCATTGAAGTGAGTGGTGTCTTTAATTCGTGAGAAATTTTTGCAATGAAACCACTCTTGAGCCTGTCAACCTCTTCATCAGCTGTTACATCACGAATCCCTATCAGAAGACCGTTATTTGTGCTTTCATCATATTTCAATCCAGAAACGGTGAACCTTAAGTTCCGGCGACCCTTCTTCATAACTATGGTCTCACCTGCATCAGAATAGTTTCCAGGGCTTTTACCGGTAAGCGTTTTCAATTCAACAAGATCAAACTCCTCGCAGAACTCGACCAGCGGCTTTCCAAGCATCTTCGCTGCGTTATTACCCAAAAGTCTTTTAACCGAAGGGTTCAGCTGTATGATGACATTATGAATGTCAGTAACGACAAGCCCATCCGTCAGGCTCTTTACTATAGCTTTCTGAAGTCCTGATTCAGATTCCAGCTGCTGAGTTCGCTCGTCTACCATGCTTTCGAGCTCTTCGTTTAACGCAGTAAGCTCTCTATTCTGGTTTATAATAATCGTGTCGCGCTCACTCAACACCTCAGTCATCCTGTTGAACGTTTTAGCTAAGGTCTTGAACTCAACCCCTCCGCCTTCCTGAAGCTTTACCGAATAATCACCCGTTTCGATAGATTTTACCGCATCTGAAAATCTTCTGATCGGGGCGGTAAACTTCCAGGCAGTAAAGTAGGCGAGGGAAAATATTCCTGAAATACTCAATACCGCACAGATGATGAGATTCATGAAGTTTTCGTTCTGAATGCTGCTGAACTGACTTTTTTCGAGTGCAACTGCAATAGAGCCGATGAATTCACCCTTGTGATTGTGAATCGGTTCTGCAATCATTTCATACTCGCTATCATTCAGGAGCGTCTTACCGCTAAAGGAGAACCCGCCTTTCAGCGATTGCAGGACGTTGGCTTGCAGAGATGATTCAAAAAGCCCCGGGATTGAAATCGTACTGGCGATCGGTTCTCCCCGTTGCGTAATCATCATATCAACAGCCTTGCCAAAAACCTTCTGCTGCTGATACGGAAGATGCATGTCTCTATTGACATCATTGCCAGCAACTACAAATCCGAGTAGCTCCCCGGAGATATCAACAACCGGGACAATAACCAGCTGAAGCATCACCTCCTTGTCCGGGGGAAGCGCCTGGCAGACAATGCTGCTTACTTCTTCACAGTACTGTTCATGACTTACCAGTTCCGTTGTAATGAAAGGTTCGCGTCTGTCAAGCAGGCTTTCAAGTAATTCTCCCTGCAGAAATGACCTGGCCCCTTTTTTCCCATTGTTGCGAACGATTACATCCAGATCAGCATCAAGGAACGTAAGCATCTCGAGAAAATCAAGAGACCCTCTCCAGCGACCGGCCGCCTCCTTGAGACCTGCTGAGTCATGACTGGAGAACAATTTATGTATGAACGTTCCTGAAACCGGCAATTTCAGTGCTTCTCGAACCAGTTCCGGACGGCCAGTGAACTGACTCTTGGCAAACCGGAGAGAGGTTTCGAGGTCTTTTGTGATCTCTTCATCGGTAAATCGTTGAATTGAGCGGATAGATAAGAAGAAAAGAATGGTATATGAAGATACCAGAATAGCAGCAATGGCAAAGAAGAGTCTGCTTTTGATGGTAAGGCGGCTTTTCATTTCGCTCCGGTTAAGTTTTGGAGTCTAAAAACCTTCTGCCTTGAGATCTCGGGACATAAGCTCCAAAACAGCAGCTTTGGCAGGTCGCTCGTTGTTTAAAATCTCTTTCACCTTGAAAGATATGGGCATATCGACTCCGAGTTTATCTGCGAGAAGACATGTTGATTCGGTGGTCTTGACACCTTCAGCAACCATCCGCATCTCGGAAAGTATTTGCTCAAGTGTTCTCCCCTGCCCAAGCTGAATACCAACAGTGCGATTTCTTGAAAGATCCCCTGTGCAGGTGAGGACAAGGTCCCCCATACCTGCAAGCCCGGCAAAGGTCTCGATATTGGCCCCGAGAGCCTGTCCGAGCCTGGTTATCTCTGCAAGCCCACGAGTGATAAGGGCGGCTCTTGTATTGTAGCCGAATCCGAGCCCATCTGCTATGCCTGCAGCGATAGCAATGACATTTTTTACTGCGCCGCCAAGCTCGACACCGGTAACATCGTTGTTAGTATACACCCGAAAGAAGCGACAGTTGAAAGCATCCTGCACCTCTTGAGCCACCCGTATATCCGAGGCCGCGGCGACCACAGCAGTAGGCATCTCCATTGCAACTTCTCTGGCAAAACTTGGACCGGAGAGCACTGAAAATAATCTGAAGAGTTCAGGCGGCAGAAGCTCCTCGTAAACCTGTGAGACAAGCTTGAGCGTTTCAACTTCTATACCTTTTGAGGCACTGACAATCAGAGAATCTGGGGAAATATAGGGCATCGCTTCTTTCAAAACACGCCGGAGGACCTGGGAAGGAACTACAAAAAGGATAAGCTGCTTGTTGCTGACCGCGTCTACAAGCGAGCCGGTATATGCAAGATTAGCGGAAAGAGCAATCCCTTTGAGATAGATGCTGTTTTCATTCCGGCTATCCATCTCGGCGACCAACTCTTGTTCATAGGCCCAAAGTGTTACCGCATGCCCTTTTTTTGCAAGCATATCTGCCAGCGTCGTGCCCCAGCTCCCTGCACCTATGACCCCAATTGACTTGTTCATA
>VFJK01000028.1 GCA_009886125.1 Geobacter sp. | reverse complement strand
CCTGACTGCCCAGATGGTTGGCGCAGGCAAGCTGATGGCGCTGCTGATCGGTTTACCTTACAAGACCTCCATCATCGGCGTTGGTATCCTGATGGTAGGTTATGTTGTTTTCGGCGGCATGACCGCCACTACCTGGGTCCAGATCATCAAGGCCGGCCTGCTCGTCAGCGGTGCTCTGCTGCTTGCGTTCCTGGTCATGATGAAGGCCAGCTTCAATCCGATGACTTTCTTTGAGCAGATCGTCAACAGCCCTGACATCCAGAAACATGTCGAACTGCTGATGCTGAAAGACGGTGTCACCATGACCGGTGAAGCTGCCGGCCAGCGTTTCCTTGAGCCGGCCCTCTTCATGAAGGCGCCGCTCGACCAGATCTCGCTTGGCATGGCTCTTGTTCTCGGTACAGCCGGGATGCCGCATATCCTTATGCGCTTCTTCACTGTTCCGACAGCACAGGCAGCTCGTAAATCCGTTATCATCGCCATGTGGATCATCGGCGGCTTCTACGTTATCACCACCCTGCTCGGCTTTGGCGCTGCCATCCATGTCACTCCTCAGGGCATTCAGCAGGTTGACCCTGGCGGGAACATGGCTACACTGCTCCTCGCCCAGCAGCTTGGTGCTGACATCGCCCCGATCATCGGCGATATCTTCCTTGCCTTCCTCTGCTCAGTTGCCTTTGCTACGATCCTTGCCGTTGTTTCCGGTCTGGTTCTCGCAGCTTCTGCAGCTATTGCTCATGACATCTATGTTAACGTCATCAAGGACGGTCATGCTGACCAGCACGAGCAGGTCATGGCAGCACGTATTACCTCCCTCGTTGTCGGCGCCGCCGGCATCGTCATCGGCATCATCGCCGAGAAAGCAAACGTAGCCCACCTGGTTGCCCTTGCATTTGCCGTTGCCTCATCCGGCAACCTGCCAGTCGTTGTTCTTTCGCTCTTCTGGCGCAAGATGAACACAGCCGGTGTTATCTCCGGTCTTGTTATCGGCACAGTCGCTTCCATCGGCCTGGTTATGGTTTCCCCGAACATGACCTATCCGAAACTGGTTGCAGCTGGCGCACAGAAGGTTATTACTGCCATGGAGAAGAAACAGGCTGAACTTGCTCCTGGCACAACCCTTGGCGAGAAAGATCAGAAAGCTTACGACAAAGCAAAAGTAGATTTCGAGAAGAACAAGGACGGCAAGTCCATCATGGGTCTTGACAAACCGATCCTCAAGCTGAAAAACCCCGGCATCTTCTCTATTCCTCTCGGCTTTGCAGCTGCTATTTTTGGCGCTCTTGCATTCCCGAACAGGCGTTCAGAAGAGATGTTCGACGAAGTCTATGTCCGCCAGAACACCGGCCTCGGCATGGCGAAAGCAATCGATCACTAGAAACTGTTTTCCGATCATATGCAGTGGGGGAAGGGAAACCTTCCCCTTTTTTTTATCCGCTTTTCTTCTTTGTGGTATATTTGATTCAAGAACAGCAGAGGCGTACAAATGCCTGATCATCATCACACGGGAAGAGTTTCAAATCAGGAGTTTATCGCCGGGCTCATGGGAAGAGTTCGCGATATCCTTCCACTGCTCAATCCCGACGAGATTGCTGATCTGCTGGGGAACCTTACGAACAGCATTGACAGCACCATCAGCCTGATCGAAGAAGACACCTCCGCACGGGATCGACAAGTAGGTTCCATACCTGACGTTCACTCCGCAATAATACTCGGCGAGATCCATTCAGAACTGAACAGGATCGAAATGGAGCGTTTCCTGAAACTCCCCTCGGTACCGGTCCTGCATGAAAGCTGCACGGACTACCGGGACATCCTGGCTGGCAAAGCTCTGGAGCTTGTCATTGCAGAGATGACTGCTTCAGGCTCGATACAGCCTCGAATGCCCTTTGCCCTTATCAGTATGGGGAGCGACGGCCGGAAAGAGCAGACCCTTATTACCGATCAGGACTACCTGATTGTCTATGGCGACGGAGGAGGAAAAGAGGCTGACTACTATTTCACCTGCTTTTCAGATCTTCTTGTCGAGCGGCTGGCAGAGATGGGCTTCAAAAAATGCACCGGTGGAATAATGCCGTGCAACCCTACATGGCGCGGCTCTATGAGCCAGTGGAAAAAGAAGCTTTTATCAATTGTCCGCTATGAGTACGAAGATTACGCTAAAAATCTGATGGACCTTATCGTCCTCTCGGATGCCCGGCATGTTGCCGGCGACAGGATGTTGGCGGAAGAGCTGGTTGATCTGATCCGTGATCTTGAAAAAGAGTATTTTCATGCACTGTGGGGTATGGCGAAAGCAGCGACAGAGATGAAACTTGCGCTAGGCTTTCTGAAGGGGATCTGGATTGAGGGGTCGGGCGAGCATAAAGGGGAGTTCAACCTGAAGCTTCTGGCATGGGCACCGCTGGTGATGAACATCCGGATCATTTCGATTAATCAGGGGATCCCGGCAACATCGACTCTGGAACGGATCGAACTGCTCAAAAAGGAAGGGAGCTTCTCTGCTTCAATGGCGGAGGGGCTTAAAGACGCGTACCATATTCTCACCCGGTACCGTATTATACAGCAGATCAAGGTGATCAAGGGGATTCAGAAGGATTCACACTACATCAACCCGTATCTGCTGCCGGCTGAAGAGCGGGAAAAGATGCGTCAGGCAATCATCCGGATAGAAGACCTGCAGAAGGTCATTCACGCCAACTTCCACATTGTTTAACAGCCCAGTCTCTCCCGCAGATACTTCTCGAACTCGCCGTTGAACTCTTCGCGCTTCAGCGCCAGATCGACCGTCGCTTTCAGGAAACCCAGCTTGTCACCGCAGTCATGACGGACCCCTTCGAACCTGCACCCATATATCGCCTGACTTTTCGAAAGCTTCAGTATCGCATCGGTAAGCTGGATCTCACCCCCCTTGCCCGGTTCCTGCCTGGCAAGTATCGGAAATATCTCGGGAGTCAGAACATATCTGCCGATAATGGCAAGATCCGAAGGAGCATCACCCGGTTTCGGTTTTTCGACCATGTCGGTTACTTCGAAGACCCTGTCGGATATATGGTTCGCCTTTACACAGCCGTACGAGGAGATATTCTGCAGCGGAACCTGCTCCAGAGCGAGCACTGAACCACGATACTTGTTATAGACCTCCAGCAGCTGTGAAAGGCAGGGTTTGTCAGAGTCGATGATGTCATCTCCTAGGAGAACAGCAAAAGGCTCGTTACCGACAAAATCCTTTGCGCAGAGAATAGCGTGGCCAAGTCCGAGTGCCTGTTTCTGGCGGACATAGAAGATATCAACCATCTCTGCGATCTCACGTACCTGGGAAAGTTCCGCCTCTTTCCCTTTATCGAAGAGAAGCGCCTCAAGCTCGAACGCGATATCGAAATGGTCTTCCAGGGCCCTTTTGCCGCGGCCCGTCACAAAGAGAATCTGCTCTATCCCGGAAGCGACAGCCTCCTCAACGACATACTGCACCAGTGGCTTGTCAATAAGCGCCAGCATCTCCTTCGGAGACGCTTTTGTCGCAGGAAGAAAGCGGGTCCCAAGACCGGCAACTGGAAATACGGCTTTTTTGACCTGCACGTGTAACCTCCTTAAAGACAGGATCGGGGCTCTAGGAACGAGGCTAGAGGCAGTGAAAAACTAAAGACAGATCCTCGAACCTCGAACCTCGTTCCTCGATCCTCGAACCTCAAATCTCAAACCTCGGACCTATTTTAATGCTTGGGCGATCTCCGGGATAACCTCTTCCCGCCCCATAGCCATGATATGAATGCCATCAGAGTATGGCTTCAAAGCGTTTGCAAGGCGGCAGGCGATCTCGACACCGGTTTCAGCTGGATTTGCAGCCTGCTCGAGTTCTGCGACGATCTCGTCAGGGACAGTCAATCCGGGGATATTTTTGTTGATGTAACGAGCCATTCCGGCAGACTTCAGGAGCAGAACCCCTGCTATGATTTTTACTCCTGAGGGAGCAACCGCGTCCGCAAAGCGGGCCATCTTCTCAGGCCTGAATACAGCCTGCGTCTGAAAGAATTTCGCACCGGCAGCCGCCTTTTTCCGAAGCTTGAAAAGGGTCAGCTCAAAGGGCTCTGCCTCTGGAGCTGCTGCTGCACCGACAAAAAAGGAAGGCGTCCCGGCAAGCTTTTTCCCGGAAAGGTCAAACCCGCTTTCCAAGACCTTCATGCTCTCCAGCAGCTGAACAGAGTCAAGATCGAATACCGCCTTACCCTCCCTGTGGTCACCAAAGGATATATGGTCTCCGGTCAGGGCAAGGACATTCCTGATCCCGAGTGCAGCAGCCCCGAGAAGGTCGCTCTGAAGTGCAAGCCGGTTCCTGTCCCTGCAGGTGATCTGGAATAACGGCTCGACACCTTCACGGTGCAGGATCAGGGAGGCAGCGAGCGGAGATATCCGCATATTAGCCCCCTGATTGTCGGTAACGTTTATCGCATCAATGACCCCTGCGAGTGTCCTGGACCACTTGAGGAAGTCAGAGCAGTCCGTACCTTTGGGAGGGCAGACCTCGGCAGTCAGTACGAACTCGCCCCGGGCAAGCTTTCTCTCTAGATTTGACGTAATCTCTGTCATTTGGAGAGCTTCAGCTTCCCCGGTTTCGGGATCTTCGTGTAGTTTTTGGGTGGGGATGATTTAACCAGATTCAAAGTATCGCCGGACTCTTTCATCCTGGCAAATATCAGTGCCCAGGCACATTCGGCATCCGGATCGGTTTCACATCTGCCTTCATCCATGCCTCCGCAAGGGCCGTTCAACAGCCCTTTGGAGCAGGCAGTCACCGGGCAGATGCCGGCACTCTCGTTAAGGATACAATCTCCGCAGAGAGAGCATTTCTGTTCGAAATGCCCGAAACGCTTTATGTTGCCAAGAAACATGCTGTCGAGTGCGGCAACGGTTTTCTTAGGGATCGCAGCAGAGACCGATTGTATCCCGGCGCCACAGGCCATGACCAGAAGGGCATCCGCATCATCAACCATCTGCTGCTTGCTCCGCAGATCACGTCCGACACGGAGCATATGGCAGGCCTCGTCGATGATGATGGAGCCGGTGACCTCACGTCCTGAGGAGGTGAGCGCCTCCTGCATCTGCCAGACCTCTTCCTCTCCGCCTGACTTACAGACGGTTGCACATTTGGCACAGCCGACAATAAAGACAGAGCGGCTGTCTCCAAGGGCTGAAAGTATTTCTTCAAAAGGCTTTTGCTGGCTGATGATCATGGAAATCCGAGGGCGGTAGTTAGTTGAGTGGTTGAATAGTTGAGTGGTTGGGCAGCCCCGACTTAACAACTCGACAACTCAACGCTTCTGTTTCTTCGCGGACTCAACCGTATTGTAAAGGAGCATTGTTATGGTCATAGGCCCTACCCCGCCAGGAACAGGGGTTATGGCGCTGGCACGCTCAAA
Source organism: Geobacter sp. (assembly GCA_009886125.1). GTDB lineage: Bacteria > Desulfobacterota > Desulfuromonadia > Geobacterales > DSM-12255 > VEOV01. Next base: position 28,230 of record VFJK01000028.1, on the reverse strand, counting down.
AGCAGCTGCATATTCGACATCACCGACAAGCTTCTTCTCGCCGACTCGATTCACTCCTACATCGATGACGACTGCGCCTTCCTTGATCCAGTCACCTTTGATCATCTCAGGGATGCCGACAGCCGCGATAACCACATCAGCCGAGCGTACGACATCGGCAAGGTTTTTCGTCCGGGAGTGACAGATCGTCACGGTGGCATGCTGCTGAAGACACATCAGGGCAACGGGTTTGCCGACAATGTTCGAACGACCGACCACAACGACACTCTTACCGGTCAGATCCAGCCCGATCTCTTTCATCATGATCATAACGCCGTAAGGGGTGCATGGCTGAAAGGTAGGCTTGCCGACCATGAGACGTCCGACATTGTAGGGGTGGAAACCGTCAACATCCTTGTCAGGAGATATGGCCTCAAGGACCTTTTCGGTGTCAATATGTTTCGGAAGCGGCAACTGTACCAGGATACCGTGAATTTTCGGGTCAGCATTAAGCTTCGCAATCAGAGAGAGCAGATCGGCCTCGGAAGTTTCGGCAGAGAGCTTGTATTCATCCGAAAAAATACCCACATCCGAGCATGCTTTTTCCTTCATGCTTACGTATACCTTGCTGGCAGGATCTTCACCGACAAGCACAACAGCGAGCCCTGGGACAACACCTTTTGTTTTCAGATCAGCCACAGTGACAGTAAGCTCACCCCTGATCTTGGCGGCAATCGCCTTGCCGTCTATTACTCGGGCCATCGTTTATCTCCTTGTTGTAACTCTTAGGTCAGTGAGCAGCTGCTGAGGGACATCCGGCACAACCGCCGCCGGATGCAGCAGGACAGGCGGCAGGAGCTTCACTTTTACCAGCGCCATACCCCTCGTTGTACCAGCCACCGCCTTTCAGGGCGAAGGCAACGGCTGAGATCTGCTTGGCAACGTGGCCGCCGCACTGAGGGCACTCGGTAGCAGGTGGGTCGGAAAATTTCTGACGAAGCTCGAATTGATCGCCACATGATTCACATTTGTACTCATACATCGGCATTTCTATAACCCTCACAGACTTGATTTCTGAAACATGAACAGTAAATATAATGGTTAAGCTATGGTTTTGTCAATGCTTTGGGAACTTTTCAGGAGAAAGTTGCAAAAAGATCAGCTGCCTCTTTCAGGGTCGACCCGCTGATATGCAGCCTCTTGTGGCGTGATTTCTGACCGGAAATGATGCTGACTGCGGACTTGGGGAGCTTGAAAACCTTTGCGAAAAACTCGATGCAGAGCCTGTTTGCTGCATCATCTACCGGTGGGGAGGTAACGCTGACCTTCAGTTCATCCCCGTGAATTCCGCAGATCCCGGTTCTGGATGCACGGGGCTGCAGATGCAGCCGCACTGCGACACCTTCTGCTGTTTCCGTCAGCAGCCCAGCAGGAAGATTTTCGATCATTCTTCTATTGAGAGCATTTTCAGATGCGCCTCAACCATGGATTTCAGATTTGTCTCAAACTGAAGCTTCTGTCTTCTTGCCTCGTAAATCTGGTTGTTAAGCTGGAGAAGTCTGTTTTCTGCCTCTGCTACAATACGCTCGCCTTTCAGCTCCGCCTCGGAAACAGTGAGATGTGCCTCTTTCTGGGCATTTGCCTTCATCTCTTCGGTGACCTTCTGAGCAGCCAGCATCGTCTCTCTCAATGTCACTTCACGTTGCGACAGCTCTTCAAGCTGCAACGAAAATTTCCGTACCTCATCCTTCAGCTCACTGTTTTCCCGGATGAGAGACTCCATCTCGGCAGCGACCATCTGCAGGAACGCATCGACATCGTTCGGATCAAGCCCGCCCAGCATCTTCCCCTTGAACTGCTGCTGCTGTATGTCGAGCGGAGTAATATTCATAAGAGCCCTCCCCCTTTGATTCTGAGACCGATATCAGCGAGGCTCCTGACGACGAAGCTCTGCAGGAAGTAGATTGCAAGGATAACCGCCAGAGGAGAGAGGTCGATACCCCCCATATACGGCATTTTGCTTCTGATCCTGTCGAGTACAGGATCAGTGGCCCGGTGAAGGAACCGTACGATCGGATTGTATGGATCAGGGTTGACCCAGGAGATGATCGCACTGCCGATAATCATGTACATGTAGAGGGACAGAAGAATGTCAGCTATTTTTGCAGCAGATATGAGCAGATTGCCGAGAATGAACATCCGGACTCCGATAAAATGGGATATCGCAATATACAGCAGAGAGGAAATTGAGTCAAGAAAGGCGAAAGGTTAGATACGCAACTTGAGAGGAGGAGAGATAAAAACCGGGGGGCGGGTTGCCCCCCGGTTTTACTGTTTATTGATGAGCAAAAACGTATGATGCCACTGTTTCGGCCACAGCTTCTGCGCTGTTCCGATCATTATTGAAAAGCAGGTGGAAGAAATGGCTGTCATTAATGTCCTGGTCGAGAAAATCCCGAACGAATTTCTCCCGCGCCTTCTGACGTTTTTCGATCATTGCCAGCGCCTCTGATTCAGAGACCCTTGCTCTCTGTGCGATCGAATGAATCTTGAACTCCTGAGAACCGAATATTCTGAAGTGATAGCAGTTTTTGAGCGACTGGGTAATGACAGCGCCTCCGAGACCGACTATGATCGCATTCCCTCCTGTCGCTATAGATACGACCTTCTGGGCAAGCAGCTGAAAATCCTCCCTCTCGTTTTTCCATTTGCTTGAAAGCGACGACAGCATATCATCAAGCCAGCGTGGTCTTTTGCCGAGATTATGGAGAATGTCGGCTTCAAGGTCATGATGCCGTGCGACTTCATCTATCAAGTGTCTGTCAACAAGAGCCCAGGTCTCGCCGCTTTCCTCTTCCAGAATTTTTTTAAGTTTTTCGGCAGCAGGGTAACCTTCGCAGCCGAACTCTCTGGAAATGGTGATAGTCGGTTTCAGGACTTTACGGTCAATCAGGTCACCTTCTGCCTTTACTCTCCGGCTGACTTCAATGAGCCCTGCAAGTCTGTTTTCTATCGATGGCATAAGCTGCTTATCTGGCATGACAACCCTCCCGATTCATTTTCTTACTTTGTGTAATTATGCCCCCCGATATCTCTCAGTCAAGCATCGGGGAGTTTTTTATCTCTCCTTGATGATTGCCTTTGATGAGTAAAAAGGTATAATCCACAGATGAATAGGCCTCAAGGGAGAAGCACTTGATCATCGGAACAGGGATTGACATAACAGAGATTGCACGATTCGAACGGTTTGTGACCGAGAACAATCATGCGCTCCTGAACCGGCTGTTCACCTCTCTTGAGATTGAATACTGTTCAGCACGAAGACTTGCTGCACAGCACTTCGCACTCCGTTTTGCCGCAAAGGAGTCTTTTCTGAAAGCGCTTGGCACTGGCCTGCGCGACGGAATAAACTGGCTTGATATGGAGGTCCGTAATGACGACCTCGGCAAACCGTTCCTTTCTGTTTCCGGTAAGGCAGCAGAGAGATTTGCCGCTGCCGGAGGTGATTCCTGCCACCTCTCCCTTTCTCATGATGCAGGGTGTGCTGTCGCCATGGTCATACTGGAGGGGAGATGAAAAGCGTCACTTCGGAGACCATGCAGCAGCTGGATCGTCAGACAATAGACCGGTTCGGCATACCGGGGCTTGAGCTGATGGAGCGCGCAGGACGCCATGTTGCAGACATTGTGGCAGCCCGATTCGCCGGACCCGGATTACGATCTGCACTTATATTCGCGGGAAAAGGGAACAACGGCGGAGACGGATTTGTTGTTGCCCGACTGCTTGCTGCTTCCGGATGGTCAGTTGCGCTGGCAATACTCGCCTCAGCTGAAGAGTACTCTGGAGACGCCAGGAGCAACCTTGACCGCCTGCCCCGATCAGTTGAGTTGCACACCTTTTCAAACACCTCCGCCAAGGAACTCCATGACCTGTCTCAGAATAAGGATGTCATTATTGATGCAATCTTCGGCACAGGGCTTAAAAGCGCACTTTCAGGAATCTATGCAGACGCAGTCGGAATAATAAACGCTGCGGGTAAACCGGTGGTTGCTGTCGACATACCTTCCGGAGTTGACGCCACAACCGGAAAGACCTGCGGAAATGCCGTAAAAGCCAGTATCACGGTCACGTTCGGCATTGCGAAGCTCGGTCACATCCTTTATCCGGGAGCTGAATATGCCGGTGAAATTATTGTCACCGATATAGGAATACCGCCTGAGCTCCTCGAAACGGCCCCTGGTGTCGAGTATGTCGATATGACATTTGCTGCCGGCCTGTTACTTCAACGGGAAAAAACCGACCACAAGGGAAGCTGCGGTCATACGCTGATTATTGCCGGTTCCTGCGGGAAAAGCGGAGCTGCTGCGATGGCGGCCAACAGTGCCATGCGCAGCGGAGCCGGGCTTGTCACTCTTGCAGTCCCTTGCAGTATTCATCCGGTAATCGAACTCAAGACAACTGAAGTCATGACCGTCCCGCTTCCGGAGAGTACCAGCGGGACTCTTGCCCTTACCTCACTTGACGGGATCAGGAAGCTGCTCGAAGGAAAAGATGCAGCTGCAGTCGGCCCCGGACTGGGGCTTCATGATGAGACAAAAACCGTTGCCCGGAAGATCGTATTAACTGCCGGAGTGCCGCTGGTGGTCGATGCAGATGCACTGAATGCACTTGCAGAAGATATATCCATTCTGAGGACCTCGACGTCGCCTGCTTTGATTTTAACCCCTCATCCCGGAGAGATGGCCAGGCTTGCCGGAGTAAGCATCGCAGCAATCGAAGCTGACCGGATAAAAGCTGCCGAAAGCTTTGCCAGGGGATACAACTGCTATCTGATCCTGAAGGGGGCAAGAACCGTTATCGCTGCTCCTGACGGGCGGCTGGCCGTGAACGGCAGCGGCAACCCCGGCATGGCATCGGGCGGGATGGGTGATGTCCTCACAGGGGTTATTACAGCCCTTCTCGCACAAGGATACCCGCCATTTGAAGCGTGCTGTCTCGGAGTTTTCTGCCATGGGCTTGCCGGAGACATGGCTGCAGAAGAAAAAGGGGAGCTCGGGCTTGTAGCAACTGATGTCCAGGAGATGCTGCCGTATGCCTTTAAAATACTGGCCGAAAAACAGAACCGTTGAGTGGTTGAGTCGTTAAGTGTTACCACTCAACCACTCAACCACTCAACCACTCAACTACTCGACTACTCAACAAAGACTCAAAACCGGAGGTTTCATGCTTAAAGTAAAAGATATCATGACGAAAAAAGTTGTCACCGTGACAAAAGAGACAACCGTGTTGGAGCTTGCCGGAATCTATGCCAAGCAACACATCAGCTCTCTGCCTGTTCTTGATCAAAATGGTGATCTGATCGGTATAGTCACTGAAACAGATCTGGTGGAGCAGGACAAAAATCTTCATATCCCGACTGTAATTTCCATTTTCGACTGGGTCATCTATCTCGAGAGTGACAAGAAGTTTGAAAAAGAGCTTAAAAAAATGACCGGCAAGAGCGTAGGTGACATCTACTCCAGCGAGGTCGTGACCGTTTCACCGGAGGCCTCGATCTCAGATGTGGCAGACCTGCTCATCAGCAGGAAGATTACTGCCATTCCGGTCGTTAAAGGGGGTAAGCTCGTCGGCATTATCTCCAGAATCGATCTTATAAGGTCTATGGCAGGTTAGTGTCCCATGCGGATTCGCTCTGATTCACCTGAAGCAACGGAGACGTTAGCCGGAAGATTGGCGCAGCTGCTCCAACCCGGGGACTTCATTTCACTCCACGGTGAACTCGGCGCCGGCAAGACGAGATTTGCTCGCGGGGTTGCCCGGGGACTAGGGATAGATCCGTCAATACCGATAACCAGCCCGACCTATACTTTTCTGAATATCTATGAGGGGAGGATTCCCCTTTATCATTTCGACCTTTACAGGCTCTCCGGAGACGATGACGTTATTGCACTCGGGTTTTCAGAGTATTTTCATGGCAACGGGATCTGCCTTGTAGAGTGGTCAGAACGTATTGATAGCGAGCTCCCGCAGTCCAGGCTGGAAATCTGCTTCACGTACGTAGACGATGAAAGCCGGGATATCGATCTGATTTCTACGTCACCGAGACACGATCGCCTGCTTGAGTTGCTCTCTTCTGGCGATAATTATGGTTAATGTCTGTAAATTTCTTTTGACCATACGCTGCTTTCCTGATAAGAAACTCACTTCTACATAATGGCTATCGATTTGGATTTGATAGCATTTTGAATATCTTACTTTCAGGGAGGGTCATACTGATGGCTCTGGTGGTTCAGAAATACGGCGGCACATCCATGGGGAGCATTGAACGTATCAAGAATGTTGCCCGGAGGGTTGCAAAAGGTTTTGATGAAGGGAACGAGATGATTGTCGTTGTTTCAGCCATGTCAGGCGAGACCAACAAACTTGTTGCCCTGGGAAATGATACCTCTGAATTCCCGGATCTGCGCGAATATGATGTTCTTGTCGCAGCCGGCGAGCAGGTCTCTATTGCTCTTCTGGCGATGACTCTGATCGGCATGGGATACAAGGCCAAGTCGTATCACGGTTGGCAGGTTCCTATCATCACCGACAGCGTAAGCAGCAAGGCACGGATCGAGGAGATCCCGGATACAAAGGTCAGGGCTGACCTCAAGGACGGCGTGATCGTCATTGTCGCCGGATTCCAGGGCATAGACCGACAGGGGAATGTCACCACTCTCGGTCGCGGTGGATCGGATACCTCTGCCGTTGCCATGGCAGCCGCGCTGAAGGCTGATGTATGCGAGATTTATACAGATGTCGACGGTGTCTATACGACAGACCCCAATATTTGCACCGATGCCCGTAAGGTTGAAAAAGTCTCTTACGATGAGATGCTGGAACTTGCCAGCCTCGGCGCAAAGGTCCTGCAGATCCGTTCAGTAGAGTTCGCCAAAAAATATAATGTGGATATTCATGTCCGCTCAAGCTTCAATGATAATCAAGGGACAATTGTCACCAAGGAGGATAAGGAGATGGAAGCTGTTCTCGTTTCAGGTATCGCTTATGACAAGAATGAGGCAAAGATCGCAGTCATGCATGTGCCTGACAAGCCGGGGATCGCTGCAAAACTGCTGACACCGCTTTCAGATGCAAATATTTCTGTCGACATGATAGTCCAGAATGTAAGTATGGACGGCTTCACCGACTTTACCTTCACCGTCACAAAAGCAGACTTCAAGAAGGCGCTTCAGATTACCGGCGAAGCTGCAAAGGGTGTCGAAGCCAAAGAGATGATCTCCGATGAGAACATCAGCAAGATCTCTGTCGTCGGCGTCGGCATGCGCAGCCATGCCGGAGTCGCAACCAAAATGTTCCAGGCTCTTGCCAAAGAGGGGATCAATATCCAGATGATCTCGACCTCGGAGATCAAGGTCTCGGTTGTGATCGATTCCAAATATACAGAACTTGCGGTCAGGGTTCTGCATGATGCATTCGGGATGTCCGGTAAATAGTATTTTTTAATCCGGTCGAACTCTCTGAAGAGCGTGGTTGAAATTGTCGATCACGCTCTTTTTTACTCTACAGATTTCAGTTTCAGTAAGTTTCCTTCCACATAATTTACTGCAACTAAATTACTCTGACATATTGAACTCTAAGAACTTTTTTCTGCAATTTCACGGTTGAAAAGTTTCTAAAATCGTTATAGAAATATCTGCTCCATTGTTTTTATTTTCATCTGCGGGAAGGTGAACCATGAGTCAAGTGAAACTTTACGATACAACGCTCCGTGACGGGACCCAGTCTGAAGACATCTCGTTCCTCCTTGAAGACAAGATCAGGATTGCGCATCGCCTCGACGAATCCGGCATCCACTACATCGAAGGTGGCTGGCCCGGCAGCAATCCGAAAGATGTTGCCTTTTTCAAGGAGATCAAGAAGGAGAAGCTGCATCATGCGAAGATAGCCGCTTTCGGCTCTACCCGCCGTGCCAAGGTTACCCCTGACAAGGACCAGAACATTAAACTTCTGGTTCAGGCGGAGCCCGATGCAATAACCATCTTCGGGAAAACCTGGGATTTCCATGTCAGGGAAGCCTTGCGAATCTCTCTTGAAGAGAACCTGGAGTTGATTTTCGACTCCCTCGAATATCTGAAGGCTCGTGCACCGGAGGTTTTTTACGACGCTGAGCATTTCTTTGACGGCTACAGGGCAAACCCTGAATATGCTATCAAGACCCTCAAGGCAGCCGAGCAGGCGAAGGTCGACTGCATCGTGCTCTGTGATACAAACGGCGGCACAATGCCGTTTGAGCTCGCAGAAATAATCTCCAAGATAAAAAAACAGATCAAGACTCCTCTCGGGATTCACACTCACAATGACGGCGAGTGTGCAGTTGCAAATTCACTTCTCGCAGTTGATCTAGGTATTATACAGGTTCAGGGTACAATCAACGGTTTCGGCGAACGGTGCGGCAATGCAAACCTCTGCTCAATCATTCCGGCTCTCAAACTGAAGATGAAGAAAGACTGCATAAGTGACGAACAGCTTAGAAAACTGAGGGATCTCTCCCGTTATGTTTATGAGCTGGCAAACTTTGCGCCACCCAAGCATCAGGCGTACGTCGGCAATGCAGCCTTTGCCCACAAGGGTGGCGTCCATGTCAGTGCTATCCAGCGCCACCCCGAAACCTACGAGCATATCAGACCGGAACTTGTCGGCAATTCTACACGCGTGCTGATCTCCGATCTCTCCGGCAGGTCCAATATTCTTGCCAAGGCCCAGGAATTCAACATTAACCTCGACAGCAAGGACCCGGTAACCATGGATATCCTTGACAGCATCAAGGAGATGGAAAACCGCGGTTATCAGTTCGAAGGCGCTGAAGCGACTTTTGAGCTGATGATGAAGCGGGCTCTTGGAACACACAGGAAATTCTTCTCTGTCACCGGGTTCAGGGTTATCGATGAAAAACGCCATGAAGACAAACAGCCTGTTTCTGAGGCCACTGTCATGGTAAGAGTAGGCGGCAAGGTCGAGCATACAGCAGCAGAAGGGAACGGCCCGGTAAACGCTCTTGATAATGCACTCCGTAAAGCGCTTGAGAAGTTCTACCCCAAACTGAAAGAAGTCAAGCTGCTCGACTACAAGGTGCGCGTCCTTCCTGCCGGGCAGGGGACTGCTTCCGCAATAAGGGTTCTGATAGAGTCTGGCGACAAGGAGACCCGCTGGGGAACAGTAGGCGTTTCAGATAATATAATTGAAGCTTCTTATCAGGCTCTGATCGACAGCATTGAATTCAAACTCCATAAATCCGAGGATGAATCCGGCAGATAATCGATCAATGAACAGTTCAGCTGACCGGAGTTGATAATCCTGGGCCTGACCTGACTTTCCAAGTAACTGCTAAAAAACCGACTACTTTACTGTAGCCGGTTTTTTTTAATTTAAATCACATCAATAGCACGCTTAAAAACAGGAATTAACAGTTTCATCATTTTATTGACGGCACTCGCCAGCAATTTGTCATTTTATTGACATATTACTGGCGACCCGTAAGGGGAACAACAAGCCGACAGCAGATAGGTATGGTGTAATTTTTTGGTTGAAATTGGGCTGGCAACGCTTTTCCTTGCAATTCAATACCAACGCAGGCCCATTAGACTTGCTTAAATGACTAAATTTATCCGGACTTTTTACTGGCATTTCTATTAACCAAAGAGTCACAAAAGATTCCCGAGCAATGATCTGTCATTTTATTGACGATTATCCCGGATTGCTGCCTCAGAGCGACCTTCACTCCGTTACATACATTGATCCTCTGCCCGCACCACTGCAGATTCATCCAATGCTAACCCACTTAAAACATTAGGCTTATCAATTTAATTAGGATGATTTAAATTTACTTTTTAAATTCAAAACATTTTGGCACGTATGGTGTAAATACAACTTCACCTAAACATTCAGACTATTATTTAATCAGGAGGGGTCACCATGCAATGTCCAAAATGCAGAGGAAAAATGTTTGCCGAGAAGTATTATGACTTTGTACGCTCATTTGATGCCTGGAAATGCACCTGTTGCGGAGAGCTCCTCGATTCGACTATTATTGCCAACAGGAGCAGGAATCTTGGTTTAAAATAGTGTAGGCCATTTTTACATACTGCTTTGACACAAAGAAAGAGGGGAAGGCTGACGAGCCTTCCCCTCTTTCTTTGACTTCTCCCGGCAAATCTTATGGAGCTGTCCAGGTCCTGGTTCCCGGGCCTCCATGGCATGACGTGCTCGGGATACTGCCATGAGTACATGTCGAGCCGGTGCCCCTTGCAGCGTTAGGGACAATTCCGGTTACCGTCTGAGTCACGTTGGTTTGAGTCGTAGCCGAGAGCCTGGTTTTATTCGGGCCGTGATTCACTCCTGCGCCGGAACCTGCTGCACCGGTAGTTGACCTGCCGGTGTTGTCTACCCCCGGGTGGCAGGTACCGCAGACAGAGCCTTGATGACTGGGGTGTCGAGCATTTGAGTTGCTCCCCCTTATATTCGGCCAGGTTGTTCCTGTAGGTGCGGCAAGGGTTCCTGTCCCTCCGGTGCCATGACATGATTTGCAGTTTCCCAGACCGTTGCCTGCAGCCAGAGGGTCTGCAAGGGTATGGCAGGACCTGCAGTCCGGAGCACCGGTAACACTGTCCTTTGCCAACGGATAGAGGACCGTCCCGTTGCCGGTGTTATGGCAACCTCCGCCTGACTTGAGACAGGTAGCCGCAGCAGCAGTGTTATGAGTAAAGTACGGTGCCGCATGTGCAGACCCGGAAACATCTATTGACCCGTTGATATGCTTCGTCGGAACAGTGAAACCTGTATTGGTCGGGTTGACATGCGTGTGACAGCCTGCACAAGGCGTTGATGACGTTACACTCCCGTGAGCAGCGTTGGCCGGCGGGAACCCATGGCACGTCCCGCAACCTTGCAGATAGTTGACCTGGCCCCACTGAGGTGACTTGTTGCTCCCGCCGACGAGTGTAGCCCCATGGCAGTAAGTGTTCAGACATGTTCCTGCAGCAGAGTAACTCGGCGTTAAAGCGCCTGTTTTCGCGAGTGTGCCGAAAGCGACTGGATTTGCCTGAACAGAGGATGCCCGCAGCCTTGCCCTGTTCAGATGATCGACAGTGCCAAGCCCGAGTCCGCTGTGACACTCAGCACAGAGATCGGAGACATTCATGGCACCATGAGCAGTGTGCGAACGTGCCAAATTGGGATACGCAGAGCCGTTCGGCGGTTTGGAGTGACAGGAGACACAATTGTTCGGATTTGCCTGCGGGCTTTGGAGATGGCAGTTCATACAACCGGGAGGCAAGGCACTGTTTGCCGCGATCTGGTGACAGCCGAGACAGTAGGTGAAGTTTGAGCGGGCAGTCGCATTATGATTGTTGTAGGGGACGGTATGAGAAGCCGATCCCGGGCCATTGGCATGACATGTCCTGGTCTGCCCCAGTGCGTTGGTAAAAGTTGTACTGTAACAGCTTGGTGAAGTGGAAAGCGGGGCTGATGCTCCTTGCCGGACATCATGACACAATGAACAGGCTGCAGCCTTGTTGCCTGCAGTACGATGCGAATAGGTGCCGTCTCCCTGCCAGTCTGTCGGATGTGCTTTTGCATTCAAATGGCATGATGAACAGGCAATTGTTCTCGTGCCGTCAGCAAGCCTCACACCGTCAAATGCGGTACTTCCTGCAGTCCCATGGCACACCTGGCAGATCGTCAGATCCTTTTTTGCCTCCCCGCCATGAAGGGTCGGCGGTATGGTTGCTGAAGGTGCAAAAGGTATTTGATGAAAATGACACAAGGTATTGTTGAAACAGTTCGCAATCGTATTGGTTGCCGGGAACGGCGGCCTGATGGTTGAATTTGCCCCGGCAGTATGACAGATTGCACATGTCCCGGCATTGGCTGAGTCGGTGTTAGCATGAGAAGCTCCTCCGGTTAATGAAGACCAGGGTTTGGCTGAGTGAGGAGCGTTCACTCCGAATCCGTGACAACCTAAACCTTTGAAACAGGTTATTGCTGCACCGTTTATAAATGCTGCGCCATGACAGATCTGACAAGAAGAAAACCCTGTTGACGGGGTCGGCGCCTTCTTTGCTTCCGCTCCGTGGGCAGCTGGAGCCTGCCAACCGGCAGCGTGACCCCGTGCCCCATGGCACAAGGTATTGTTGAAGCAGCCTGTCAGCGCAGCAGGAGCATTTGTAACCGGCTGAAGCGTTGAGTTGGCACCGCCAGTATGACAGAGGGCACACTGCTCTGCATTACTGGTATCACATCTGGTATGCGAGAAACCTGTAGCAGAACGCCACGGTTTTGGAGGGTGAGGCGCATTAACCGTATGGCATCCGGTCGTATTCAGACAGCTCTGTTCTGCCAGACCGCCATCATAGAGTGCCCCATGGCAATAGGTACACGATTTGAACCCTTTGTCACCGCTTGCCAGTGAAATCGCCGAGGCACCATGGACAGCAGGTAGAGCCCAACCCTGCTGATGCCCTTCAACACCATGACAGAGCGTATTAGTAAAACATCCGACAGCAGTGCCTGCAGGGGGAGTCACTGACGGCTGCCTGACCGAATTCGCACCTGCTGTGTGACAGAGCGCACACGCTGCAGCATTACTTGCATCAGTGCTGGCATGTGAACGTCCTCCCAGCGTAGATCTCCACGGCTTTGGTGAGTGCGGGGCCATGACCCCGACTCCATGACATCCGGCTGAGTTAAGGCACGACTTGTTGACAACACCTCCGGCGTAATCTGAGCCGTGACAGACTGTGCAGTGTGAAAAGCCGTCCCGCCCCTGCAAAACAGCTTTTGCAGATAACCCGTGTCTGATCGGTGCGGACCATCCCTGAGGATGACCGGATGGGCCGTCAGGGTGGCAGCCGATGCCTTTATAAGTGCTGCTGAAACAGCTCACCCCACTGATGCCGCCCCCCATGTTCCTGCCGTGACATTCAAGGCAAGCACTTGGCCCTGCAATGTATGCTGCAGGATGCAGTCCGCCGGTCGATGCAACAGCCCACCCTGCAGGGTGCTTACCGGTAACCGGATTCAGATTTGGAGCCTTGTCATTGGCATTACTGCAACCGAAAAGAACACCCAGCACGATCAGAATAGCGGCTAATCTCATATAATTCTCCTAAGCCGTCGGTATAAAATAACTGTTACATATGCTGTGGAAAGAACGGCATTAGAGCCGCAACGAAATAACTTGGGATGTAGCACTTATTTCGTAACGGCTCCTAACGATGGCAGGCTATGCAGCGCTCGTTATTGGCACGGCCATGGCAGCGATAACAGCTTGCCGGATCAAGTTTGCCTTCAATCCTGTGCAGCGTCATGAAGTTCCCGCGATGCGGCATCTCCCTGTCAGGCCGATACCCGTACTTTGTCGAGGGTTTTATTTCTACTTTGCCGGCATGGCAATCATTACAGAATGAACTTTTATGGCAGACAGCGCAGAGCCGATCATCAGAAGCCGCATACAGCCGGTGGTTCTTGACGAAGGAAGGGGTATGACTGAAGGATGCCTGCGGCCGGAGACTCCCTTTCTGATTGTCGTCATGGCACTCGGAGCAGCTTACCTGCTGCCCGACTGCAAGCGCTTCAGGGTGGGACTCAGGGAGCCCGGGAAGAGCCCGCATACCTGCGCAGGCTGCCAGCATTGTACCCATGATCAACAATAGTGCTCCGCAAAGCAGCGGTGGAAGTCTCATCGTTTCTCTCCTTTACCTGAAAAGACCGGATTGTATGTCAGACGTATCAGCCCTTTTATCTCCTTGCTGAACTCGGGGTTTCTTCCATAGCTCACATCTCCGGAAATCGCCAGATCTGTCGTCAGATGATACCCGAGTGAAAGAGAAGCCTCAAGATCGCTAGCTGTGTCGTATATCTTGTCTTTGAAGAAAAACCCGAGAAGATCGACAGACGCAAAGTAACCCTTTGTGTCATGGAGTGAATAAAGGCGCAGTTGCTGGTAGGACGCAGAAGGGTTACCGCTGACAGCGAATGTAGCCCCAGCATTCAGATAGTGATAACCGATTCCGCTCCGCAAAGAGTTTTCGAGGAAGGAGAGCTTGAGGTCACCGCCGTACCGGTCAGCGCTGCCATACTGCCGGTCGTAATGTTTGTAATCTGTGGAGAGGATCGCCTTACTGTTCAGCGCATATGAGATAGTGCCGCCGGTTGAGCGGGATTTGTCAGCCGGGTTCAGCCCTGCACCTGAAAACATCGACCAGGAGTAAAGATAATCCCGGTCGCGATGCTCGTCAAACTCACCGGAGAGCAACAGCCCGGGAAGAGCCTTAAAGTTCAGGAGGTAGGAGTGTTCGGAAATTTCAGCTGTTTCAGTATTGTAGCTCGTGTGACCGATAAGCTCGACAGCGGCCATGGGATGTAACCAGATGTCCAGACCGACTGCTCTATGGCTGCCGTTTGCATAGTGTACAAGGACAGGAGCATCAGCTTCATATACTCCGGAGAGTCCCAGTTCGAGCAGGCGTGCATAACGATAGTGGAATCTTCCTCCATACAGATAATCGCCTTTGCCGTCGCTGCTTTCGCCAAAAAGGTTTTTATTATGCACGACCGCTCCACCGAAAGCTGATACACCAAAGCCGCCAGGAAGGTCGGTCCGGAGGTTGACCCCATCGAGCTGCTCATTGGCTATCCCCTGGTTTATGAAAAACCGGCCGCCGCGGATATCAGCATTGGCGCTGTTGAAGCGGTACCTGAGGTATCCGTAGGTCAACGTACCGTCAACCTTATCATCATTGTAACTCTTGTCACCAAGATCCCCCCTGCCCCACCCGTACAGATGAAGCGAGAGATTGCCATCAGCAAGTTTTTCAGCATCAAGCCCCAAAAACTGGGTGACAGGCATCAATTTCTGCTTGTCTCCGAAGCCGAGATCACGCTGTTCAACTCTGAAGATAGTGCTTGAGTCAATAGACAGCTGGGCCGCTGAAGCTGAGGAAATCCAGAATGACAAAAAAACTGTCAATATCACTGCCCTAGTTTCAAGTTTCATATGAGCACTCCCGAGATTTCTGCTTTTCGATCCTGAACACTCCAAAGCATCTAAAAAACTTTTTTGAAGTATATACCGAGAAAGAATTATTTCATCTTTTTCTGATACATTATCTCATTTAATTTTTTATCTGTACCATAACATATTGATTTAACAAGTTATAAAGCTGGATATATATTTAGATTTTAATTTGGCGTGGCCTGAAAAAGGTGTGAGTAATGCAGAAATTGTGAGTAGCAGAAATCAGTTAAGCAGACGGAACTGCAGAATATAGACAAAAATTCCCGCAAAATATCCGATCAATGCCAGTCCGCTGATCCTTTTGACATACCAGAAGAAGTGAATCTTCTCCAACCCCATTGCAGCGACACCAGCTGCAGAGCCGATAATGAGGATAGAACCGCCGGTGCCGGCGCAGTAAGCCATGAATTCCCAGAGAAAGCTGTCTGGCGGGTACTGAGACAGGCTGTACATCCCCATGGAGGCGGCCACCAGTGGTACGTTGTCAACAATGGCGCTGGCCAGGCCGATTATGGTGACAATGACATCCTCGCGGCCGACAGTGTTAGTAAGCCATCTGGCCAGTGATCTCAGGATATGGGTATGCTCCAGGCTCGCGACTGCCAGGAGGATGCCGATGAAAAAGACTATCGAGCTCATGTCGATCTGCCGCAATGCCCGAACCAGGGTCAGGTGCTCCTTGTCTTCGTCTTCTTTCTTGCTGTGCAGCAGTTCACCCACCAGCCAGAGAATTCCCAACCCGAAAAGAATTCCCATGAACGGGGGGAGGTGGGTGACGGTCTTGAAGATCGGCACACAGAGCAGTATTCCGAGACCCATGGCAAACATCAGGTTCTGTTCAAAAGGAGTGGCTTTATCCCGATGCCCACGTACAGCCTTTTTGACCGGGCTGACCACATCCCTTCCGCGCAGGAGGTAACTGGAAATTGCCAGCGGCACGACCATGTTGACCATGGAAGCAAGGAAAACTCCTTTCATGATGGCGAGGGTCGTGATCTGACCGCCGATCCAGAGCATGGTGGTCGTAACGTCGCCGATGGGTGACCAGGCACCGCCGGCATTAGCGGAGATAACGATGATGCCAGCTAAAAAGAGCCTGTCATCATGCTTGTCAAGCAGCTTCTTGATAAGAGAGATCATGACAATGGTGGTGGTCAGGTTGTCCAGGACTGCGCTGAGGAAGAAGGTGACGAAGCCGATCTGCCACATGAGAGTGGGCAGCCTGGTGGTTTTAAAGCGTGAAGTGATAACTTCGAAACCGTTGTGGGCATCCACAACCTCGACAATGGTCATGGCCCCAATGAGGAAGAAGACAATCTGGGCGATTCCCGTCAGAGAATCGCCGAGTTGTCTGTTGACTTGGTCATGGTCACCCGAAGCGAGGGCATAAATCGTCCAGAGGAGACCGGCACCGATAAGAGCCGAAGCAGACTTGTTAATTTTAAGCGGTTGCTCCAGCACGATCACGGCATAAACGATAACAAAAATTATAACTGTGAGGGTGAGCATGGGTTACTCCGGGGGAGGTATACCAAGAGTCTCTCGGACTTGGAACTTCAAGGATGTTTATACTCTAACTCATGCCGATTGTGGACAAAAAAGGCGGGGAGTTGCCTCCACGCCTTTTTTATCAAGAGATGTTCTGCAGGTTTCACTGATTGCAGTTTGACTGACTATTGCAGATAGTAATCAGCGCTTCCATAATGTTAGTTGTGGTCAGTATTCCGACAAGATTGTCGTCCTGATCCGTAACGCAGAGGCCGTACAGTTTGTTGTCGTGAATCAACTGGGCAGCATTCGTCAGCCATGTGTCAGGACGGACCGTGAACGGCTTTGAATTCATGGCCTCCTTCACCGGTGTCTTCGAAAGAATATAGTGAACCTCCCAGGTATCCAGCGAGGTTGCCTTGCTCGGCGTATACTCTTTCAGCATCCTGTCCGTTATCAGTCCGCAAAATTTGCCGTTGCCAGTCACCGGCAACCGGCGGATGTCTTTCTCCTTCATCAGGTGAATCGCTTCGATAACAGAGCTGTTTTCGTCGATAGTTATTGGGTTAGGTGTCATCCAGTCTGATACGTTAAGCATAATTATTCTCCTCTGAAAACGGTGAGACGTGAAAGGTGAAAAGTGAAAAAAGCGAAACGCGCTGCAGGCAGGTTTTTATTCACCCTTCACTTTTCACCTTTCAGATAATTTATTACATCCCTAAAAACGCTTTCTTCACATGGTCGTTGTTTAGCAACTCTTCCCCAACTCCGGTCATTACCACCCGGCCAGTCTCCAGAACATAAGCCCGGTGAGCTATACGGAGTGACTGATAAACGTTCTGCTCAACCAGCAAGACCGTCACGCCCTGCCTGTTGATCTCCTGAATAATGTCGAAAATGAACTTGACCATAAGTGGGGCCAGACCGAGGGAAGGTTCGTCAAGCAGAATCAGTTTGGGGTTGGTCATGAGTCCGCGAGCTATGGCCAGCATCTGCTGCTCGCCGCCAGACATGGTTCCACCTAGCTGTTTTTCCCGCTCTTTGAGGCGCGGAAACATGGTAAATACCCTGTCGATATTCTCGTCCCGCTTCGGGCGGGCACTCTTGATAAATGAGCCCATACGGAGATTCTCGATCACGGTCATTTCGGGAAATATTTTGCGTCCCTCCGGCACCTGGACGATCCCCATCTCCACCACCTCGTGGGGCTCGAACTTTGCGAGATCGGCGTCGTTGAAGCTGATCGACCCCGACTGCCATTTAACCAGTCGGGAGATATTGCGCAGGGTGGTTGATTTACCGGCGCCGTTGGCGCCGACAACGGTGACAATCTCCCCGGCGTTCACAACCAGATCAAGATCCCATATGACCTGCATATCACCGTAGCTGAAATTCAGTTTATCGACCTTAAGCATGGAAATCCCCCAGATACGCCCTGACCACTTCCGGATTACTGACTATCTCAGCTGGCGACCCTTCAGCAAGCTTTTCGCCTGAGTTCAGGACCACTATCCGGTCCGATATCCGCATGATGGCCTTCATATCGTGCTCGATAACCATCTGAGTAATGGCTCCAGCTTTTTTGATATCCAGAATAAGCTGGATAATTTCGTCGCTCTCTGCCGGATTAAGCCCGCCCATGACCTCGTCGAGGAGCAGCAGTTCGGGTTTTGTCGCCAACGCCCGTGCGACTTCCAGTTTTTTCCGTTCCCCTATTGGAAGCCCGCCGGCAATGAAGTCGGCCTTATGATCGAGGCGAACAACCTTCAGCTGCTCGTGAGCTATTTCCCGTGCCACTTTAAGGGAGTTGGTGCGGCAGAGTGCGCCGACCATGACATTGTCCAACACTGAAAGCTTGGTAAGAGGACGCACCTTCTGCCAGGTCCGGACCATGCCAAGCTTGCAGACCCGGTCCGGCTGAAGTCCATTCAGCTTCTGCCCCTTGAAGAGAACATCCCCTTTCGATGGTGGATAATAGCCGGTGATGCAGTTGAAAAGCGTGGTCTTGCCGGCTCCGTTAGGACCGATAAGTCCCATGATCATCCCTTCGTCCATGTGAAAGGAAACATCGGAATTGGCAGCCAGGCCGCCGAAGAATTTGCTGACTTGTTTGATTTCCAGGATCGGTGTCATGATTTACTCCTTCCCCTTTTTCGCTGCCAGCTTTTTGGCCCAACCCAGGACCCCGTCCGGCATGAAGAGGATAACCACCACGACCAGAATGCCGTAAATGAGCGCATGGGCGTGAGACAAATGTTCTTTGAGAAATATGCCGACCCCGGACTCTTCGGAGGCAAGTCCGATCTTGAAGATCCCCTGGGCGATCATGTTGCTCCGAAGCGCCTCGGAGAGTGGCACCAGTACCAGTGCGCCGACCACAGGCCCCCAGATGGTGCCGATGCCACCTATAATGCAGATGAGAACGATCTGCACGGAGATGTCCAGCGCCAGCACTGTCGGCGGATC
Source organism: Geobacter sp. (assembly GCA_009886125.1). Taxonomy (GTDB): domain Bacteria; phylum Desulfobacterota; class Desulfuromonadia; order Geobacterales; family DSM-12255; genus VEOV01. The sequence goes on along the minus strand of VFJK01000028.1, from coordinate 9,224 downwards.
GATAAAACCGATGTAGATGGCGTAAAAACTCCCGGCCAGCGACGTGAATACCGCTGAAATGGCCAGGGCGCTGCTCTTGAAGAGTGACAAACTGATGCCCAGCGAATGGGCTGCATCCTGATCTTCACGGATGGCCTGGAAATAGTAGCCGAGTTTGGAGTTCTGCATCAGCCAGGTGACCAGGATGGTGACGATGGCGATGACCAGACCGATGTAATAAAATGGGACTTTGGTGAGAAAATCGGTAATAAGAGTATCGCCGAACTTGAGGTGAGGAATCTCGGTAATCAGTATCCCCTCCGCACCATTTGTGAGATCCTTGAGATTCATGGCGGAGAGTCGCATGATTTCGGCGACTGCAATCGAGGCCAGAACAAAGTATGGTCCCCGCAGCCGGAAGCAGATCGAACCGATAATAAGCGATACCACAAGAGATACGGCGATGCCGGCCAATGCACCATACCAGGGGCTAATCTGTTTGTACTGGAGCAGGATCATGGTGGTGTAGGCCCCGGCGCCGAAATAGGCGGCATGGCCTACCGAATATTGACCGGTGTAACCGCCAATCACGTTCCAGGCCTCACCCATTATGACGGAGAGGAAAATCAGGATCATGATATGCAGCGCATAGGGGCTTTGGACGAATTGAGGGAAAAGGAAAAGTCCTGCCAGGACTGCCAGCCCCAGAGCAATGGCAACCGGTGAGGCGCCGGCAGAACTGCGAATAATCGAAATAGCAGGTTTCATTGTTGTCCCCCTACATTCTTGACTTGCCCATCAAGCCAGCCGGCTTGAAGAGCAGAACGAGGAGGAAGAGGACAAAGACGACAACGTCCTTCCACCCTGAAGAGATGTATACGGCACTGACAGATTCGGCTATCCCGATGATCACTCCGCCTATAGTGGCACCGACGATGCTTCCCATACCTCCGAGCACTGTTATGACAAAGGCCTTCAGGGTAAAGGTGCTGCCGATCTGCGGAAATATGTAGTAGGTCGGCGAGATCAGCGCCCCGGCAGTGCCTGCCAAAGCAGATCCCATACCAAATGCCAGGATCGACATCCATTTAACATTGATCCCCATGAGCTGGGCCGCTTCCCGGTCCTGCGCCGTGGCTCTGATAGCCTGGCCGGTATCGGTTTTCAGCAGGAACCAGTAGAGCATGGCAGTGATGGCAGCCGTTATGAGAAAGGAAATGGCCAGAGGTGTCGAAATTGAGATTCCGGCAAGTTTGATGCTGCTGGAAGAGTAGTCGGTCGACAGTATTTTATAGTCGGAGGTGAAGGCCAGCATCATGGTGTTGCTCATGATCATCCCCAGGCCGATGGTCAGCAGAATCTGGTTCTGCGGCAGCGCACCCTGCATCCGGTTGATGAAGACCTTCTGCAGGAACGCGCCGAACATAAACATGAGAGGGATGGTAATGACAATGGAGACGAAGGGATCGATCCCGAAGAAGGTAAACAGGCTGTAGGTCATGTACATGCCTATCATCAGGATGTCACCGTGTGCAAAGTTGATCACACGCATAACACCGAAGATGATGGTCAGGCCGATCCCGATCAGGGCATAGACGCCGCCGATGAGGATGCCGCTGATTAGGGATTGCATGAAAACGAGCATAAAAACTCCAAATAAGGCTGAAGACTGAAGGCTGAAGGTGAAGGCTGAAGACTGAAGGCTGAAGGTGAAGGCTGAAGACTGAAGGCGTGTTTTCCTTCAGCCTTCCACCTTCAGCCTTCTACCTGCTTATTTCCACTTCGGGAACGGGAAGATCGGCTTCTTGGACGCGAAATTGGTCGGGAAAACAGTTTCGAACTGGCCGTCCTGAATCTGCAGAACGAGCATCTGATGTTTGTTCTGATTAGTAAAACCGTCATAGTCCTCGAACTTGGTATCACCCATGATCCCCTTCCATGAGCCGCTCTTCAGTCCGGCTTTTGTTTTTTCACGATCACCGCCGTTTTTGCTGGCGGTCTCGCCCATGATGAGCATTGCCTGATAAGCACAGGCTGCGTGATAGGTCGGCTCTTTGCCGAACTTTGCTTTGTAGCGGTTGAAGAAGTCCTTGGCGCCCGGCCAGCTCACGTCGTCTGTCCACTGGGTGGTGGAAAAAACGTTGTTGGAGATAGTGGTTTCCTTGGCGAACTGTACGGTGGTAAAGCCGGCGCCGCCGCCGAGGAAGGCCTGAGGCTGCAAACCGATTTCACGGGACTGGCGCATCAAGAGGATGGCGTCGGCAACATAGGAGACCATGAAGACCAGATCGGGATTCTGGCCCTTGATCTTGCTCAGGGTAGAGCGGTAATCAGGGGAGCCTTTGGAGTAGGATTCGTCGGCTACCATTTTGATCCCTTTCTTGGCTATGTACTCTTTCGCGGTTTTTACAGTAGATGTGCCAAAATCGGTATTTTCATAAATAAAAGCGATGGTCTTTGGCTTACCCATAACAAGTGCGGCATCAATAAGTGAGGAGGCATACTTGTCGGCCGGGGCATTGAGGCGATAAACATATTTGAGACCCTGACGGGTAATCTCTTCCTTTGCAGCTGCCGGTACGAGAAGAGGAACCTTGTACTTTTCTGCAAGCTTCGAGACGGCATTGGCACAGGCCGAGGTATAAGGCCCAACCACTCCTGCTACTCCCTGCCCGGCCAGTTTTTCCATGGCGCTCATGGAAATCTGCGGCTTGCCGGTATCATCTTCCTTCATAAGCTGCACTTCGACCCCTTTCTTTTTGAGGTCCTCGATTGCCATCGTTACGCCGTTTGTCAGGTTCTCGCCGATCGGTGCCTCGGGGCCGGTTATGGAGTTGATGAAGCCGATTTTCACCGGTGCTGCGCTCGCCATCCCCGGAACAGCCAAGGATGCCGCCAATAAAAGTGCCAAAAGATTACGCGTCATGACTTACCTCCGTTTAGTAATGATAAATAAATATTCTAGGATTATATCGACTTCGCTTATGTTTGCAAGCTGTGTGCCCTGAATTTAATTTTTGTAACGGTCTGATTTTCATAAGAATAATATCGGGCAGGAGGCAGCTCGGGGTAAAACTGGCGAGAATCAGCCATCTAAAGATGGCAAGTTTTCGCCATATTGGGTCATTATCGGTAACGGCAGGATTATGATTCAGACATGGAGTGTCGCAACATTTTGTAACGCAGGGTCCCGCGGGGTATTTTCAGCAACTGAGCTGCCTGCAGCACGTTGCCGCAGCTCTGTTGCAGGGCGGATGAGATAATCTCTTTTTCGAAGAGGTTCACTGCCTCTTCAAGTCCGAGTTCGAATGCTGTCCCAATTTTGTTCGAACGCAGAAGTTCTGCTTCAGACATCTTCATCTCCACCGGGAGGTGCTCGGGAAGGAGTGACGGCCCGGAGTGCATGATACAGATCCTCTCTATCGCATTCTTCAGCTCACGGATATTGCCCGGCCACCGATATCCGATCAGCATATCAAGAGACCTGGAGTCAATCATCGAAAAAGCCCGTGAAAACTTCCGGCTGTAAATTTCAAGGAAGAATTTTGCCAGAACCGGTATGTCCTCACGCCGCTCCCGTAAAGCAGGTATATGGATCGGAAACACGTTCAGCCGGTAATAGAGATCCTCCCTGAAGGCCCCGCTCTGTATTGCCTCTTTCAGATTCCGGTTTGTGGCAGCTATCACCCTGACATCGACTTCGATGCTCTTTGTCCCCCCGATCCGCCTTATCGTGCGGTTTTCCAGCACCCGCAGAAGTTTTGCCTGCATGGCCGGCTCCATCTCGCCGACTTCGTCAAGGAAGATAGTCCCCTTGTTCGCCGTCTCGAAAAGTCCCGGCTTCCGGCTCCCTGCATCGGTAAATGCCCCTTTCTCATACCCGAAAAGCTCGCTTTCTAGCAAATTGACCGGTATCGAAGCACAGTTTATCTCTATAAAAGGCGCCTCTCGCCGTTCGGACAGATGGTGAATACTCTTTGAGATCAGCTCCTTACCTGTTCCGGATTCACCCGTGATCAGAACCGTCGCATCAGAGTGCCGGGCAACCTCCCGTGCCTGATGCATTATCTCCTTCAGTGCGCTGCTGACCCCGACCATTGGGACTTTCTCGAAAAACTCCAGCTCCCCTTTCCTGATGGCACGCACTTCGCGTTTCAGACTGTTCGTCTGCAGGGCAAGCTTGACGATAAGGCGCAATGCATCTGCCTTGAAAGGTTTTTTCATATAGTGGAATGCACCCAGCTTGAGCGACTCCACGGCGCTCTCAACCGACCCGTATCCGGTAATGACAATGACAAGAAGATCCGGGTCGATCTCTTTCATGGACTTAAGGACATCGATGCCGTTCTCTGTGCCGAGATTAAGGTCGAGAAGCGCCAGATCGATCTCTTCTGAGGCTACCAGTTCCAGAGCGCTGCTGCCGTTCAGTGCCGGGATCACCTGATATCCATCATCGCGAAGGACCCGGTTCACGTTCTCACGGATAAAAGCCTCGTCATCGATTATCAGTATCTTTTCCATTATGTATCCTCTGATCTGAGTGGCAATGGGAGTCTCACCGTAAAAACCGTCCCCTCACCCTCTATGCTCTGTACCGAGATCACTCCATGATGCTCCTCTACAATCCGTTGGGTGATCGAGAGACCCAGGCCGGTCCCGCCCTGACTCCTTGTAAAAAACGGCTCAAAAACATTGGGGATATCATCTGCAGGAATCCCCTGACCGGTATCGCTTACCGTCAAGACCACCATAGTATCTTCGATCCCGGCAGTGACAGAGATAACCCCTCCGCTGCCCGTTGCTATCAGAGAGTTGCGGAGCAGATTCAAAAGCATCTGACGGATTTTGTCCTGGTCAAAGACAAATGGAGGGATATCCGCATGAGTCGATAAAAGTGACACTCCGGTTTTTTCGCAGGCTTTCCGGAAAAAGAGCAGGGTTTCTTCAATCACCCTGTTGAGTTCTCCTTCCCTGAGCTCTGTGTGTGGAGGCGATGCATAACTCAGCAGGGCATTTACAAGCTTCTCGACCCGTTCGATCTCCTGAAGTGCTCTCCCCATCATCTCCCGGCTCTCCGGATCAAACTCCGGACGATCATGGAGGTCATCAAGCAGAAGTGTAACGCCGGTAAGAGGGTTCCTGATCTCGTGCGCTATGCCGGCTGAGAGCTTCCCAAGTGAAGCAAGCCGATCCATCCTGATCATCTCTTCGCGCATCCGCTCCTTTTCAGTCTCATCCCTGATCGTTACGGTGATTCCCTGCTCCATATCCTTGCCTATCGGGAATACTCCGACATCAAAATACCGGCCATCGGCGGTAAACGAACTCCTGCCGAAAGAGCGTACTCCGGCCACGGTATCATCAATTCTCGCGACCAGTTCCGGCCATCTGTCAAATACCGCACGGTAGTGCTCACCGATTACAGGCGCCTCTCCCAGGATCGCCCTCCCGTTCGTATTTATCGATATCAGAACTCCGCTACAGGAAAAGGGGAGTATGGCGCTGGAGATACTGTTTACAACCCCCTCCATAAAGTTTCTCTCCCCGGTCACCTCATGCCTTGAACGGTCAAGCTCCGTCAGTGTTTCGAGCAGATGGCTGTTTCTTCGCTCCAGCTCAGCTGCCATACTGTTGAAATCAGCCGCCAGCCCGCCGACTTCATCACCGGAGCTTATTTCAACCCGGCTGCTTCCGGTGCCGCCTGCCAGAGCCCGTGCCTGTTCAGTAAGAAGCGCCAGGGGACGGGTTATCCCGCGGGAGATCCTCCATGCTGCCAGCAGCGCAAGCGCAGTTGTCAAAGCAAGGATCAGGCCGCTCTTTTTCAGGTGATCCCGCATCTGCTCATGAATTATTGCTGTCGCTGCTTTTGCCGGTTCATGGAAGAGATCGGTCTGGAAACCGATGGTGACCCCACCGAATATACCGTAGCGCGAATACTCTCCCGAATTGTAAAGAATCGGGGCATACGCCATAACCTTCCTGGCGCCGCCGACATTTGTCGTATCTACGTAACCGCTCTTCCTCTCCCTGACCGCACGAGCGGCAACAGGGTAGTTCGGATGAATGAATCCGGCAAAATCCAGATTGAACGGAATCCGGCCTGTCGCGACATCCTCTTTTGACGAACTGCTGCTATAATGCGGCACCGGTGCACCGTCCGGATAAAAACCGCGGATATCCCAGAAGTTCGGATGGGTGATGATCCACCCTTCATCATCAAATATGAAGGCATAATTCCCGCTCATGTACGAGGGGAAGACGGTTTTTTCAACGCTTCCCGGCAAGACATGCTGGCTGAACTCCATAAGGTGACGATGATCGAGAGAGAGGACCACCACTCCGTCAAACGTTCCGCCTGTACGGTAGATCGGGGTTGAAAAGCGGATAACGCCCCGGTACTCCTTTCCTCCAAATGCATGTTCAGAGTCGGATGCACTCCCGAGCTGCTCTTTTTTAGCAACATGAAAACCGGTAAGGTGGGAAACATAAATTCCCCCTTTTTTTAAGGCTGCCGTCTTTTCGAAATAGTTTTCACTTCGAAATTCGGTGTTTGAAGGAATGGATACATTTTTGAGCTGTTCAGCAGGGAGCTCTTTCCCCTCTTTTATAACAAAACGCTGCCGGCCGCTCTTATCGATAAGCTCCAGAGAGGCATATATGGGGATGGTAACTCGCTCTTCGGAAGGTTTTTCTGCGCTGCCGGCCCTTCTCCAAATCTCCAGATTCCGGCTGTCATAAAAAGTGCTCAGTGTCGAGCTATCCTTGGGAAGAGCAGCAACAAGGCGAAGATCGTTTTCAGTCTCGGCAAGAAACTGGGCAACATCCTCGGCAATCTGCCGCGCCCTGCTTTGAAGACTTTCAGAGGCCTGACGGTCTGTAGCGTCGGAAATTTTTGCGGCAAGTTGCGTACCGGTGTTTCGAAGATTCAGAAACAGAATCGCTGATGAAAGGACAAGTGGCAGGAGTGCAATCAGAAAGAGCGCTATCAGGAATTTTTTGAACAGGTTCAGCTTCATGGAGTAAATCTAAAGGAGAGCTGAAGAGATTACAAGTTATAGATTTTAGACCGCTTGAGCGCTCTTCATACTGGCACTTTCAGCAAAATGTGATAAAGTGTTGCAAATATGGCGAGGGCTTTCATGAAATCGTTACTGAAGAAGTTGAACATTCCAGACCCCGGAGACGGCACTGAAGAAGAACTCCGTGTTCACGCATGAGCAGAAGAATCCTGCTCCATACCTGTTGCGCTCCGTGCTCCCTCTACCCGTTCAGGAAACTGCTTGAAAAAGGGTTCTCCGTAACCGGTTTCTTTTATAACCACAACATCCACCCGTATCAGGAGTATCGCCGACGACTTGATGCTGTCCACGACTTTGCCGGGCAAAAATCTCTGGAGATGATCTACCGGGATGAGTACGCTCTTGAGAAGTTCCTCGCCGCAGTGGCTGGGAACCCTACTGAACGCTGCGCTTACTGCTACTTCTCAAGGCTGGACGCCACCGCAGAAAAAGCCGCCGAACTGGGATTCGACGCATTTACATCTTCACTTCTTTACAGCCGCTACCAGAATCACGATATGATTATTCACTCTGCAAAGAGAGCCGCAGAGAGGCATGGCATAGACTTTTATTATGAAGATTTCCGGCCGGGGTGGCAGGAGGGGATCAGGGAGTCCAAAGAGATGGGGCTGTACCGGCAGCAGTACTGCGGCTGTATTTACAGTGAAAAAGAGCGGTATCTGCAAAAGGGCTGATAATGACTGATCTCGGCAGAACACTTCTCATACTGGGGTGCCTGATCGCCGTTGTCGGCGCGGTTTTGATGCTCTCCGGCAAGCTCCCCTGGCTGGGCAAGCTCCCCGGCGACATCTACGTGAAGCGTGAGAACTTCACCGTTTTCTTCCCCATCACCACCTGTATCATCGTCTCGGTTGTCATCTCTTTCATTCTCTGGATGATCCGCAAATAACTCCGGAATCATTGATATTTGTTTACATTTGCGTCCAGTTATGCGAATTATCACTCCGGTAATCAGTCGTCGCAATTACCCGTCTCATTCAAAAATCAACCTTACGCTTTTCAGCCCGACAAGGCCGTTCCCACCGGGGCGGCCTTTTGTGTTGATGGAGAATCTCACCTGACAGGAGCGACATGACCACAGCTGACCTGAAACAACTGGAATCAGACCTCTGGCGCAGCGCCGACACCCTGCGCGCCAACTCCGACCTGAAGGCTTCGGAATACTCCACCCCGGTTCTGGGGCTGATCTTTCTCAAGTTCGCCGACAACAAGTATCGCCAACATGAAAAGGCGATTATGGCTGAGTACAGCAAGCTGAAAGGGTCGCGACGGGAAAAGCAGCTGTCGGAGATCGCCATCGAGAAGTGCGGTTTCTATCTGCCGGACCATGCCCGTTACGACAACCTGCTAAGGCTGCCGGACAAGGAAGACATCGCCAAGGCGATCAAGAAGGCAATGGAGGCGATTGAGGAGTACAAGCCGGAGCTGAAGGGGGTTCTGCCTCAGGAAGAGTATTTTCGCCTGACCCGCACCGACAACACCATCCCCAAGCAGCTGCTGAAGAACTTTGCCGACATCCCGCAGGATGCTTCCGGCGATATGTTCGGCCAGATCTACGAATACTTCCTCGGCAACTTCGCCATGGCAGAAGGGCAAGGGGGCGGCGAGTTCTTCACCCCGCGCTCCGTGGTACGGCTGATGGTGGAGATCATCGAACCGCACAAGGGGACGGTCTATGACCCGGCCTGTGGTTCCGGCGGCATGTTCGTTCAGTCGGCCAACTTCATCGAACGGCACCGTCACGAACTGCAGAAGGATGACGGCGATATCTTTGTCTATGGCCAGGAAAAGACCCTGGAGACGGTCAAGCTGGCCAAGATGAACCTGGCGGTCAACGGCCTGCGGGGCGAGGTCAAACAGGCCAACACCTATTACGAAGACCCCCACGACAGTTTCGGCCGGTTCGATTATGTCCTGGCCAATCCCCCCTTCAACGTGGACGACGTCAGCATCAGCTCCGTGGAGAAGGACCGGCGCTTCAACACCTACGGCCTGCCGCGCAACAAGACCAAGGCCAAGACGGGAGACCAGGGAAAAGAGACCGTGCCCAACGGCAATTATCTCTGGATCAACCTATTTGCCACCTCCCTGAAACCGGAAGGGAGGGCAGCGCTGGTCATGGCCAACTCCGCCTCCGACGCCCGCCATTCCGAAGCCGACATCCGT
>VFJK01000142.1 GCA_009886125.1 Geobacter sp. | reverse complement strand
GACAGCCTGACTGCCGGGGCAGGTGCCAATGAATCTGAGAGCTATCCGGCGGTACTTTCTACGATGATCGGCCGGAAGGTGGTGAACGCAGGTGTCCATGGAGAGATTTCGACTGCGGGGGCTGCACGGCTTCCTGAAGTCCTGGAGCGGGAGAAGCCGGCTCTCCTGATTCTCTGCCACGGCGGCAATGATCTGCTGCAGAAGCTGGATCAGGGGCGCTTGACGGAGAACCTTCGCACCATGATCCGGACCGCGAGAGAAAAGGGGGTCGAGGTGATTCTGATCGCGGTGCCTTCTCCGGATCTCTCGCTAAAACCGCCGCCACTCTATGGCGAGGTGGCGAAGGAGTTTGCTCTGCCGCTGGAAGAAAAGGTGCTGTCGAAAATTCTCGGCAAAAGTTCACTGAAGTCAGACCTGATCCACCCTAATGCCGCAGGCTACCGGCAACTGGCTGTGGAGTTGATGATGATGCTCAAAAAAAGCGGTGCGGTGAAGTAACAAGGAGGTAACAGACGATGAATAACTGGACGATTCCCGGACTTCTGCAGTTTTCCGGCGGGTACTGGGGGGTATGCGCACTGCATGCCGGGGTAAAGCTCGATCTTTTCTCTTCTCTGGCTGGCAAGCCAGGAACCGCAGGTGAAGTGGCGCAGAGCTGCGGCTCTGATCCGCGTGCCACTGCCATGCTGCTTGACGCTCTGGCCTCTCTGGATCTTGTGGTGAAGGAAGATGATCAATATGCTCTGACCGGTTTCGCCGCCGCTCACCTTGTCCGCGCCGCGCCGGATTACCTTGGTCATATCATCATGCATCACCATCATCTCATGGGGGGCTGGGCCAGGCTGCCCGTAGCTGTCAAAAACGGCGGTCCGGTCAGAGGCAGTGTCTCCCATGGGGATGAAGCCGAGGAGCGGGAGAGCTTTCTGATGGGGATGTTCAATCTGGCCAGTCAGCTGGCGCCCCTGGTTGCAGGCAGTATCGACCTTTCCGGCAGGCAGAGGCTCCTTGATCTGGGGGGCGGTCCCGGTACCTATGCGATCTATTTCTGCCGGCAGTTTCCCGCGCTTTCGGCAACGGTCTTCGATCTTCCCACCACCCGGGTTTTTGCGGAGACCACGATTGCCCGTTTTGGTCTTGAGAGCAGGATCAACTTCATTTCCGGAGATTTTGATGTCGATGCCATTTCTGGCGGTTTTGATGTTGCCTGGCTTTCACATATCCTCCATTCCGAAGGTCCTGAGGGGTGTCTGAACATACTTCGCCGGGGGGCTGCTGCACTGCAGCCGGGCGGGATGCTGCTGGTCCAGGAGTTCATCCTCAACGATACCAAAGACGGCCCGCTGTTCCCGGCGCTCTTCTCGCTGAACATGCTTCTGGGAACCTCTGCCGGGCGCTCGTACTCTCAAGGGGAACTGTCTGACATGTTGACTGCGTCAGGGCTTCACGATGTCAGGCGGTTGCCAGTGGAACTCCCAAACGGAGCAGGTATAATGGTCGGGGTGAAGCGATAATCAACGTAGTACGCATTTGCGATCTGCCGGCATTCGAGCTGACGTGCTATTTCTGCAATCCTAAGCTCATTTCGCTTCAGCCGATAAACTCGCTGCGCTCAGACAGTATCGGCTTTACGCTTCATTTCGCTAAGGATTGCGACGAAATACCCCTAAGGCTCTCATCCCGGCAGACCACAAATGCAGACACGGAGAGTTATGAAAAAATATGGGAATTGCAACAGCACGCTGGTCTATTCGTCTACGATCGGCCGGATCTGCCCCGGCTGCGGCAAGGCTGCTCAAGCCTGTGTCTGCCGGAAAAAGAGCGCTTCGCCAACTAGTGACGGGATCGTCCGTATCAGGCGGGAATCGAAAGGGCGCGGCGGGAAGACGGTTTCTGTTATTGTCGGGGTCCCTCTGGATGATGCCGGAATCAGTGCCCTGGCAGGTGAGCTGAAAAAGCGCTGCGGGACCGGTGGTACGGTCAAGGACGGAGTCATCGAGATTCAGGGTGACCATCGAGATCTCCTGATGGCGGAGCTTTCGGCACGAGGCTACAAGGTCAAGGCTGCAGGTGGCTAGGGGAGGCCTCTCACGCGTGCCTGCTGCCTGTACGGCCGCGATCCTTTCGATCGGCGCCGCTGGTATGATCGCCCAGACGACACTGCTGCGGGAGCTGTTGTCTCAGTATGCTGGAAGCGAGTTGTATGTAGGTCTTATAATCGGGAACTGGATCGCGGCAGAGTCGCTCGGAGTTTTTGCTGCAGGCCGTTTCATGAAAGATCCCTGCCGTGCTTTCTCCCGCTTCATTCATCTGACCATACTCTTCTCACTGCTCTTTCCGGCAATGCTCTTTCTTTCCCGCTCCTACCGGTTCGTATTCTCCCTCCCCCTTCATGAGGGCGCTTCATTCTGGCAGATCCTGCTCTCTTCGATAGCGATTATCTTTCCGCTGGCAATTATCCACGGTGCACAGTTTTTCCTGGTCACGCTCATTCATGCCGGGTTCACCGGGCGCGGTGCCGACTCTCCCGGCAGGGTATACGGAGTCGATACTGTCGGTACGGTCATCGGCGGAGCAGCTGTTGCATTCATCCTGACGCCATACCTCCGCCCCTTTCAGATTTCCGCGCTCCTCCTCCTTATGAACACGGCTATCTGTTTTTTCCTTTGGGCGATTATCCCGGCTCTCATGAAACATACCGGTAGAGCCATTCTCTTCATCCCTCTCCTGGCAGCACTTATTATGTTCTACCCGGGTGCGTACTTTCTGGAAGATGGATCATTACGGCTGCAGTGGCACGATGAATCTCTGGTCTCAGTCAGAAGTACCCCGTATCAGAACATTGCAGTTATCAGAAACGGTGAGCAGTTCACCTTCTTTACCGACGGCGTTCCGGTCCTTTCGCTTCCGGATCCTGACACTGCACGGATCGAGGAGTCTGCACATATCCCTCTGCTGGCGCACCCCTCTCCACGGAGGGTGCTCCTCCTCGGGGGCGGGGCAGGGGGGCTGATAACAGAGGTCCTTAAACATCGGACCGTCGAGAGGATCGACTATCCGGAGCGTGATCCTGCCCTTCTTGCGACAATCGGGGAATATGCCCCAGAAGCCATACATAAGGAACTCAATGATCCCAGAGTCCATATCCACCATAAGGACGGCAGGGCATTTCTTCGCGATACCGGGATCCGTTATGATGTTGTTCTGCTGGGGGAGGCGCTGCCGCAGAATCTTCAGGAAAATCGCTATTTCACTGCCGAATTCTTTGCCGCGCTGAAAAGGGTCCTCGCCCCGGACGGGATCGTAAGCCTGGGGTCAGCCGGGTCCCTTTCTTACTACGGGGACGATCTGAAAGAGGTGACAAGGTCTCTGACTGCCACACTCGGGAATGCTTTTCCTCACCTGCTGATCGTGCCGGGAGAGAGGAACCTTTTTGTCGCCTCAGCAACGCTTTCTGTGGAGAAACTGTCTGCAACAGACCTCTCCGGACGACTTGCATCGAGAGGTGTGAACACCCTGCTCATAAACGCTCAGCATCTTGAGTGGCTTACCAGCGGCACGCAACTCCAGTGGTTCAAAAACAGTGTCGGCGATGGCGGAGTCATTAACAGTGATTACTCTCCCTATCTTCTTACCAGGCATCTTTCGTACATGACAACCCTGTTCAACCCGGAGATGAAGTCTGCTCTGGAGATGATGCGAAGGGTCAATCCGGTGCCCCTTGCAGCTGCCATCTTATGTGTTGCTGCCGGTATCGCTGCTTTTTCCGGGAGGCGGTCCAGAGTCTCCGTGATCTGGATGATCGCCACAACCGGCTTCTCTGCAATGCTGCTTGAACTCTCGTTTTTCTTTATCTTCCAGCTTTTCCAGGGGGTCATGCTGCAGTCTATCGGTCTTCTGATAGCGGTTTTCATGACTGGTCTCTGGGCAGGGAGCAGGATTACCTCCAGCACTCCTCACTCTGAAGCTTCGGATGTAAGGTGGCTTTTTTCCGGGGAGATCCTGCTGATGGTCATTTCAGGGCTCCTCTGGATGATCTCTTCCGGTATGCTGCTGTCGACAGGTGCTTCACATGCGGCCGTATATCTGACCCTGCTGCCGCTTCTTCTGCTGACCGGTTTTGCCGCAGGAGCGCAGTTCCCCCCTGCGACGAGACTGACAGCTCAAAACGGAGCCCCTGGGACTTCACTGGTGTACGGGTTCGATCTTCTGGGCGGGTGGCTCGGCGGGGTGGTCGGCGGGGCGCTGCTGCTCCCGCTGCTCGGGTTTTCAGCAACGGCGATGATCCTTATCATGCTGAAGGGGGGGAGTTTTTTTTGTCTTTATCTCCATGGGAAAAAGGTTAAAATATAGGGAATACGTGCCGGGGAGAGCTGTATCGAACGGAAACAGCGGGGCTTCCGAAGACGGAACGACAACAGGCTATGCAGGTCAATCTTGGGCCATTCACTTACAACTCCGTAAAGGGTGCAGAAGCAGAGCGTTGCAGTGAGAGACGGCTCTCCCCGGCACGTATTCAGAATTTGATCATTGTATTGGGTCCGGCAGTTGAAAACCGCCGGCATTGGATCCGGCAGTTGAAAACCGCCGGCATTGGATCCGGCAGTTGAAAACCGCCGGCATTCGCGCTGACGGGCTGCTTCTGTAATTCTAGGCTCATTTCGCTACAGCCGATAAACTCGCTGCGCTCAGACAATATCGGCTTTACGCTCCATTTCGCCAAGAATTACGACGAAACAGCCCTGAGGCGCTCTCACCGGCAGCTTCCAACTGCCGAATCCAGGACACATTCATGATCTCGCGTCGGACATTCATCAAAACCGCCTGCATCTCAGCGCTTGCGCTCAACTCCCATGCCCGGGAGATAGTTTCGGACCTTGCCGGGCGCAAGGAGTCGAGTTGGTATCAGCGTCTTGATGACGCCAAGGGGACGGTACGCTGCGGGCTCTGCCCGAGGCGCTGCACGATCCCTGAAGGGACGACGGGGTTCTGCCGGGCCCGGAAAAATTTTACCGGAAAACTGGTCTCTCTCGGTTACGCGCTTCCTTGTTCGATCAATGTCGACCCCGTTGAAAAAAAGCCGTTCTTCAACTTTCATCCGACTTCAAGGTCGTTCTCCCTGGCCTGTGCAGGGTGCAACCTTCGCTGCAAGTTCTGTCAGAACTGGGAGATCTCCCAGATATCCCCTGCCGAGTCCCGCAACATCTTCACCCCATCTTCCCAGCTACCGCAGATGGCGCAGTCACAGGGGTGCAAGAGCATTGCATTCACCTACACCGAGCCGACAACCTACTTTGAATACATGCTCGATTCTGCAAAGGCTGCCCGCTCAAAAGGGATTCTTGCAGTCACCCATTCAAACGGCTTTATCAATCCGGAGCCGCATGCCGAACTCTGCAGACATCTGGATGCGGCAAATATCGATCTCAAGGGTTTTTCCGAGAAATTCTATGACTCTGTCTGCGAAGCCGAGCTTGCACCTGTCCTCGAAACACTCAGAAATTACCGGAAGCATGGTGTCTGGCTGGAGGTAACTAATCTCGTGATCCCCGGATACAACGACAGTCCGGGTATGATCTCGGAGATGTGCGGCTGGATACGCCAGAATTTGGGATCTCAGACCCCGGTTCACTTCTCCCGTTTCTTCCCGCTTTACCGCATGACCTCTGTGCAGCCGACCCCTGTCAGTACACTGGAGATGGCACGCGAGATTGCAATAAAGGCCGGGCTGAAATACCCGTATATCGGTAACGTGCCGGGGCATCCCGGCAACAGCACGTTCTGCCCCAGATGCCGGAAAATAGTAATAAAACGCTCCGGATTCAGTGTGCTTGAGCGGCATTTGAAGGGGGGCAGGTGCAGATTTTGTAACGAGAAGATCGATGGTGTCGGACTTATCGATGGAGGGACGAAAATCTGATCCCGGGGAGCTGCATCTTCCGATCCTTGCCGGGGAGAACCGTCTCTCACTGCAACGCCTATGCTTCTGTTTCTTCCCTGGTGCTCGTTTTCGGCACAGGTTGACCGGTGCAAATATAGAAACTTTACTGCCGGCGATGAGCCCCGGCTGTTTCCGTTCGATACGGCTCTCCCCGGCAAGGTGTCAGGGGGGATCAGATTGCCCATACGAGGTGAATTCATGAGACGATTGAGATATCTGTTGAAGACGATGCTTCTGATGGTACTCTTCCCCTGTGCCTGCAGCGGCGGGGTCAAGGAGCCTGCGGTTGCAGGCAGTTTCTATCCTGCTGATAAAAAGCTTCTGGCTGCCGATGTAGACCGGTATCTTTCACAGCCCGCTGAGGCTCCTGACGAGGGGAGGCTTCTTGCTCTTGTCGCGCCTCATGCCGGCTACATCTACTCCGGAGGTGTAGCCGGATATTCGTACGCACAACTGAAAGGGAAGGATATCAGGAAAGTCATCCTGATCGGTCCGACCCACTATTCCGATATACACGGTGCGGCAGTATATCCCGGAGGTGGTCTGAAGACGCCGCTCGGCGTTGTCAAAGTCGATGAATCCCTTGCCCGTTCGATTGCCAGTGACAAGGATGGCGTGAAGCTCTCAGCGGAGCCGTTCGAGCGTGAGCATTCACTTGAGGTACAGCTCCCCTTTTTGCAGAGATCGCTCAAGGATTTCAGTGTCGTACCGATCCTCGTCGGGAGGATGACGGTTGAATCGTACCGTCACCTTTCGGACAGGATCGCGACGATTCTCAAAAATGATGAACATGCACTTCTTGTGATCAGCACCGATCTTTCCCATTACCATGACAGCAGAACCGCATCCGGTATGGACAGAAAAGTTCTCGATGCGGTCGAGCGCCTCTCTGCAGGTGATCTTGAACGGCTGCTCCAGAGCAGAGAAGGGGAGGCATGCGGCGGCGCCCCGGTCCTGTACGGGATGGCGGCTGCCAGGGGGGCCGGAGCGACTGAAGCGAAGATATTCAAGTATGCGGATTCCGGTGCTGTTTCAGGAGATACAAAACGTGTTGTCGGATATGGTGCCGCAGGCTTTTATAAAAAGCAGATTTCTCCCGCTGTCCGTAAAGAGATTCTGACCCTCGCCAAAAGCACGGTAGAGCGCCAGGTAACGGGCGGACCTCTTCCTGTCTGGAACGGTTCAGACCTTCGGATGAAGGCGGACGGAGCCGTGTTCGTAACTCTGAAGGAGAAGAACGGCAGATTGCGAGGCTGTATCGGCAGCATACAGGCATATACGGCACTGTATCGGTCGGTCATCCAGAATGCAGTCGCTGCGGCATCCAGAGACCCGCGCTTCAAGCCGGTGCGACCCGAGGAGCTGCCGAACCTTGATCTGGAGGTGACAGTGCTGTCGCCTATGGAGCCGGTTGCCGGAGCAGGTGAGATCGAAATCGGCACGCATGGTGTCTATCTTGAAGCATCAGGCAGGAGCAGCGTTTTCCTGCCTCAGGTCCCTGTTGAAGAGGGGTGGGATCTCGATACCTACCTGAAGCAGCTTGCCATGAAGGCAGGTCTTTCGCCGGAAGGGTGGAGAGGCGGGAAACTGTACCGATTCACCGCAGAAATTATAAAATGATAGCTCTGTGAATTGTTTGACAGGGCGTATCCTTTATGCTAGTTTTTTCTCATTTGTAGCGGAATACGGCAGCCAATAACGGAGGAAGTGATGGGCAGCAAGGTACTCCTCGCCGACGACAGCGTAACAATTCAGAAAGTAGTCGGTATAATCTTCGCAAACGAAGGGTATGAACTCACCGTAGTCGGTAACGGAGATGCTGCACTCCAGAAGGCAGTCGAGATAAAGCCCGACGTCATTCTTGTCGATGCCCTTATGCCCGGGAAAAACGGCTATGAAGTCTGCCGTGAAGTCCGGCAGAACCCGGCTATTGCCCACACAGCCATTCTGCTTATGACCGGAGCGTTCGAGGCCATTGATGAGGAGAAAAGCAGGCAGAGCGGTGCCGATGAATTCATAACCAAGCCTTTCGAGTCGCAGGCTCTTATTGAAGCGACCAACAGGATGATTTCGCTGACCGGGCAGAGAGCTTCAGGCGCTGTGCCTTCTGCGCCGGCGGTGCCGGAGCAGATCCAGGCCGCACCGGTTGCAGCGCCAGTGGCTGCACCAGCAGCACCAGCCCAATCCGTTGATGACGTCTGGGCAACAGGTTTTGATATGGAGCCTGCCGCAGAGAGCGTCGCGGAGCCGACTTTTGATATCGCAGCACCAGTAGAGGAGGTCTCTGCTGTCGCATCGGTGAAAGTGACCTCCGATGAGGACCTGTGGGGGGCTTTCGATATGGATGCCGAAGCTGTTTCAACTCCGGTCCAGGCTGCTCCCGCCGACGATATGTTCTCTTTTGAAGAGCCTTCCGCGGCACTTGTGCCGAGTCCCGCCGACGATGAATTCGTCCTTGAGGAGCTGGCTCTTGATGAACCGGAGCCGGTCCCGGTCCCGACTGCAACCGGTTTTGAGCCTGTCGGTGAAGAAGAGATCTCTTTTGCCGATTTCGCGTCTGAACCTGCCGTAGAGGTTCAAAAAGCCCCTGCACCTATTGAGGAGGACTTCTCTTCGATCAGTTTCGATGAAGCGCCTCCGGCTGCTCCGCCTGTTGCAGAGACTGCTTCGTTCGTGCAGCCTTTTGCTGATGACCCAGGACCGTTCATTGCTCCTGCTCCGGCAGTCCCGGTTCCTCCTCCTGTTCCGGAGCCGGTCGCACCTGCACCGCTTGCCGCAGCACCTGCCGCATCCGTTCTCCCTGCATCGGTTTCTATTGATGAAGCTCAGCTTAAAGAGCTTCTCTCAAGGGTCTCGCGCGATGTCATCGAGCGGATAGTCTGGGAGGTGGTCCCGGATCTTGCCGAAACGATTATCAAGGAAGAGATCAGAAAGCTGAAAGCCGGCATCGCCTGACAGCCAGTACATATATGCTTGGAAATGGGGATGATAAGTCCCCATTTTTATTAGAAATTTGAAATCCGTGACGGTGAGAGTCGTATCGAACGGAAACAGCCGGGGCTCACCGCCGGCAGAATGTTTCAATTTTTTGTACCGGTCAGCCTGTGCCGGAAAAGAGCAGCCGGGAAAAACCGAAGCAGAGGCGTTGCAGTGAGAGACGACTCTCTCCGCCACGGATGCAAAAGAACATCAGAAGGATATTTAACAATGACAGTAGAGCTTGCCAAGGGTTATGAGCCCCATGATGTCGAGTCGAGATGGTATGCCGAGTGGCAGGAAAAGGGGTATTTCCGCGCTGAGGCGACCTCGGACAAAAAACCGTATTCAATCGTAATCCCTCCGCCGAACGTTACCGGTGCTCTGCATATGGGCCACGCCCTGAACAATACTCTTCAGGATATCCTCTGCCGCTGGAAGCGTATGCAGGGGTACAATGTCCTCTGGATGCCCGGTACTGATCACGCGGGAATTGCAACACAAAATGTCGTCGAGCGTCAGCTTGCCGCAGAAAAAAAAGATCGTCATGATCTTGGTCGCGAAGCGTTCATCGAGCGGGTCTGGCAGTGGAAAGCCGAGTCCGGCGGGCAGATCATCGGCCAGCTGAAGCGCCTGGGTGCCTCCTGCGACTGGGAACGCGAACGGTTCACCATGGACGAGGGGTTGTCGAAAGCAGTCCGGACCGTATTCGTCAAGCTCCATCAAGACGGTCTGATCTATCGGGACAACCGCCTCATCAACTGGTGCCCCCGCTGCCATACCGCGCTCTCCGACATAGAGGTCGAACACGAAGAGAAGAAGGGGCATCTGTGGCATATACGCTATCCGGTGGTCGGTGAGCCGGGCCGCTTTGTCGTCGTCGCCACAACCCGACCCGAAACCATGCTCGGCGATACGGCTGTTGCGGTCCATCCCGAAGACGAACGCTATCAGGGGCTGATCGGCAGGAAAGTCCTCCTGCCCCTCGTAAACCGCGAGATACCGGTTGTCGCCGATGATTACGTCGACCGCGAGTTCGGGACCGGAGTGGTCAAGATCACTCCGGCTCACGACTTCAACGACTTCGAGGTCGGCGTTCGCCACGGACTCGACCGGATCAATGTCCTTGACGAGTCCGGGGTCATCAATGCTGCAGGCCGCCAGTACGAGGGTCTCGACAGGTTCGAGGCGAGAAAGCGGATCGTTGCCGAGCTTGAAGACGCAGGGCTCCTTGAAAAGATCGATGATCACGGGATGTCGATCGGTGGCTGCTATCGCTGCAAAACGGTCGTGGAGCCGTACCTTTCTCTCCAGTGGTATGTGAAGGTCGCTCCGCTTGCAGAGCGTGCTTTGGCAGCAGTAAAGGATGGAAGGACACGGATACTCCCGAAGCAGTGGGAAAACACCTATTTTGACTGGATGGAAAATATCCGCGACTGGTGCATTTCGCGCCAGATCTGGTGGGGTCACCGGATACCTGCATGGTTCTGTGACCACTGCGGAGAGATCACCGTTGCGATGGATGATCCGTCGAAATGCTCGAAATGCGGCAGCGACGAGATCAGGCAGGAGACCGACGTCCTCGACACCTGGTTCTCTTCTGCTCTCTGGCCGTTTTCGACCATGGGCTGGCCGGAGCAGACTCCCGAACTCAAAACCTTTTACCCGACGTCATGCCTGGTTACCGGCTTTGACATCCTCTTCTTCTGGGTCGCCAGAATGATGATGATGGGGCTGCACTTCATGGACGAGGTCCCTTTCAAAGACGTCTACATCCATGCTCTTGTTCGTGATGCCCACGGCCAGAAGATGAGCAAATCGAAGGGGAATGTGATCGATCCGCTGACTGTGATAGATCAGTACGGAACCGATGCCTTCCGCTTCACGCTGGCTGCGTTCGCTGCCCAGGGAAGAGACATAAAGCTTGCGGAGGAGCGGATAGCAGGCTATCGCAACTTCTGCAACAAAGTCTGGAACGCTGCCCGCTTCACGCTCATGAACCTGGAAGGGTTTGATCCTGATTCAGTCAGATTCGAGGAACTGCAGCTTTCCGAGGCTGATAAATGGATCCTCCACCGGCTGAACGAGACGATCAGGGAGACGGACCAGGCGATTAGCGAATACCGTTTCAATGAGGCAGCAATGGGGCTCTACCAGTTCACCTGGAGTGAGTTCTGCGACTGGTATCTTGAGCTCTCCAAGAGAGATCTGTACGGCGGAGATCCGGAGCGGAAAGGCGTGGCCCGGTACGTTCTCTGGTATACCCTCGACCACCTCCTGAGGCTCCTGCATCCGTTCATGCCGTTCATCACCGAAGAGATCTGGCAGGCGCTCCCCGGGGTCAAAACTGTTCCCAGCATCATGCTGGCGGATTATCCGGAAGCCTGCCACTACCGTGAACATCCGGAGGCAGCCGGGCGGATGGAGCGGATCATGGCAGTCATCAGCGGGATCCGGAACATCCGTGGCGAGATGGAGGTCCCTCCGTCCAAAGAGATCGCGGTCATACTTTCCTGCGGCTCGGAAGAGAGCCGAACCCTTATGAAGCATAACGAAGGCGCCATCATGGGGCTTGCCCGTGTCGGCGATTTTGCCATCGGTCTCGATGTCGAGAAACCGGAGGATGCATCGATCCAGGTTGCCGGTGATGTGCAGATTTTCGTGCCGCTCAAGGGGCTGGTCGATGTCGCTGCCGAAGAGGAACGTCTGCAGAAGGAAATCGGAAAGATAGAGAAAGATATAGAGCTGTTTTCGAAAAAGCTTGAGAATCCTGCGTTTGTGGACCGTGCTCCGGCAGATATCGTGGCCAGGGAGCGGGAGAAACTGGTTGAGGTGACTGCCAAAAAAGCTCTGCTTGAGGGGAGTCTTGAGAAGATAAAACAGTTAATGTAGGGGCGCATTGCATGCGCCCTGAACGAGGGTAGCATGCTTTCAGCCGGGCGGACGCCGTCCGCCCCTACAAGGATTAATATATGAATCTGCCGATCCCGTTCTACATATACGCCTTCATCTTCGGAGCGGTTGTCGGCTCCTTTCTGAATGTCTGTATCTATCGTCTGCCGGAGAGCCGGTCGATCGTCTCCCCCCCGTCGGCGTGCCCGAACTGCGGGACTCTGATCCGCTGGTACGACAACATCCCGATTTTCAGTTTTCTGATCCTGCGGGCAAAGTGCCGTGCCTGCCATGCGCCGGTATCCTGGCGCTATCCACTTGTGGAGGCTCTGAACGGGACCCTGACCCTCCTGCTGTTCATGAAATACGGTTTCTCCCTGACGTTTCCCGCCCTGTTCATTTTTTGCTCAGCGCTTGTCGTCATCACCTTCATAGACCTCGATCACCAGATCATCCCGGATGAGATCTCCCTCCCAGGTATAGTCATCGGCTTCATATTCTCCTTTTTCCTCCCCTGGAACGGCTGGCTCAACTCCCTGCTTGGAATCCTGTTCGGTGGCGGCTCCCTGTTTCTTGTGGCATGGGGGTATGAGAAGCTGACCGGCAAAGAGGGGATGGGTGGCGGTGATATTAAACTGTTAGCCATGATGGGGGCTTTTCTCGGGTGGCGCTCGATACTTTTTATCATCTTTTCGGCGTCGCTGATCGGCTCTCTCATCGGAGTTACGACCATGCTGATCCAGAAAAAGGATACCAAACTGGCTATCCCGTTCGGCCCTTTCCTTGCTTTCGGTGCAGTTCTGTATATATTTTACGGAAGGCAGATAATCAGCTGGTATATGACGATCGGGAGATAAAAACAGTGAAAAGTGAAAAGAGAAGAGTGAAGGAAGATCATATCGACATTTCACATTTCACATTTCACTTTTCACTTGGTTTCTGATTATGATCTCCCGCTTCAGATTCAACCTTACATTCGCCATACTGGCCTCTCTCGCATCCCTGCTTCTCCTGACATGGCTTCTCCTGAGCATCATCTCCTTCAAAACCGCGGAAAAAGACCTCCTTGCAGCAAAGAGCGCCCACGCTTCCTCTCTTCTGAAAATCATCATTTCGACCCTGCCTGCGAAGGTCAGCGCGGATTCGCTAAGCTCTCTCTCGGCTGCACTTTCAGCTGAGAAGGATTTTGCCGGGTTTCTCCTCATAGATAAGAAGGGGGAGACCCTCTTCAGGCTTTCTGATGGGCTGGCAGTCGATGCGCAGCTGCTGGAAACGCTCCGTCATCCGGCATCTAAAAGTCGGTTCACCCCTCAAGGTATCCAGCTGTTGAGCTATGCTCCGATCATGCAGGGGGATACAGTGACCGGAGCAATCCGGCTGAAGCTGTCGCTTGGCAGTGAGTATGAACTCCTTGCCCGTTCCCGGACACTTTTCCTCGGTTACTTCATACTCGATTTCATTCTGCTGCTCGGACTGGGCGCGTTCATTCTGCGGCGGATCATTGTCTCACCTCTTGAGCGCCTTTTGACGGCGACTGAGCGGGTTATCGAAGGTGATTACAGCCACCCGGTCCATATCCCCGCGAGCCGGGAGATCGCCGGCCTGGCTGAATCCTTCAATCTCATGCAGGATACACTGAGAGAGCGGCGTGATCAGGTCGAGGCCCATCTTCTTTCTCTTGAAGCGGCAAACAGGGCTTTGCAGGAGGCCAGGCTTGAGACGATCCGCTCGGAAAAAATGGCCTCTGTCGGTCTGCTGGCGGCAGGTATGGCGCATGAGATAGGCGCGCCGCTTGCGGCAATCATCGGCTACAGCGGGATACTTTCCGAGGAGCTTTCAGGCGATGCTGAAAAGAGCGACTATTTGCGCCGGATCACCGAGGATGCCGGTCGGATCGACCGTCTTGTCAGGGACCTTCTTAATTATGCCAAGCCGGTAAAGCCGGAGATCGAGCGGATCGATGTCAAGGAGTTCTTTGACGACCTGTATGCGATGCTGGAGCGGCAGGGGGTTTTCAAGAAGCTGGACGCCTCTCTCTCCCTGGATGATGATCTGCCGACACTCTATCTCGACCGTCATCAGCTGATGCAGGTCCTGATGAACCTGGTCATGAATGCCCGTGATGCCATGCCAGATGGCGGAAGTCTCAGTATAAGTGCCTCTGCTGTCGATATCGATTGTCTGCTGATACAGGTCGAAGACAGCGGCGAAGGGATTTTAACAGAGAATATCGACAGGATTTTCGAACCGTTTTTCACCACAAAGGAGCCGGGCAGGGGGACAGGACTTGGTCTTGCCATCGCGGCACGATTGGTCGAAAACTTTGGCGGGAGAATCGATGTCGAGAGCGAACCGGGCAGGGGGACAACATTCAGGGTGAGACTGCCGGGGGTGGTTGAGGGGGATATTAGTTGAGTTGTTGAGTTGTTGAGTGGTAAGTTTGTTGAGTGGTAAGTTTGTTGATCGGGAGCAGTTATGGCAAGAGTTGCTGAAGCAAAAAAACGAATCCTGATAGTAGATGATGAGGAGAATCTGCGGCATCTTCTTTCGCTTCTGCTGAGAAAGCAGGGGTACGCTCCGGAGAGTGCTGCTGATGGCGCAGAAGCGCTGGAAAAGCTCTCGGAAAACAGCTTTGATTTTGTACTGAGTGATATCCTGATGCCGAAGATGGATGGCAGAGCAATGCTGGGAGAGATCGTCGCCAGAAAAATCGAGACTACGGTCATCATGATGTCAGCCTACGGGACTATCGATACGGCAATAGAGTGCATGAAGCTTGGAGCATACGACTTCATTTCCAAACCGTTCAAAAATGACGAGATCGTTCTGGTCCTGAAAAAAGCCGAGGAGCGTGAGCGTCTGAAGGAAGAGAACAGAAGGCTCAAGCAGGAGATGCTGCGTGAATCCGGATTTGCGGATATCATCAGCCGTAACCGGCAGATGCAGGAGATATTTTCGCTGGTGAAGAAGGTCTGCGACTTCAAGACAACAGTGCTGATCACCGGCGAATCAGGTACCGGCAAGGAGCTGATAGCCCGCGCCATTCACTTTGAAGGGGTCAGAAAAAACGCTCCGTTTGTGGCGGTAAACTGTGCAGCCATTCCGGAGAACCTTCTCGAAAGCGAGCTGTTCGGCCATGTCAAGGGGGCGTTTACCGATGCGGTCTCTGACAAGGCGGGCCTGTTCGAGCAGGCGGATGGCGGCACCCTGTTTCTCGACGAGATCGGCGAGATGCCCCTTTCGCTGCAGGTCAAGCTCCTTCGGGTGCTTCAAGGTGAAGAGATAAAAAGGGTCGGGGGGAGTAACTCTAAAAAAGTCGATGTGCGGGTCGTGTCCGCCACATCGAGGAATCTTGAGGATGATGCAGCAGCAGGGCGTTTCCGCGAGGACCTTTTCTTCAGGCTGAATGTCTTTGCGCTGTCGCTTCCGCCGCTTCGTGAGCGGCTTGACGACCTGCCGCTGCTGACAGAGCACTTCCTCTCCAGGTTCTCGCAGAAGTTCGACAAGATGGTCTCTTCCGTCTCCCCTGATGCAGCCATGGCAATCAATGCATATGCCTGGCCCGGCAATGTGAGGGAACTTGAGAATGCTCTTGAGAGAGCGGTTATCCTCTCTGAGGGTGATCTGCTGACAGCGGGCCTTCTGCCTGAAAGGGTGACCGGCAGAGCTTCAATCGATCCGGTACGGATGCTGGCCGGGGAGTCGCTTTCCATACGGCAGTCCGGGGAGGCGATGGAGCGTGAGCTGATACGGCGGGCGCTTGAAAGTACCGGCGGGAACCGTACTCACGCGGCAAAGGTGCTGGAGATAAGTCTGCGCTCGCTACTCTACAAGCTCAAGGAGTACGGGATGGGGTGAGTGGGAAACTGTACGTTTTTAGTGAGCTACCCTTCCCGGACTACATAAAACCCTTTGCCGTCGTGAGCTTCTGTGTCAGCACGGTGAGCCTGTAGGCCGGCTGCAACAGCATCGATCTTGTCATTCATTACCTGGAACTTGAAGTCAACAAGATCGAAACGTTCATTAGTTTCTTGCCTCAGCTCTGCAATCTGGTTTGCAAGTGAGGAGTGCCCTTCAAGTACGAGCTGGAATTTGTTGTCGATCGATTCAAGGATTATTTCAAGATGATCTTTTTCCATGTATTCTCCATAATTCTTAAGTGATGCCGCTTGAAAAATACCTGAAGCTATGCTTGCGGTCAAGGGGATAAGGGTAAAATCAAGCAATAGCCATCCATTCCCGCTTAGCTCTTTCGAGAGTTCTTACAAAGCAGCGGCATATTCTCCTGAAAACTCTTCATGCAAATGGAGCGATGAGTGTCAGAGCTCTTGCTGTAATGCTTGGAAGAGATTACAAAAACGTGCATCAGGATGTTGCTATACTCGAAGACTCAGGTCTGATAGAGCGAGACAATCGAAAGCATATAATGTCACCAAATAGCAGAATGACAATTGAGTTGAACCTTGTGGCATAGGATGAGTAATCTCTTCTGCAAACTTTCTGCCGATTTGAAGGCTCATCGGGCCGACACAGGGGCGCATCATGGGGTTTATCTGGTGAAAGAGAGTTGAATAAGGGTTTTTTAGGTGGCTAAATAAATCTGATCCCCTTTTGTTTTGTTTGTGGGCAGCAACCGTACCCATGCCGCAAAAGTGCTGGAGATAAGCCTGCGGTCGTTGATCTACAAGATCAAGGAGTACGGGATGGGGTGATGTTGCGTATAACTATGCAAAAAATGCATATCGTAGGCGCCAGTCGATAGTGGCGAAGTAATTAGCTGTAATTATTTCAGATGGTTATGGTAAGCTTTGCCTGGAGATTAATTGGCACTATAGTTGCTCTGTATAGTCTGTTCGAATTGGATCAACCAAGCTTATTTAAGGGGTACCAATATGAAAACAGTGATCAGGATTTCGCTGCTGCTGACTCTACTCATAGCGTTTCAAGCTGTTCCAGCACAGGTACAGGCCGATCCGGGGAACCAGTACTGCGTAACCCCTCCGTTCATTACCGCCGGTATCCAGCCGAACCTGCTCCTGATGATCGATAACTCCTCAAGTATGTTCGATCTGACCTATGTCGACAAGGGGTGCAGCAGTTGTTCGCCGGTCCGCAAGCCGAATTACTGTTTTGACAACACCTACAAGTCTCAGTCCTGCTCGAATAACGCATCACTAAGCTGTACGACCGCCAATGCTGAAGCAGTCTGCGGTACCGGGAACACATGCAACAATACCTATGCCGGTTATTTTGATACGGCATCGTATTATAATTATGATATCCCGAACGGCAGATTCACCAAGATCTCGTCATTTCCAGCTTCAGGTGACTGCACCTACTATCATGCCAACAAGTTCTGCGTGGCCGTCGATGCATCCACTCCTCCAAAAGTAACCAAATTCAGCGCAAACGGAAATTACCTGAACTGGCTGTCTGCCTCCAAGTTCGACGTTCAGAAGAAAATACTCACCGGCGGCAAGTATGACGGTGCAGATCTGGTCGGTGAATCCCGCGGCTGTGTCGGCCAGGGTTTTGTCAAGCAGCCGCTGAGCAGCAACAACGGCAATTATGTAGAGGGGGGGACCAATACACCGTTTCCCATATCTCTCCAGATCAAGGGGGCGAGCACTTCGTTTGATGCGACGGCACCTTCGAACGGCGGGCAGACGTCGGTATATTTCTACAAGGGTTCTGCCCCGCTGAATTATGAAAAATGCAATGAAGCCATCAACCTGCTGGAGACCACCAACTCCATCTCCAATGCGGTGAAAACAGCGGTTGCCGACTGTATTGGTGCATCTGGCACCACCGATCTGGCAGGTAAGGGGAAGCAGATTTTCCAGCAGAGCCTTCAGGAGTGCTGGCAGTATAACCGCAGCACCAGCACTCCTAAGGTCATGCAGGGGAACGATTATCTGACCGTGAAAAACTTCTGCACCGATGTCTACAACCTGCGCGACCCGTCCAGGGTTTCGGCCAATCCTGCCGCTGACATCGTGGTCGGCGATGCTTCCCTGCTCTGCAGTGACAACTATGTCGGTGCCTGTTATGCCGGTTATATTGCGTCGCTGTCGACCCCTTTCCCCAGCCTGCTCGCCCTGCTGACCCCCAATGCTGCTAACGCCGGCTCCAACGGCACGCTGCAGTTCAAGTCAGCCACCTACACTGTGACTGAAAACGGAGGCACCATCACGCTGCTCGTGTCACGGACCGGAGGGAGCGATCAGGCGGTCAGCGTTGCCTTTGCCACGGTAGACGGCACGGCCGCCGGAGGTCTGGCCGGTGATCTTACTAAACACTATGTCAAGAGCAATGGCACGCTTTCATGGGCCAACAACAATAGCGATGACAAATCGATTGTCATCACGCTCAACGACAATGCTATTGTCGATGGCAGCAGGGACTTTACCGTGGAACTCTCCAACCCGAAGGTCGTCAACGCTGCAACGCCGGCGCTACTTGGTACCACCACTACGACTACAGTTACGATCACGGATAATGACGATGCTTCCAGCCAGGGGACCATCAAGTTCGAGTCGGCTGCACCCTCTGCAGTCAATGAAACGGTAGGGTCGATTACTCTGAGGGTGCTGCGCATCGACGGTAATAACGGTCCGGTCACGGTGCACTATGCAACCAGTAACGGCACGGCACTGTCCGGCAGCGACTATGAGAATACCTTCGGCGATTTGAGCTGGGATGCCGGTAATTCTGACGTGAAATCCATTCCGATCCCGATTCTCAGCGATGGGACTGCCGAGCCGAACGAAACCTTTACTGTCACCCTCTCTGCAGTAACCGGCGCCACGCTCGGCACGCCCAGCGTGTCAACAGTGACCATAACAGAGACCGTTCCGGCTGCTGGCACCTGGCCCAGCACCTGGACCTCCGATGCCTGCGTCAAGTCGCAGCATGAGAAATACTGCGGCGGCATGAGTCTCCCGCCGGTCACCGACCCGACCAACGTGGTGCTCGACCAGACCAACAGCTATGCCAATCTCCCGGCAGTTATCGCCGATGTTGCGATTGCCGGCCAGCTGGGTGCACCTCTCAAACTTGTTAGCGGAGGGGTGGAGTATCCTGCTGCGACGGTCAAGGTGTCATCTACGAACCCTGACGGCACGGTTACGGTCCCGTCGGGGCTTATGCAGACTTTTGCCAGCAAGATCCGTGTCGGGGTGCTGAGCTTCAACTACAACGGCTCCAAAACCGAATGTGCCGCCAACACCAGCATCCCCTGCCCGAAAATATGCAGCAGTTCCAGCGGCGCCAATGCCGGCAACACCTGTACGACGGCGGTTGACTGCTGTGTCGGCGGCAATGGCTGCACCTGTGACGATACCACGGCAGCAACCAATATTGACGGCGGCAGACTGCTGTATCCGGTCGGCAAGGGGACCTGCATCCATGACGGCACCACAGCGTGTACGACCAACGAAAACTGCATCTCTCTGCTTCATCCGACGAGCAGTTGCACCATGACCGGTGCCGGAACGCACAGCAGCGGTCTGGTCAGAGAGATCGATGAGCTCAAGGCTGCCAGCTGGACCCCTTTTTCAGAGGCTTTCTTCAGCGCCATAGGCTATTTCGCCTATATGTCGCCCACTACCAGCAGGACGGGCATTCGTATTAATTCTGCCGATTTTCCCGGCGACCTGAACCCTTCCCAGTATGCCTGCCAGCAGAACTACGTCCTTTTGATCAGTGACGGCAATCCGACTGCCGATCAAGAGTCCACAGTCATGGCGGTTTCTAACGCATATAAAACTTCTGCAGGCCTCACCGGCGGCACCTGTCCCGACTACAAGGGGAGCAGCAACCTGCCGATTCTCTCCTGGCTGGCGCGCAACAAGAAAATCAGCAGCTTCACCGGGACACCGGGGACATCACCAGATGCGGTCACCATGCGCGACAAGATATCGACCTATGTGGTTTTCAACGGTCAGAATAACACTGCGGCAGGCGAGTGCAACTCTGTTACCATGATGAGCAACACAGCAACTAAGGGTGGCGGGCGTTTCTATCAGGCGGAAAACCCGAAACAGCTTGAAGATGGATTGCGTACCACCTTTGAAGAGATAGCTGCCAAGGCGGCATCCGGTACGGCCGCTTCGATTCTCTCCAACAGTGAGGGGAGCGGCGCCAACATCCTCCAGGCGGTCTTCTATCCGAAGAAAATTTTCGACAACGCTACCGAAGCGAGCTGGGTTGGCGAGATGCAGAATCTCTGGTATTTCGTTGATCCGTACATCAATAACAGCACTATCCGTGAGGATACAAACCTCGATTTCAAGCTTAATATCAGGAACGATTATGTTGCACGGTTTGCATTCGACGCTACGGCCGACAAGACGATGGTGCAGCTGCTGAGCGATGATGATGGCAATGGCACCGGTGATACTCTTCAAGGGGGACTTATCGATCCTGACAACGTCAAGAGCCTCTGGAGGGCAGGGAAGCTTCTCTGGGCAAGGGATCTTGTCGACAATCCAAGAAAACTCTATACGAGTACCAATGCGAACAAGGCGTCTGCACTTTTTAAACCTTCCTTGATCTACTTTTCATCGGCGACCTATCCCGGGACTATTGGCGGGACCGCTATTGCAAGTAATTCAGATACACTCGCTCCTTTCCTGGATGTCTCTACAGCAGAGGCCCCGAACCTGATCGACTGGGTTCACGGGCTGGACTCCTCAACATATCGATCAAGGACAGTGCAGATAAGAAACTCGCTCGGGACACTTGTGAGCGGGACATGGAGACTCGGTGATATCATATCATCGACCCCGCGAATTCAGTCGACAGTCAGGCTGAGTACCTACAATCTGTCCTCCCCCGGCGGTTATTCCGATAAGTCCTATGAATCCTACATCAGTTCAAAAGACTACAAGAGCCGCGGAATGGTCTATGTCGGCGGAAATGACGGTATGCTTCATGCGTTCAAGCTCGGTCTTCTTTCAGTTGAATCCATCGGCTTCCAGAAGGCGGAACTTACCGGAAGCAATCTTGGCAATGAAGAGTGGGCGTATATTCCTAAAAACACCCTCCCGTATCTGAAATATCTGGCTGATCCCAATTACAGCCATATTTACTCCATCGACGGGCGCACTATAATTTTTGATGCCAGTATTGGATATACGGCTCTGACTGGGCCTTGTATCAGATCTACCTACGAATTGTGCGACAAGCCGAGACAAAACTTTTCGGTTGTTGACGCCAGCAACTTCCTGGATCCGACGAAGAACACCTGGCGGACAGTTGTCATCGGCGGGATGGGGGTTGGCGGTGCATCTGCACCAGCTGCAACTTGTGCCGCAGGCGCAAACTGTGTAGCGACACCGATTACCGATCCTTCTGACATCCTGACGAACCCCGGGCTTGGCTACTCCTCCTACTTCGCGCTGGACGTGACCGATCCTGCAGCTCCTGTACTGCTTTGGGAGTATAACAATCCTGCGCTTGGATACTCAACGACCGGACCGGCAATCATAAGGATCGGCGACAAGGAAAAAAACGGCAAGTGGTATGCGGTGTTCGGTTCAGGCCCTACCGGCCCGATCAATACAAGCACGCATCAGTTTCTGGCGCGCTCGGACCAGGAGCTCAAGTTCTTCGTAG
Organism: Geobacter sp.; assembly: GCA_009886125.1. Classification (GTDB taxonomy): domain Bacteria; phylum Desulfobacterota; class Desulfuromonadia; order Geobacterales; family DSM-12255; genus VEOV01. Next base: position 12,365 of record VFJK01000142.1, on the reverse strand, counting down.
TCGATCTGCAGACCGGATATGAGGAGAGAGTTATTTCAACCGGGATACCTATGGCTTTTGCCGGATCAATGATAGGCGCTTCAATTGACGTCCACAGGTCTGAATCTACAGCAGCCGGAAATTATCAGGACGATGCCCTTTACGTCGGGTATACAAAAGCAGATACGTCCGTCACCCCCAATACCTGGACAAAGGGGGGGGTAGGGAGAATTTTTACCAAGGAGAGCACGACTGTTTCTGATTGGGTCTGGAGCAAGGTTATAGATGATATAGGCCCGGTGACTACGGCAATTTCACGGCTGGTGGATAAAAGAACGATCAGCAGGAATCTCTGGCTGTTTTTCGGGACCGGGCGCTACTTTTTCAGGGACAGTGCCGAACTGGACGACAATAACGGCATAAGGGCGCTCTACGGTATTAAGGAGCCCTGCTACGGAGTTCAGGCCGGCGCGCCGGGGAATACCGTTGATAAAAACTGCGTTGCCCCTGTCTCAAAGACTTTAGCGGATCAGACGGGGATCCCTCCTGCGTTGACAATCGATCCTGATGCCGGGGGCTGGAAGATCACTCTTGAAGCGGCAACAGCATCAGGGGTTACACCTGCCCAGGCTGCAGAACGGGTCGTAACTGATACGGTTGCCCTGACCAACGGAACGGTATTTTTTACCTCTTTCAAGCCGACGATGGATCTTTGCGGTTATGGAGGTAACTCCTTCCTCTGGGGGGTTAGCTTTGATACCGGTGGAACGGCTGCTGCAAGTGCACTTACGGGGAAGGCCCTGATTCAGCTCTCAACCGGAGAGTTCAGGGAGGTCGACCTCTCCACTTCCTTTACTGCCATGGGTGGCCGTCGGATGGCTACGCCGATGACGGGCAAGCCGCCTTCAGATGCACCACCAATTGTCAGCAGCAGCCAGAACAAACCGCTCAAGAAGATTCTTCATATACAGGAACACTGATATGGGCCGACGTGGTTTTACTCTTGTCGAATTGATGATAGTGATAGCGATCATGGGTACTCTGCTGGCAATTGCTACTCTCAACTGGAACGAAATGCAGACCAAGGCAGCTATCGAAAGCCAGATCAAGACGCTGCATGCTGATCTTATGGAAGTACGTCTTCAGGCGCTCTACAGCAAAACAGCCCGCTGCGTGACCATCAGTAGCCAGGAGTACAAGGCGTATGCATCGACTGATACCTCTGCTACGCCGGTAGCGACCAGGAAGCTCAGGTACCCGATAGTATGGAACGGTGCAGGTACGAAGTTGACCTTTGACGCGCAGGGGTTGACCAGTAACGAGAGATCAATGTGCATATTGCCGACAAATGATACTACGGTTGTAAACTCGGCAGCGGTAGACAGTATCGTTGTTTCACCTGCCCGTATTAATCTCGGCTGGCGAAACGGAGGGGATTGTGAAAGTGCCAACATTGATCAGAAATAATGCCGGGTTTACTCTTGTCGAGGTGATGGTAGCCATTATTATCATGATGGTGGGGATGCTGGGGCTGCTTACGTCGATTAATATTGCTACTGAGGTCAATTTGAAAAACCATCTGCGTGATGAGGCAGTCTATGTTGGCGAAAAATATATGAATATCCAGAGAGGAAAGCAGTTCAGCCTGCTGTCGACCAGTTATGCCCCACGCTCCGAACCCAGCAGGATCAGAGGGGCAAACAAGTCATACACGGTACTCATGACAACAACTGATTTGTCGACGAACACAATAACTCCCTCGAAACGGATGCGGATCATAGTCAGATGGAGTTATAAAGGGGTTGATTTCGAGAATGAGGTAACAGCTCCCATCTCTGTAACCAACGACTGAGATATACCTGGTAACCGGGCAAAAGGACTGATTTATGCTTTTTCAAAACAGACGGGGCTTTACTCTTACAGAATTGATTGTTGTCATGGGGATTTTCCTGACAATTATCATGATTACGGCAACTGCCTTCAAAACAATTGTGAACAGCTCTTCCCAGCTGTCAAAATCAGCTGAAACCCAGATAGAGGGGATCGTCGGGCTAGAAATGCTGCGGGCAGATCTGGAGAGTGCCGGATTCGGACTTCCATGGGAGGCTGCCAGCGGTTCAGCGTCGGTTGGTTGCACTTACGCTGAGGCGGTCTTCACTAACGCCTCTACAGGGTTGCTGTTCAATGATTCGACCGGCAATGCTCCGCGCCCAGTACTGAGTGGCAATTCAAGCTTCAACAAGGTAGGAAACGTCGGTTCCAAGTATCTGGTTATCAAGTCAACCATGGCTGCTGCCAATGACACCTCGAAAAAGTGGGCGACCGTGGCCTTTGACAAGGATGGAATAAGAAGTATCAGCAAATGGGGCGCTGCTGATCGGGATTTTACCGTTAATGAACGGATAATAGTTGTGAAGAACTCGTTGATGTCCACTCCAGTCGGCCGCAAGTTGATGGTTCCTGCTAGCGGGGTGTTTTTCTCCAGATACAGCTCAGCCTCAAATGGCACCTATATGACCCTGATCAACACCCATCAGAATGGAGATACCTTCGAGGTTTACGGTATCAACCCGACCAATGATCTTCGGATGCCGTTCAATCGTGCGGATTACTATGTGAGCCGCCCTGCAAGCATACCGGCCAGTTGCGCCACCAAGACCGGCATACTCTACAAATCAACAATCAGTCATGTAAGCGGAAGCCCTACTGCAGGGACACCCCTTCTGGACTGCGTAGCGGATATGCAGGTGGTGTACGGCCTTGCTGCTCCGGATACAAGCACAGTCAATGATCACACGGATGATATCTTATTATTATCAGCCTCTGAAATCAGGAGCAGGCTGAAAGAGATCAGGGTGTATATTCTTGCCCAGGAAGGGAAAAGGGATACTTTATACAACTACTCCTCTGTGTCTTCATCAGCAACAGTAAGGGTTGGTGAGAAAATTAACGGTATTGACAGGGGCCGGAATTTCCACCTTCCGTCCCTGATCGGCCCTGACTACAAGTATTATCGATGGAAGGTTTACACAATTGTCGTTCGACCGAAAAATCTGGTCCAATAATGCTGGCGGTGATTTTATGAGATATCTGCGAAATGAAGACGGCATAGCTCTGATCACGGCGCTAATGTTTACCCTGCTCTGCCTAGGCATGATTATGACGCTCCTTTATTATGTGCTTGCCGGGACCAGGATGTCGGCAGCCCAGAAGCGTTACAGAAACTCCATGGAAGCATCATACGGTGGTACCGAGTTTGTTACCAAGACCATTATCCCTCGTCTTTTCAATAACTATTCGGGAGGGAAGGAGTCCCTTGTTACGGATTTCGGTGCGGCCGACAAGCTTGGGCTTACGTTCACCACAGCCGGATTAGGAACAAAACTAAGCCTGTCCACCGCGAGTTGGGGCGGACTCAGCAGGACAGTTGACCCTAAGGATACGCCGGATGTGACATTTGTTCTCAAGGGGCAGACTGCGGGCAATGATTTTAAGGTTTACACCAAGATTATCGATACTATTGCAGGGGTAGGTCTTATAGATGCCAGCGGTGTTGATTTTCTTGATGCCGGGATAGGAGTGTCAGGGACAAGTACAAGTACCCAAACGCCGCGTACCCCGACTATCTACACTGTTGAAGTGCAAGGCGAAGCTTTAGTGAATCCGAAGGAAAAGGCGAAATTGTCAGTTCTTTACGCATATTGACCTGAATTGAGCGCCTGTTCTGAATGACTTAAGTGAGGTAAAAGGTACCGTTTCCTGGGTAAGATTCTTTGAAAGGCTTTGACTTTTAACCCGGATTTGAATTAAAGTGAATTCACATACATACCGATAACCGATAATACTCAACCATCTGCGAGGGTGGGGCGGAAAGCCTACAGGGTCTCAAGCAGACAGCCGGGTTGCCGAAATATCTATCAAGATATCAGGCACCCGGCTTTTTTGTTTTTAAAGGGAAGCGATTAATTTCATGACTTGTTGCATCATTGGCATATAATTGTATTTAATTACTTGACATTGCCTTTAATAGGTGTACATTCCCCAACATGATGTGAAAATTCTAAATGAATTCAGGTCGTGTTGATATGAAAGAGAAAAATAATCTCAAGAGCTTAAGGGCAGCAAAGCTGATGAGCAAGGCCGAATTAGCTCGCCTCGCAGGTGTCTCGGCAATTACCATTGACCGTATTGAGCGTGGGGAGCAGTGCAGGGTCGAAACGAAGCGAAAGATTATTCTGGCACTCGGATTATCGCTTGCTGACAGGGAAAAGGTCTTTCAGGACTAATACGCGGACAGGAACAGACCATGTTTTTTGCCAAGAAAAAGGATTTGATCGGGATAGATATAGGTTCAACCTCCGTAAAGCTTGTCAAGCTTAAAGGGGTTAGTGGGCGCTACGAAATCGATAGTGTCGGGATCGCCTCTCTTCCATTAGAGGCGATAGTAGATAACACTCTGATGGACAGTTCTGCGGTCGTAGATGCACTGAAGTCTCTGTTCGAAGGCTTGGGGATAGCAGATACCAGAGAAGCTGCCAGTTCCGTTTCCGGGAATTCCGTCATCATTAGAAAAATATCCCTACCGACATCCACCACTGAAGAGCTTGAAGAGGAGATACAGTGGGAGGCTGAACAGTACATACCGTTTGACATTAACGACGTTAATATCGATTTCCAGATGCTTGAACCTGATGAGAACGACCCGGCAAAGATGTATGTCCTCCTGGTCGCAAGCAAAAAAGATATTGTAAATGATTATCAGTCGGTATTTGCTGAAGCAGGACTGAAACTCGTCCTGGTGGATGTGGATGTCTTTGCAGTGCAGAATGCTTTTGAGATGAATTATGATTTTGATCCTGAAGAGGTCTGCGCCCTTGTAAACATCGGCGCAAATACAATGAATATCAACGTAGTGAAAAATGGAGTGTCGCTCTTTACCCGTGACGTGCAGATGGGGGGCGGACTCTACACGGAAGAGATTCAGAAAAAACTGGCAATGAGCGGTGAGGATGCTGAAAGAACGAAGTTGTCTGCAACGAAGGCGTCACCTTCCGATCTTCTGGAATCTATAGCAAGAATCAATGATACCATCTCACTTGAAATCAGACGCTCACTTGACTTTTATAACTCTAACGCAACCGGTGGGAAGATAACGAAAGTATTCCTTTCGGGGGGTGGCTGTAAAACGTTTAACCTTGTAGAAGCTGTTGGTGCAAGGCTGAGTTCCCCTGTTGAAATCCTCAATCCGTTCAGTCGCATCAAGTTCGATGAAAAAAAGTTCGAAAAAGCGTTTCTTGATGAAATCGCCCCGATCATGGCTATTGCTGTCGGGCTTGCTTCAAGGAGGCTCGGCGATAAATGATCAAAATTAACCTTCTACCATACAGGGTCTCCAAGAAGAAGGAGACTGCTCAGCAACAGTTGATCATTATCGCAGTCGTGATAGTCGGAGCGTTGATTGCTTTGGGCGCGGTATACACAATCACGATCGGGAAGATAAAGACTACAAAAACCGAAATAACAAGGGCTGAGAATGAACTTGCTGATTTGAAGAAGAAGATCGGCGAGATAGACAATCTTAAAAAACTTCAGGCTGAGGTACAGAAAAAACTGGATATCCTCAATCAGCTCAGAAAAGAGAAGTCCGGCCCTGCTATCAGGCTGGCACGGATGAGTGATATAGTCCCGGAGAAGATGTGGCTTACTAAATATTCAGAGAACGGGGCTATAGTTTCAATATCCGGGTTGTCCTACAGTGAGGATTATATCGCCGAGTTCATGAGAAGCATTCAGTCTTCAAATGAGTTTACGAATGTCGATCTCCAGATATCAGAGCAACAGGAGGTTAACGGGATAAAGTTGAAGAAATTCGATATTTCCTGTGCCTTGAAGGTAGCGAAAAAAGAGGAATCTGCCAAAGAACAGCCTGCTAAAGAGCTGCCGAAAAAGAAGTAGATGCGCGAAGCCATAGACAAGGATTTATTATGCATCCGCAACTAGAAAAAATAATGCATCTCCCGTTACCCAAGAAGATTGCCATTGTAGCGGTGATCCTGATCGCTTTAGGCGCTGGGTTCTTCTTCGGGCTTGAGAAACCGAAACTCAACGAGTTGAAGGCTCTTCAGGGTAAACTCGACAAGGTAAAAGCTGAAATCAATGAGACAAGAAAATTTGCCAACAATCTTCCGAAATTCAAGTCAGAGTACGAAGGTCTTAAAAAAGATCTCGACAGTGCTCTGACCGAACTGCCGAATTCCAAGGAGATCCCGACGCTTCTTACCAGTATCACCAGTGCCGGCAAGGGCGCAGGACTTGATTTTCTGATCTTCCGGCCTAAAGGGGAGACCCCGAAAGAGTTTTATGCCGAAGTGCCGGTGGATATTTCTGTGTCAGGACCATTCTTTGGCATTGCCAATTTCTTTGTTGCTGTCGGCAATCTCCCGAGGATAGTTAATATAAGCAATGTCTCCTTCAGTGATATCCGAAACGACAGAGGGCGTAATATTGTCAGGGTAAACTGTCAGGCTACAACGTTCCGATTCCTGGATAAGACCGAAGTCAAGGATCCCAAGGATGATAAAAAGAAGAAATAGCATACGCCTGATCTCAAGAGGCTGGCTGATATTATTTGCAATCATGGCTATTGCTATGCCTGGCTGCAAAAAGAAGGCTCCACTGCCTCCGCCACAGGCTACTCCTCTTCCCAAGAAAACTACGGCAGCACCGTCTGTGCCGGTAAAGCCGGTCATGGCTAACAATACTGCAGGGAAGCCTGCGCTCCAGAAGCAGATATCATCGTCAAAGCGACTTCTTCCTCCGGGCGCAGTCAGCCTTGACTTTACCAACAGAAGGGACCCGTTCAGGCCATTTATTCAGGTCCCTTCAAGCAAGCAGGATGCAAGCGGAAAACCTTCCAAGGGGAGGCTTCGTGATGCTCTGCCGATTCAGAGCTTTGATACTGAAAAATTCCGGATTACCGGGATTATAACAGGCGTAAAGGAAAACAGTGCTCTTGTCATGGATCCTACTGGCAAGGGATATGTGATCAAGGAAGGAATGCAGATTGGAAATAACGACGGGCGCGTAAAAAAAGTGACTCCTAACTCTATCGAAGTTGAGGAGAGTTTCAAGGATGACAACGGAAAAGCCAGAAAACGGATTGTAAAGCTTACGTTATTAAGGAAAAAGTAGGAGTTATCGATGAAAATTAGCCAGATCGGAACAATACAGCGGGCTCTATTTCTCCTGATTCTATTGATATCCTCAGGGTGTGCTCAGCAGATGAAAACGGTTCAGCCTGATACGGTAGCCGTTTCTGCTGTGAGTGCAGAGATACTGGGGATAAACGTTTCAGACGATGGGGCAAAAGTTGAGATCCTTTCAAATAAGCCGATTGTCTACACATATTACACGCTGGAATCCCCGAACAGGCTGATTGTCGATCTAGCCAACACATCCCCTGCTAGAATATCTTATCCAATCAGTGTTAATAAAGGCAGCCTGACAAAAATTGATGTCACAAAACATGAATTCGGAAGCGGCGTTCTCAGTAGAGTGGAGATCTCCCTGACAACTAAACTGGATGTGACCGCTCAGTTAGACCAGCAAAATAAAGGAAGACTCGTCATTAATCTGCCGATTCCAGCGCCCCTTCAGCAGCAGGAGTCTGCTGCAAAGCAGTCTGCACCTGCTGCTGATACTCAGCCAGTGGTGCAGGTAAAGGACGTTGAGCCTAAGCCTGCAGTTATCGAGAATGAGGGGGCTGCCCAGGAACCAGCTAAATCAGAAGCCCCCAGGATTGAGACTGTGTCGGCAGCTCCTGCCGCTTCTGTCGCACTGACAACTGGATCGAAAACTGTTCTGAAAGCCGGAGAGCGGGCACTGACTGCCATAAAGAAGAGTGATGACGGTCTCATGCTTGAGTTCTCGGCTGAACCGGAATCTTTCAAGGCATTCAAGCTCGGATCACCTGAGCGTTTTGTAATTGACGTCCCGAAAACCACCAGTGCAGTGGATTCAAAACCGATAGATATTAATGCATTTAATTTGGGCAAGGGAAGAATCGGGGTGTCACCGGAAAGGCTCAGGATAGTTTTTGATGCTCAAGGCGGATCAATTCCGGCTCACACTTTGACAAAGAGTGGGTCAGTCCTCGCTCTTGTTTTTGGGGGAGCGGCGATAAAGACTCAAAGCCAAAAGGCTGAAGCGGTTAAATCTGAGACTATACTGCCAGAACCTGGAAAAATAGATCCGGTAAGTACAGAACTGAAAATTGCGGAACCAGTTAAAGCGGAACCTGCCCAGGAGGGCACTGCAAAAGCCGAAGCAGCAAAGGAAGAGGCTGTAAAAACCGAAACGGTCAAAGAAGAGCTGATTAAAGCAGAAGCTGCGAAGGCCGAATCTGTAAAGGTTGAACCTCCTGTGGCAGAAGATAAGTCAGGATCAGATACTGTAAAGCCTGTTGAAGCTGCAGTTCCGGCCCCTGCTGCGCCAGTAGCTCTTCCGGTCCCAGCTGCACCGCCTGCAGCACCGGTAGTCGCAGCAGTACCGGTTCCTCTGCCTGCACCGCCCGTATCAAAAAAGAGTTTTGCCGGGGTTGTAGAGGCAATAGAGTTTACTCAGGCAGAAGGTATATCACGCGTAACAGTACGTACATCAGGTGACTGCCGCGCCGGTGATCCGGTTAAAACATCAAAAGGTCTGCTGTTGACAGTAAAGTCCTGCCGTATGCCGGCAAACCTTCAACGGAAGCTTGATACACATGGGTTCGATAGCGTCATCAAAGGCATTACCCCTTCTGTGCAGAAAAAAGGGGCACCACCTGAAGCTAAAATCCTGGTTTCGCTTAAAATGGCCGTGTCGAACAGTGTCAAGCGTGACAAAGATGTGCTGCAGTGGGATTTCAAGGAACCATTGAAAAAAGTCAAACCGTTGAAAATGGCTAAAGCGGCGAAAGCTGCATTTGTCAGGCCGACTGGTGTTGAAGGCGAGATGGGTGAAGCCAGGCAGCCGGCTGCAAAAAGCGTTGCTGATAAGGCAATGGATGAGGCGTTTGTCCTCGAGAAAGAGTCACAGCCCACAACCAAGCAGGGCAAGGTGTATTCAGGCCGAAAGGTTACGCTTGAGTTTTCAGATGCTGACATACGAAAAATATTCCAGCTGATCGCAGAGGTCAGTAATCAGAACTTCCTTGTTTCGGATGATGTAACCGGAACTATCAGTCTTAAACTCGTAAATGTACCCTGGGACCAGGCTCTTGATGTCATCCTGGAGAACAAGGGACTCGGAATGCAGAAGACGGGTAATATCGTGCAGATCCGTCCAAAAACAAAGATGAAGTCCCTGGATGATGAAGCAATTGAAATGCGGGTAGTAGAAGAGAAAAAGCTGCCGCTTTCGTCAGTGATTTTTGATGTCAACTTTGCTGGGCTGGGTGACATTGAAACTCAATTCAAGTCATTTAAAAGATCAAGAAGCGACTGGTCGGTATCATCAGATGCAAGAACTAATAAAGTCATTGTTACCGACACTGAACCGAACATAAATAAGATGCGGAAGCTTCTGGAGCAGCTGGATATCCCTGAAAGACAGGTAATGATCGAGGCAAGAATAGTTGAGGCCTCCTCCAACTTTGCCAGGGATATCGGGGTCAAGTGGAACTTTGGTTATACTGACGGGACCGCCTCGATCGGCAACATCAACAACCTTACCGGCTCAATGGGTGGGGTTGTAACAAACATCCTCCCGACTGGTACGACAGGTGGTCTGGCAACCGGGATGTCATTCGGCAAATTGTTGAGCAATATTCAGTTGGATATGCGTCTCTCTGCTGCGGCAACAGTCGGGCAGCTCAAAATAATATCAACTCCCAGGGTGCTTACCGTAAACAACAAAGCAGCCAAGATCTCACAGGGGCAGATGATTCCCTACCAAAATACCAGCTCTACTGACGGTGCAAAGACCGAGTTTATTGAGGCCGCCCTGAGTCTGGAGGTGACCCCTCACATCACTTCTGATGGCAGTGTCAATATGAAGATCAAGGCAAGTAACAATACTGCGGGCATAGGATCTCCGCCCCCTATCAACAAGAAAGAGGCGACAACCGAACTCGTGGTGAAAAATGGTGAGACCACTGTCATCGGCGGTATATATGTCGATTCCGATACAGAAGGTGAGACAGGGATTCCTTATCTCTCATCCATACCGCTTCTGGGGTGGCTTTTTAAATCCAACTCGCAGAACAAAAGCAAAAACGAGCTGCTGATTTTCATAACGCCAAAGATAATGAATTAGAACTATAATTGGTTCTTGCAAATGTTCGCATTGACCTTTAGCGTGCCAGAGAATATGGACGCTTGGCCTAATCTCCGTTTGCACGATTGCAGTCTTGATTTGGTGATCTGGTGATTAATTGGCGGTATTTTTACTGAACAGGGATTTTTGACCATACGTCGCTTTGACCAAGCTAGCGACGACGATTCATCATTTTTTAGCTAGGAGGCTTCATGAAGTTTTCCAGGTTTCTATCAATTATTTTTATAATAGCGTACATGCTTGTGTTTCAGTCTTGTGGGAATGACAATGAAAATGGAAGTATTACACTGTCTGTAGACAGGAGTTCCGTGGGGACAGGATCTGGTATTGTAGCAATGGTAACTGTTTCATCACCAAGAGGTAGCTCTGTCAGCGGATTACCTGTTTCCATCCTGTCCGATAACACAGATGTCATCCCGAACGCGAGTGGGCGGGTCAACTCTATCGGAGTTGCTAATATTACATTACAGCCGCGTAGTGTCATAACGACACAAAAAATCGTAAACCTGATTGCTGAAGTTGATGGCTTGAGAAGCGTATCCGTCCCTGTGACAGTAACTGTCCCAACTTTGACAATGGCTCCACCGGCGGATTCAACATTCGCCGCTACGGGGAGTATAAATCAAAAGGTTCGTTTTGTAGCAACGAACATGATTGTGACTTTCAAGGATTCTCTTGGTAATCCTGTACAAAATCAGCCTATCACTCTGACCGTTGATACTATCAACAACCAGCGAGTTGGCGACCAGGTGGTTTTCTTCCCCACAGCAGGTACTGAGGTAATTGCACCTCCTGGCACCATCACTGTAGCTACTGATTCAGCTGGAACAGCAAGTATTCCTGTCTCAATAGAAATTGTCACCCCTTCTTCAATCGGTTCGCAGCACGTTATTACAGTAATATGGAAGGCGTCGGCGAATATCCTTGGATACAATAACATACCGCTCACTTTTACTGCGTCCGGTGCAACACAAACTACCGTAACAAACTGATTTTAAACAAAGTTTATCTAAGATTAATATGAATCTGTGATATGATGTGAAGATTATATTTTTGCTCCAGTTTACTGCCAGGGTGCTTCTAATATGATTATTGCAGGGGGGCCGCACTTGGTGAACTTAATATAACTACACTTATAATCTGAAATAAAGGAAATCATGGTTCATAAGACTATTATGGATTAGATATAACGATTGAGCTTAAAAAATAACCTTAATATTTTGAGCCTCCGGGGCAAAAAACCCCGGAGGCTTGTTGGTATATATAGCAATTTATCTAATATGTATTATCAATTTTTCGTTTTGCTGAGGCGGAATGTATGAATATACTTACTGCAAAACTTGTTCATTTTTCTCAAAATCAACAATTCAGCAAAGAAAGAGGTGTTTTTTTAACGAGCATCTTTCTGCTTATTACGTTTTGCTATATTTTCGATGTGTATGCAGATATCTACAAATACACTGATGATACTGGATCGGTATGTATCACCAATAGTCTTGAAAAGGTTCCCAAGCGATTTCGCTCTAGCATGACAGTCGTCAAGGAGGATGTCCTTCAACAGTCGCAGCAGAAAAAAATGTTGCCCGAGGCTCAGAAGCGGACTACCGATCCGGTGTCTGCTCCACAAGGGGCTCAGGTGCAAACTGAGCCGCAGAATGAAGTTCAGCCGCTTAATAATGACAGCAGGAAAAAATTTATCAATACTGCCGCAATTATTGCCGGACTTGTGGCTATCTATTTCATCCTTGGCAAAATCTCAGAGTACATCGGCTTTCAGAGAGTCGGCACAGTGCTTTTTCTCATGATCGTCCTTACAGGAGGAGTCTATCTGTACGGTATGTATATTAAGGAACTGAGCGCTGTATATGCCTCTCTTCGCAAGGATGCTCAAGGCGTAAGGCAGAATGTGGAGACCCGTGATCTGAAGACCGACCAAATGCTGAAGCAGCTCGAAGATAAGCCTCAAGCAAAAGAAGAGTGATGTGTTAATTATCAGTTAAGTATCTGATATAGAAAGGAATGAGATGCTACGTTATCTGACAGCAGGAGAATCCCACGGGCAGAGGCTTACG
>VFJK01000119.1 GCA_009886125.1 Geobacter sp. | reverse complement strand
GATGAACATTTCCTCGGTCTTCAAGTCAACGCCCAGGGGCTTGTAGGATTTTTCGATGATGGCGTTGATCAGCCAGTCATACCCCTGCTCCGGGCCGTAGCCGGCGAAGTTCTGGGTGGTGCCCAGGTCGTCCACGGCAGCGTGGAACGCCTTCAGTACTGCTGGGGCCAGCGGGCGGGTGACGTCGCCGATGCCGAGGCGGATGACCTTGGCTTCAGGGTTGGCGGCGGCGAATTCGCGCACGCGGCGGCCGATCTCGGGGAAGAGGTAGCCGGCTTTGAGTTTGAGGTAGTTATCGTTGATTTTTGCCATTACTGCACGTGCCTCCGTTATTATGTTGTGATTATTCGGTTTCGATGTATTCGAGATGTTCAAGCCAGACGTTTTTCTGTATCCCGGTGGTACCGGTGTCGACATCGAAAATCGGCCACTGGTAGACAGCGCCGATGATTGTCTTGCCATCCGTGTTGGAGAACTCGAACAGCGGCATACTGCTGGCAGTGTAAGACCAGGGGGGCGTAATGGTCTTTTTCTCCCCGGTTGCCCGGATTTTCCGCAGATCCCTGAGCAGCAGCTTGAGGCTGTTGCCGCCGGTTGTAACGATAGTGACCGGATCATTCCCCTTGTTAAGGTTAAGCCCGATCAGGGAACCGCTGAAACGCTCCCCTTTCTTTACATAGTGCACCCTGCTGCCGATGCTCAGGCCGTTACCCGTGGCGACAGTTCCGCCCACCTCGATGAACGCCAGTTTTTCAAGCCAGATATTTTTCTTGATCCCGCCACTGCCGGTATCGACATCGAACACTGGCCAGTTGTCGACGCACCCCTCGACAGTGCCGCCCGCCGACAATTCAAAGCGGAACAGGTCACAGCTCCGTTCAGTATAAGACCAGGCCGGGGTCACTTTTACGCGCTTGCCGAGGGCAGCGATGCGTTTGACCGTGGGGAGGGTAACTTTGACACCTTTCCCTTTAGGCAGGGTAATGACGGTCACGTCGCGATTTTCCAGGGTCGAACCGGTCAGCCGGCCGCTGAAGGTTTCGGTTCCCTGCTTGAAGGTAACAGTATTGCCGATCTGAATGCCGTTGCCGGCCGCAGCGGGGATAACCCCGGTCGCAAGCAGCATGGCGGCGATGACAATAGTTCTCATTGGGTACCTCCTCAGGGGTTAGCGCAGCCCCAGCACGTCCTGCATATCGTAGATCCCCGGCTTCTGCGAAACCACCCACTGTGCCGCCCGTACCGAGCCGCGGGAGAACATGTCACGGGTCATGGCGCGGTGGGAGATCTCGATCCGTTCACCCTGACCGATGAAGTAGACGGTGTGCTCGCCGACGATGTCGCCGCCGCGTACGGTCTGCATGCCGATCTCTTCTTTGGTCCGCTCGCCGCAGATCCCTTCACGGTGGTAGTTGGCCACCTTGTTGTAGTCGCGTCCGAGTGCCTCGGCCACCACTTCGCCCATGCGGACGGCAGTGCCGGAGGGGGAGTCCTTTTTCTTGTTGTGGTGCAGTTCGACGATCTCCACATCGAAGTCGTCACCCAATGTCTTCGCCACGTCCTTCAACACCTTGAAGCAGACATTGACGCCGACGGACATGTTTGGCGCAAGCACCGCCGGGATATTCGTCGCCAGCTCAGCGGCAAAGATCCGCTCTTCCGGGGTGAAGCCGGTGGAGCCGATGACGATGGCCTTGCCCTTGAGGCTGCAGACTTCCAGGTTCTTCAGGGAGACCTTCGGGGTGGTGAAGTCGATGAGGACGTCACAGCCGGCAACAACGGCGTTGAGGTCGTCGGAGATGAGGACGCCAAGGGCGCCGCAGCCGGCATTCAGCCCGGCATCCTGGCCGACCAGCTCGTGGCCCGGACGCTCCAGGGCGCCGGAGACCGTGAGCCCTGCTTCCTTTGCCGCAACAATAATCCTCTGACCCATGCGGCCGGCAGCGCCGCAGACAGCTATCTTTACCATTGATAAACCCCTATTCGTTCGTAACTGGTAACTTGTGACTTGTGACTTGTGGCAGCGGGTAACTGGTTCCATTAATCGCCAGTTACTAGTCACCAGTCACTAGTCCTCTAAATCAGCTTGTATTCTTTCATTATTGCTTCCAGTTTCGCCTTATTGGCCGCACCCAATTCGCAGAGCGGCAGGCGGACTTCGTCGGAGCATTTGCCCATGAGGCCGAGGGCCGTCTTGACCGGGACCGGGTTGCTCTCGATGAACATGGCGTTGCCGATCTTCAGGGTGTCGAGGTGGATCTGGCGGGCCTTCTCGAGGTCGCCGCTAAAGAACGCGTCGGTCAGGTCACCGACCTCTTTCGGCATGATGTTGGCCAGCACCGAGATGATCCCCTTGGCGCCGCAGGCCATCATCGGGAAGGTGATGAAGTCGTCGCCGGAAAAAACGTCGATCTGCTTGCCACAGAGGGCGATGATCTCGGACGCCTGCTGCAGGGAGCCGGTGGCCTCCTTGATGGCGACGATGTTCTTGTGCCTGGCCAGCCGGGCCACGGTCTCGGGGAGCATGTTGACGCCGGTGCGGCCCGGTACGTTGTAAAGTATCTGGGGGATCTCCACCGCATCGGCAATGGCCATGTAGTGGCGGTAAAGACCTTCCTGGGTCGGCTTGTTGTAGTAGGGGGTCACCAGCAGCACGCCGGCTACGCCGATCTCTTTCGCCTCGCGGGTCAGATTGATGGCCTCGGCGGTGGAGTTGGAACCGGTGCCGGCGATGACCGGGACGCGCCCTTTGGCCTGGTCGAAGACGATCTTGATGACGTTCAGATGTTCTTCGTTATCCAGGGTGGATGATTCGCCGGTGGTGCCGCAGGCGACGATGGCGTCGGTGCCGTTCGTGATCTGGAAATCCACCAGTTCACGCAGTTTTTTCTCATCTACCTGGCCGTTACAGAACGGGGTGACGATGGCGACGATACTCCCTTTAAACATGGTGAAACCCCCTTATACAAAAATAGATCCCGAATCGCTTCAGTGTCTGGAAAGAAACTCTTTAGTCAGGCGGGGGCGCGCGTCTTCCACGATCCGCCCGCGGCTGCCGTTATGATCATACTCCAGCAGCTCCACCCGGCCATCCGGCCGACAGGAGTAGTGGCTGGTCCCGTCCTCGATCAGCGGGAAATACTGTCCGTTGATATCTTCATAAATATCGATATGGGAAAGAAACGTGCCGTCGTCTCCCCGGAAGGGATCGGTCGAAAGACTCAGGATCGCGTCCCGTTCATAGATCGAATGTCTGCCGTTCAGGTTTTTGAAGCAGACGTAGTACTTCCCGTCTTCCTTGTGGAAGTAGTCGCCGATGACCGGGACTTCGCTCCCCCCCACGACTTCGCAGAACGTCCCCCCAGAGAGTTTGAACTCCTTTTCTGCCGCGCTCAGGAGCCATTCGGAGGTCATCTTGTCCGGGCTGTGGGTCAGAATGGTCCGGGCACGCTCCAGGGTCGTATGCTCCAGGCGTCGATAATCGGTGTGTACGACACTCTTCCTCAGGAAGATGTCATGGATGACGATCGCGTCCTTGAACGCGACGACCGCATCCTTGTACCGCTCTTCGCTCCAGATCCGTTCGATATAGTCGTTGATGTCGCCGAAGATGACGCTCGCCGCTTCGAACTCGGCATCGCTGATCCGCCGCTGCTGGGGGATCTTCCGGGAGTACATCTCCGTCCAGAGTTCGAGGTCATGGTTGGTATCGGCACTGAAGATGAGCGTCTCTTCCCCGGTGCAGAACTTCACCCCGATGCTGGGGACGCCATGCCAGACCGGAGCATTGATCGCTTCGATGGTGAAGCCTTCGCCATCCCGGAACGGGGTCCGCTTCTCATCGTAGAAGATAGGGGAAGAGAACGGATAGAAACTCTCGGGTTCGACCCACTCACCTGATGGCGGGTCCCGAAACAGCAGCCTCGGTACGCCGCTTGTGCCGATGAAGATCTTTGCGCGGTCCGGCGGGAGCGGCATGCCCGTCTGGTCGACGACGGTGAGCGTTGCTGTCCCGCTTGTGTCGAGCTTCCGCTCTATCCGGTAGTTCGGTTTCGGCGCGATCGAGGTGAATTCGACATATTCATCGTAGGCAATGTCAATGATTCTCATGCAGTCGATGTCAAGGCTCATGCAGAGGGCGGGTGACGATCCTTCCTCAAGTCCCTGATTCACCCTTTCAGAGGTCATCAGCGGGAGCCGGTGCTCGACATCAGGGGCATACCGGTTGAAAAGGGCAAAGTCGGAAAACCACCGCTTGTGGTCATCGTGACAGTGGGTGATGATCAGTCCTTTGATGGTCTTCAGGCCGTGTCCGCCGAATTTCTGGAAAACCGGGGAGCCGCAGTCGATAAGATAGCAGCTGCCTCCGATAGTCACCTGATAGCCGATGCTCTTCCCGATCCGGGAGAACGGACCATAGTCACCCAGAACCTTGACTGTTATGCCGCTGCTGTTTTTCACGTGTCCCCCAGTCAATACAGAGCTGGTTAAGAGGCTGTCGGAGTTCTACAGAAACGATGCTATCTTTTCACCCTTGACAAGATCTTCGACGGTTTCGCGTTCGCGGATGATCTCGAACTTGTCACCCTTGACCATCACCTCGGCGACCCGGGGACGGCTGTTGTAGCTGCTCGACATTGCAAATCCGTAGGCACCGGCAGACATGAAGGCGACCAGGTCATCCTGCTTGAACATCGGGACTTCACGCCCCTTGGCCAGGAAGTCGCCTGACTCGCAGATCGGGCCGACGATGTCAGCCACGATCATGCCGTCCTGGTCTTTACAGCCGGCCTGTACGCCGTGGTATGAGTCGTAGAGGGCAGGCCGCGCAAGGTCGTTCATGCCGGCATCGATCATGATGAAGTTCTTGTCGTCGCGGGATTTGGTGAAGAGCGTTTTTGCCACCAGGATCCCCGCATTGCCGACCAGATTCCGGCCCGGTTCGAAGAGCAGATGCATCCCGAGACCTTTTGTCGCTGCGACGATCTCCCTGCCGTAATCCGAAGGGAGTGGCGGCTCTTCGGCATTGTACTGGATGCCGAGCCCGCCGCCGCAGTCGAAGTATTTGAGAGCAATACCCTCACCCTTGAGTTTGGCGATCATGATCTTCAGCTTCTCGATCGAATCGACGAACGGGTTGACCTTGGTCAGCTGGGAGCCGATATGCATGTCGATGCCGATGATGTCTATCCCGGGGAGGCTCTTTGCCCGGGTGTACTCTTCGAGGGCCCGCTCGATTGTGATGCCGAACTTGGCGTTCTTAAGCCCGGTGGTGATGTACGGATGGGTGCCGGGGTCGACGTCAGGATTGACGCGGATGGCGATACCGGCCTTCTTTCCCAGCCGGGTGGCGATCTCGGAGATACGGGTCAGCTCCTGCTCCGACTCGACGTTGAACATGAGGATACCGGTGTTCAGCGCATATTCGATCTCTTCGTCCTTTTTTCCTACGCCAGAGTAGACGACTTTGTTCGGGTCTACGCCGGCCTTGAGGGCACGGAAGAGTTCGCCGCCGGAGACGATATCCACGCCGCCACCGAGGTTGAAGAAGGTCCTGAGGACCGACTGGGTCGAATTTGCTTTCATGGAGTAGCAGATCGTATGCGGTGCTCCGGCAAAGGCATCGTCAAAAGCCTTGAAATGGCGGGTCAGAGTCGCATGAGAGTAGACATAGACGGGCGAACCGGTTTTTGCGACGATATCCTTGAGGGCGACATCCTCTGCAAAAAGTTCGTTACCCTTGTACTGGAAATGATTCATTATGAAAGATCCTCCGGCAGGTATAAATCAGAGCAGACCTCTGATCCTGAATAAAAGTGTTTCTTCTTATCATGTGAAACGGGAAAAGTCAAAAGATTCAAGCCGGTAGAAGGATTTAGCGGAGTTCCTGCTGTCTGAAAACGATCTCGATTTCTTCGGAGCGGGAGGATTCGACGATTTCGCCTTCTATTTTTACCACTGAGGCAGCAGAATAGTGGTAGTTGCGGCCGTACTCAAGGCTCTGGTCTTCCCAGACGGTGCCGGTGACCGGTTCCTGATTGAACGGGAGCAGGGGAGGAGCGGACCCGGTGGTCCGGCGATAGATGTTGCAGCCGATTGCCAGGAGTCTTGCGGCTGGAGCCGGTGTGCAGTCGATCCGTATGGAGGACTGCTGAAGCGTTGCTTTGATAGTCGGCGGGGGTGGTGTCCGGAACAGTTTTTTCAACGGAGCATCTGCCGGTCTGCTGGTCCCGCCGCTTTTGCTGAGAGCGGTGATCCGGTACTGGACCTGGTCGATTTCATTGCCCCCCTTGTCCAGATAGATGAAGAGTTCGCCGCTTTTGGAGAAGGAGGTCGGCCTATCCAGGTCGATCCCGGTCAAAAGTCTCCATGAGCCCGGACATGACGGGCATTCGCCCCCTTCAGGGGTTACGGCCCTGCGGAGCAGCTGAAAGCCGGCCAGGTCCTTCAAGGGCCGTCCCCCCTGTTCTTTCGACGGGGCGCTCCAGGTGATCCTGAACTCCTGTCCGCTCTGCATGACGTTCAGGTTCCCGACCGATGCCGGCACCAGCGCCTCAGGGGGGAGGAGCGCCCCCTTTTTGCCGCAGGCAGAGAGCAGCAGTAATGTGAGGAAAACAAAAACAATCGACTTCATGCCGTTACCTTCAGGGGGCGGATTTTGTGCAAGATCAAGGCTGTCGAGGGATAGCGCGGAGGCGTGGCAGCGCCACGCCGCACAAGGTATTCCGAAGACTTACGCAGATATTGCGCAAAAGCCACACCCGTATTTATTTATCTGATTTTACCCGGGCGATCTCCTGCCTCACTCGCTCCATCGCCGTGCCGCCGGTCGCCCGACGGGCATTGACCGATGCTTCCAGCGTTATATTGTCGTAGATATCTTCATCGATCATGGTGGAAAAAGATTGCCACTCTTCCATGGTCAGCTCCGGCAGGTCCTTCTTCTTGTTGAGGCAGTAAGCGACCGATTTCCCCACGACCTCATGGGCATCGCGAAACGCCATCCCCTTGCGTACCAGATAGTCGGCGACGTCGGTCGCAGTGGAGAACCCCTTGGCAGCTGCGGCCCGCATGGTCGCGACATTCACCTTCATCTCCCGGATCATGTCGGCAAAGATCTTCAGGCTCCCCTTGACCGTATCGATGGTGTCGAAGAGCGGCTCCTTGTCTTCCTGCATATCCTTGTTATAGGCGAGCGGGAGAGCCTTCATGACGGTCAGGAGCGCCATCAGGTTGCCGTAGACCCGGCCGGTCTTCCCCCGGACCAGTTCCGGCACGTCCGGGTTCTTTTTCTGCGGCATGATGGAGGAGCCGGTGCAGAAGCCGTCGGAGAGGTCAATGAACTTGAACTCGCTGGTGGACCAGATGATAAGCTCCTCGGAGAAGCGCGAGAGGTGCATCATCAGAATCGAAGAGGCGCTCATGAACTCAAGGGCAAAATCCCGGTCAGAGACCGAATCGAGTGAGTTGCGGGTCACCTCCGGGAAGTCGAGCTGCTCGGCCACATACTCGCGGTCGATCGGGAAGGTCGTCCCGGCCAGTGCCCCGGCGCCGAGCGGCAGGACGTTGACGCGCTTCAGACAGTCCTCCATCCGGGCCTTGTCGCGTTTGAGCATCTCCACGTAAGCAAGCATATGGTGAGAGTAGAGGATCGGCTGGGCGGTCTGCAGGTGCGTATACCCCGGCATGATGACGTCGATGTTCTGCTCCGCCTGAAAAAGGAGCGAGTCGATGAGCAGATCGATATAGGCCGACACTTCGACGATCTCGTCCCGCAGGTAGAGGCGGATGTCGAGCGCCACCTGATCGTTGCGGGAGCGGCCGGTGTGGAGCCTTTTGCCTGCTTCTCCGATCTTTGCCGAAAGACGCGATTCGATATTCATGTGGATATCTTCGAGAGAGACGGAGAAGTCGAACTTTCCGGTCTCGATCTGGTCGAGGATCTTCATGAGCCCGTCGGTGATCGCTACCACGTCGGCGTGCGGGATGATCCCCTGTTTGCCAAGCATCCGGGCATGGGCCAGGGAGCCCCGGATATCCTGATGGTAGAGGCGTTTGTCGAAGTCGATCGAGGCAGTGAACTCCTCGACGAATTTATTGGTCGGCTGGGCAAAACGTCCGCCCCAGAGTTTATCTTTGGACATCTGTGCAGCTCCTTGGTGCTTGACTTAAACAGCAATAGGGGCAGTCGCCCCTATTGCTGTCAGAGGGTAACGGTAGATCGAGACCTATTTCCGGTTTGCCTGCATCAGTGATCTGATCCGCAGGCGCAGGGAGTTGATCTTGATGAAGCCCTCGGCGTCGGCCTGATTGTAGACCTTATCCTTTTCGAACGTGGCGAAGTCGAGGTTGAAGAGGGAGTCGGACTCCGATTTGCGGCCGACGGTGCGGCAGTGGCCCTTGTAGAGCTTGACCCGGGCGACGCCGTTGACGCATTTCTGTGAGTCGTCGATGAGCGTCTGCAGCATGAGCCGCTCCGGGGAGAACCAGTAGCCGGCATAGATCTGCCAGGCGTACTGCGGGATGAGGGAGTCGCGGATCCGCATGACCTCGCGGTCCATGGTGATCTGCTCCACGGCCATGTGTGCTTCGCGGAGGATGGTGCCGCCCGGAGTCTCGTAGACGCCGCGGGACTTCATGCCGACGGAGCGGTTCTCCAGCAGGTCGACCCGGCCGACGCCGTGCTCGCCGCCGATGTAGTTGAGGTGCGCCAGAAGCTGAGCCGGGCTCATGGCGACGCCGTCCACTGCCACGGCATTGCCGTTCCGGAACTCGATCTCGATGTACTGCGGCTTGTTGGGGGCCTTTTCCGGCTTGACGGTGAGGACGTACATCTCTTCAGGCGCTTCCGCCCAGGTGTCCTCGAGGATGCCCCCTTCGAAGGAGATATGGAGCAGGTTGCGGTCGGAGGACCAGGGGCGTTTCTTGGTGATCGGAATCGGGATGTTGTTCTTCTTGGCGTAGGCGATGAGCGCCTGGCGGCTGTTCAGTTTCCACTCCCGCCACGGGGCGACGACGGTGATGGAGGGATCGAAGTGGTAGTAGCCCAGCTCGAAACGGACCTGGTCGTTCCCCTTGCCGGTGGCGCCGTGGGAGACGGCATCAGCTCCCTCGATCTTCGCGATCTCCATCTGCCGCTTGGCGATGAGCGGCCGGGCGATGGAGGTGCCGAGGAGGTAGTGCCCTTCGTAGACGGCATTGGCACGGAACATCGGGTAGACGAAGTCACGGACGAACTCCTCTTTCAGATCGTCGATGTAGACCTTGTCGGCACCGGTGGCAAAGGCCTTCTCGCGGACAGGATCGAGTTCATCCCCCTGGCCGAGGTCGGCGGAAAAGGTGATGACTTCGCAGCCGTACTCGTTTTTCAGCCACTTGAGGATGATAGAGGTGTCAAGCCCGCCGGAGTAGGCCAGGACTATCTTTTTGACTTCGGGTTTTTTTGCCATTGATATCTCCTTTTCGTATGGTTTTCGTAAAATAAGCGTATCGGCAGTTGGAAGCTGCCTGCATTCGTACTGACGTGCTGTTTCTGTAATTCTAAGGCTCTTTTCGCTACAGCCGATAAACTCGCTGCGCTCAGACAGTATCGGCTGCTTACGCTTCATTCGCCAAGAATTACGACGAAACAGCCCTGAGGAACTCATTCCGACAGCATCCAACTGCTGTTTTCAGAGTTATTTAATAAGACTGGCCATTATCGCTTTCTGCACATGCAATCTGTTTTCCGCTTCGTCCCAGACCACAGAGTTCTTCCCCTCGATGACCGACTCGGTGATCTCCTCGCCGCGGTGGGCGGGGAGGCAGTGGAGGACCAGGCAATCGGGTCTGGCAAGTCCGACCAGGGCATCATCCAGGCAGTAGCCGGAAAAAGCCTTCTCCCTCTCTTTCTGCTCCGCTTCCTGTCCCATGCTTGCCCAGACATCGGTATTGACGACATCGGCTCCGCTGACAGCCTCTTTCGGGTCGGTCGTCAGAAGCAGTCGTGCCCCTTTCCCCTTTGCCCATGCCAGAACGTCCTGCGCCGGTTCATAGCCCTTCGGGCAGGCAAGGCGCAGTTCGAAACCGAAGATCGCAGCAGCTTCGATCCAGGTGTTGGCCATGTTGTTGCCGTCGCCGACCCAGGCGTAGGTGAGCCCGTCGTAACGCCCTTTATGCTCCATGACCGTGAAGATGTCGGCCATGATCTGGCAGGGGTGGAATTTGTCGGTGAGTCCGTTGATGATCGGCACGGCTGCATAGGCGGCAAACTCCTCCACGATCTCCTGGCCGTAGGTCCGGATCATGACGCCGTCGCAGTAGCGGGCGATGGTCCGGGCGGTGTCCTTGATCGGCTCGCCGCGGCCCATCTGCGAGGTCCCGGAAGAGATGAAGAGCGGTTGTCCGCCGAGCTGGTACACGCCGACTTCGAAGGAGATCCGGGTGCGGGTCGATGATTTCTCGAAGATGAGCGCTACACTCTTCCCGTTCAGGAGATGCTGCTGTTCTCCGCTTTTCTGTTTTGTCTTCAGCTCTTTTGTCAGGGAGAAAAGAGCATCGAGTTCCGGTTTGTCGAACTGGCTCAGTGCCAGAAAATCACGTTTCATGCTTCAACCTCCGCCAGAATACTGCCCAGAATTGTAATCATCTCGTCGACTTCAGCCTTGCTGACCGTCAGTGGCGGCACAAACCTGAGTACGGTGTCGTGGGTTACGTTGAGGAGCAGCCCCTTTTGGTGCCCGGCCTTGACGATGTCGCCGCCCGGAATGGTGAGACCCATGCCGATCATCAGGCCGATGCCGCGCACCTCCCTGATCAGCCTTGGGAATTTCCGCTGCAGCCCTTCAAGCTCACCAAGCAGGTACTCCCCGATCTCTTCGGTCCGGCTCAGGATGCCGTCCTCCAGGATGACCCGGATCGTTGCCAGGGCCGCCGCACAGACCAGCGGATTGCCGCCGAACGTCGAGCCGTGGGTGCCGGGCACAAAGGCTTTAGCGATCTCCGCTTTCGCCAGCATGGTGCCGATCGGTGCTCCACCTGCCAGGGCTTTCGCCAGGGTCATGATATCCGGAGTGATGCCGAAATGTTCATAGGCAAACATCCTGCCTGTCCGCCCCATGCCGACCTGGACCTCATCGAGGATCAGCAGAAGGCCGTGACGGTCGCAGAGATCCCGTACTCCGGCCAGATAGTCGCGGGCCGGGATATTGACCCCCCCTTCACCCTGGATCGGCTCAAGCATGACTGCGCAGGTGTCTTCAGTGACTGCTGCTGCCATCGCAGCGATGTCATTGAACGGGACATGAGAAAAGCCGTGCAGAAGCGGGTCGAAGAAGCGCTGGACCTTTTCCTGGCCGGTGGCTGAGACCGTCGCCATGGTCCGGCCGTGGAAGGAGTCGGCTGCGGTGATGATCCCGTACCGTTCGGGCCGGTCGCTGGTATCCCGGCTGTACTTCCGGGCCAGCTTGATCGCCGCTTCGTTTGCCTCGGCACCCGAGTTGCAGAAAAACGCCTGATCGGCAAAGGAGAGGCTGCAGAGCAGCTCGGCCAGCTCGATCTGCTGAGGGATCTGATAGTAGTTGGAGCAGTGGATCATGGTCGCTGCCTGATCCTGTATCGCTTTGACAACCTTTGGATGGCAGTGCCCCAGATTATTGACCGCTACTCCGGCCAGAAAATCGAGATAGCGCTTGCCGTCAGCGTCCCAGAGCTGACACCCCTCACCCCGTACCGGGACGATCGGGTATCTGCCATAGGTTTTCATGATGTATCTGTCGGATTTTTCGATCCATTGAGCTGAATTCATTGTTGCTCCTTCTGCGGCCTGTTCATCTATAGCCAAGATCCGGCATGCCGTCGCTCCACTCCACGCCTCTGCTTGAAGTTGTTCATGAGGGCGCCGGTCCGGCAGGGGTGTCCGGCAGCAAAGATCGCGCTAACGGTAGCAGCGATCAGCCCCGGTTGTTCCGTTCCGCGACGGCATGCCGCATCCCGGCGGCAGTCATTCCTGTTCGAATCTGTGCCGGGAAAGGACGGATCGAACGGAAATAGCCGGGGCTGATCGCCGCCGATACGGACCATGTTATGTTTGTCGGCCAAACTCTGCCGGGATCTTCCCCTCTGCAGTGAGGCAAAGCAGAGGCATTGCAGTGAGAGCCGGCTTTTCCCGGCACAGATTCGGACGTCAGGCTATCTCCGTGCCGACGCCGACATCGGTAAAAATTTCGAGCAGGACCGCGTGTTTCACGCGACCGTCGACGATGTGGGCTTTCTTTGCCCCTTCTTTCAGGGCATCGACGCAGCATTCCACCTTCGGGATCATCCCGCCGGAGATGGTGCCGTCATCGATGAGAGCGGAAACTGTGGCGAGCGAAATACTGCTGATGAGCTCTCCATCCTTCCCTTTGACGCCGGAAACATCGGTCAGGAGCATCAGTTTTTCGGCCTTGAGGGCCCCTGCTACTTTGCCGGCGACCAGATCGGCATTGATATTGTAGCTTTCGCCATTGACGCCGACCCCGACCGGGGCGATGACCGGCAGGAACTTGCCGTGCTCAAGGGTCTGGATCAACTCCTGGTTCACCTTGACCACGTTACCGACAAAGCCGATATCGACCAGTTCAACCGTCCCGTCATCGTTTTTTATCTCCTGCAGCATCTTTTCACAGAGGAGGAGGTTGCCGTCTTTGCCGGAAAGCCCGACTGCCCTGCCGCCATGCTGGTTCAGATAGCCGACGACCTCCTGGTTGACCTGTCCGGTCAATACCATCTCGACGACTGCCATGGTCGCCTCATCAGTGACCCTCATGCCGCGGACGAACTCGGAGACGATGCCGTAGCGCTTCAGGGTCTCGTTTATCTGTGGACCGCCACCATGGACGACCACCACGTTTATGCCGAGTGAACGGAGGAGGATTATGTCAAGTGCGAACGACTCTTTCAGCGTTTCATCCGCCATGGCGTGGCCGCCGTATTTGATGACGATCGTCTTGCCGGAGAATCTTCTGATGTAGGGCAGCGCTTCCATCAGCGTGTTGGCTTTGTCGATAAACTGCTGCATGGTATTACCTCAGATACTGGAATATGACCGGAAAGTGAACAACTATAGCAAAAAACTGCAAATAATCAATGTTTGAGAGGGGTTTGGAAAGGATTTTTTGAGAATTGACGCAATAAAAAAAGGGACTGACATCGTCAGCCCCTTTTTCTCAAACTCTCCATCATGCCGTGGACTCGAAGGACCTCTGGGCGAGTTCCTATGAGGTGGGGGACTGGAAGCCGCTTCAGGCAGTTCCCGCGTACTGAGGGCAGCACACCACGGCTGAAAAAGCCCCCCTGGTTATAAAATATTCCGCCAGGGTTTTGCAGTCACACGATCATGACAGAGAGCAATTACTTCTTTAAGTTGATTCTAACAATTACGGCAGTATAAATCAAGGTTTAATTAAGCCCCGGATTGCTCGCATCCGGCAGTTTAGGGGAGGCTCTGCGGCGTCACTCCAGGACAGGTTCAATGGCTGACCAGATGTTTTCCAGCCCTTCCCGGGAGAGTGCTGAAAAAGGGTTCAAAGCCGCTTTTTCGACTTCAAGCTCTTTCGCGATAAGGTTCAACTGACGTTCGCGTTCGTTTTTGGAGACTTTGTCGCACTTTGTCACAACAAGGATAGGGGGGATGTTGAACGTCCTCAGCCAGTTCAGTAACTGGAGGTCCTCTTCTTTGGGGATCCTTCTGATATCGATGATGAGGACGACGCCACGGAGATTCGTCCGATGCGAGAGGTATTTCTCGATCATCGGTCCCCACTGCTTCTTCACTTCGAGCGGGACCTTGGCGAAGCCGTAGCCGGGCAGATCGACCAGGGTAAAGGTGCCGTTCACATCGAAAAAATTTATCAACTGGGTGCGGCCGGGAGTGGAACTGGTCCTGACGAGATTCTTGCGGTTCACCAGGGCGTTGATCAGGGATGATTTGCCGACATTCGACCTCCCCGCAAAGGCGATCTCGGGAAGATCCCCTTCGGGGTACTGTTGCGGTTTCGTAGCGCTTTTTATGAACAGGGTTGATTTAACATGCATATATAGTCTGTCTCCGGGAGTCATTATATGCCGCTTTCGAGATTGAAGCAAACAGCAACTTTTCGCTTGACAGCTGCTCGCTGCTTCTGCCATATAACTCACATGTCAATGACCAGTTTCTACACCTTTACAACCTTCAACTTTTGGTGCGGCTTTTATTTTGGACCGTCTGCCCGGAAGTCCGGTTTGTACTGAGAGAAACATTGACCAGAAAACAGACCGAAAGCCGAGGGTGGACAGAACTACACCCCCGGCTTTTTTTGTCAGCATACTGAAAGGGCCTGGGGCGTAACTCCTCCGGCCCTTTTTCGTGCTTTCGAAAACTCGGGAGGATACAAAAGATGATCATCGTTATGAAGTCCGGCGCAGGGAAAAAGGAGAAGGATGAAGTGCTGAAGCGGATACGCGAACTTGGCTATAACCCCCATGTGATTCACGGCACTACCCGTGATGTGATCGGGGCTATCGGCGATGAGCGTGGAAAGCTGGCTCTTCAGGAAATCGAGTCGATGAAGGGAGTCGAGAGCGTCGTGCCGATCCTGCAGCCATACAAGCTCGCGTCAAAAGAGGTTATGAAGGATTCCAGCCTCGTGAAGATAAGTGACACTGTCACTATCGGCGGCTCGAAGATAATCATAATGGCCGGGCCCTGCTCGGTTGAGAGCGAAAAACAGATCATCGAGAGCGCTGAAGCAGTCAAAAGCGCAGGAGGAGACATCCTTCGCGGTGGAGCATTCAAGCCCAGGACCTCTCCCTACTCCTTCCAGGGACTTGAAGAGGGGGGGCTCAAGCTTCTTGCCAAGGCTCGCGACCTGACCGGGCTCCCGATTGTGACCGAAGTCATAAACCCGGAAACTGCAGAACTTGTTGCCGGGTATGCAGATATCCTTCAGATCGGAGCACGGAACTCGCAGAATTTTGCTCTTCTGAAAAAGGTCGGCCAGTTAAAGAAACCGGTCCTTTTGAAACGAGGGATGGCTATGACCATCCAGGAACTGCTGATGAGCGCAGAGTATATCCTGGCAGAAGGTAACCAGTCGGTGATCCTCTGCGAGCGGGGGATCCGGACATTTGAGACAGCCACCAGAAACACACTGGACCTTTCAGCGATACCCGTACTGAGAAGCAAGACCCATCTGCCGATAGTGATCGACCCTTCTCATGCCACCGGGAATCATCATTATGTCTCACCCATGTCGCTTGCTGCGGTAGCGGCAGGGGCTGACGGGCTGATCATCGAAGTCCATCCCGATCCGGAACATGCTTCGAGTGACGGTCCTCAATCTTTAAAACCGGCCAAATTTGCTTTATTGATGGAGAAGATGCGCCGGGTTGCAGAGGCGGTAGACAGGACGATCTGATTCCAAAAACTCTTCTCGGAGGGACTATGAAACGTTATTCCACCATTTTTGCTGTTCTGCTGGCGATGATTCTGGCTTCACCTTCATGGGGAGGTCGTGGCGTTACCGATGAAGAGGCAGTAAAAGCCGAAGTCACCAAGGGGTTTGAGCGGATTCTGGATCTCTGGCGCGAAGGAAATTACGGCGAGCTTTATGAGCGGACGCTCGTCAGCGGGAAGGATACAAAGGAATCATTTTCAAGGAAGATGTCTGCTGCCCGGCACAAGCCCTCCTGCTGCTGGGAGAAGATGCAGGATGTCTCGGTAATGCTGAAGTCTCCTAATAGCGTGGTGATCAAGGCAAAAATAGGTCTCGATGCCACGGGAGAGATGGAGTACAAGACAAAATCGTTCAGGATGAGCAAGGAGTTTGGAGAGTGGCGAATCTCGAGGGCAGAAATCCTTTCATTGGCTGAGGCTAAAAAATCAAAAAAATCACGCAAGCATAAAACGGTTAAAGTCAACTAGCCGGCGAACGTGTAGGTATCGTGAACATGACCCTGCTGCCGACAGGGTCATTCGACTCTATCCAGACGCGCCCGCCATGTGCCGATATAATGTCTTTCACCAGGGCAAGGCCGAGTCCTGTCCCTCCGGCCATTCTTCTGTCCGAGTTGTCGATCCGGTAGAACTTTTCAAAGACCTTCTCCCGCATATCCACCGGGATACCGATCCCTTCATCCTGCACTGAGAAGATGATCTCCCCTTCTCCCGCTTTTGCATCAATGGTGATTATGGTGCCGGGCGGCGAGTATTTACAGGCGTTCGAAAGCAGGTTCAGCATTACCTGGTGCAGCTTCTCACGGTCCCCTATTATCCGGGGCAGTCCGGGTTGGCACTCAACTTTTATACGCTGCATCTCTTTATTGAAGGTGAAGAGTTTTGCACTCTGATTCAGGATATCTTCAACAGACAGAACACTTTCAGTTATAGAGACGGATTCATCTTTGAGTCTCTGCATGTCGAGAAAATTCCCGATCAGCTCGTTCAGACGTTCAGTCTCTTTGTGGATCGTCTCAATGATCTCCTGCCGTTTATCAGCCTCAACCTCGTTCTCAAGGAGGAATTCGGTAAATCCGAGCATTGCGGTCAGAGGGGTCCGCATCTCATGACTGACCGCTGAGATCAACTCATCCTTGATCCGCTCCATCTCCTTGATCTCGGTGATATCGACGGCGATCTGAAGCCTGACCAGCCGTCCGTCAGTCCACTCGATCGCCCGGTCAGTCCACTGGTACCACCTGTTGTTTATGCTGTTTTTATGTTCAGTTGTAATTGCGGGCTGAGGAGCACCGTCTTTTACCAGATAGGGGTTTGTGCAGAATTCGCAGGGCTTGCTCTTCCCTCCTTGAAGAACGGTGTAACAGACTTTTCCTTCCCAATTCTGTCCGAACAAAGCTTTCGCATAACGGTTCATGTAGAGGAGTTCATGGGTAGTCATGTCAGCAACATATATGACAGCGTTCATGGCGTCGAAGATCGTCCTGAACTGGCTGAACTGCCTTTTGAGAGCGACTTCGGCCTCGCGCCGTTTTTTCCTTTCATCAGATTCCCTGAGCTCCCGTTCGATTGCAGGACCGAGTCTCGAGAGATTCTGTTTCATCACATAATCGTGGGCCCCGGCTTTCATGGCGGCAACAGCCTGATCTTCACCGATTTTCCCGGATACGACTATGAACGGGAGGTCCAGTTCGCTTTTCTGGAGGATATCCAGAGCTGACATGGCACTGAATCCGGGCATATTGTAATCCGAGGTGACAACATCCCAGACGCGGTCTTGAAGAGCACTGCTCATTGTTTGAGGTGTGCATACGGAGAGGTATTCGGGCGCGAAACCGCTTTTGCGGAGTTCGTGCAGCAGCAGGAAGAGATCATCTTCCGAATCTTCTACAATGAGTATTTTCAGTGGAGTAGACATGAATAGGAGCCTTTTCTGAAACCGGTTGAGCAATTCTATCAACAAAACATCGATTCAACAAGTAGAGGAGCATAATTAAATATGATATGCGGCTTGACGCAGGGGAGATCTTTCAGATAACCTGCCTGATATGAACGTTCGCCTTTCAAAACCGATGAAACCGGAGCTGCTTGCTCCGGCAGGCTCTCTTGAATCTTTTTTCGCAGCTATGGAGAAGGGTGCAGATGGAGTTTATGCCGGACTGAAGGATTTTTCAGCTCGGGCGAAGGCAAAAAACTTCTCTCTATACCAGATGGAGAAGATGACGGCATATGCTCACTCGAAGGGCAGAAAACTCTATGTGACCCTGAACACTCTGGTGAAAGAGACGGAACTCCCGCTTCTGGTAGATACCCTGTCCAGCCTTGAGGCGATGCAGGTCGATGCGGTCATCATCCAGGATATGGCTGTCGCCCGCCTTGCCCGGCGGTTCTTCCCGGGGATCAAGCTCCATGCATCCACGCAGATGACCGTTCATAACAGTGCAGGGGTCCTTCAGCTTGCTGAACTGGGCTTTGAAAGAGTCGTCCTTGCGCGGGAACTTCATCTTGACGAAATCCGTCGTATTGTCTCGAAGAGTCCAATCGGCATAGAGTGCTTTATCCATGGCGCTTTATGTTTTTCTCTTTCAGGGCAGTGCTACTTCTCCTCTTTCCTGGGCGGGCACAGCGGCAATCGCGGGCGCTGCGCCCAGCCCTGCCGCCGGCAGTACCGTTACAAGGGGAAGGAGGGGTACTACTTTTCCACCAACGACTTTTCAAGTATAGACCTTATCCCGCAAATGGTGGCAGCCGGAGTCGAATCACTGAAGATAGAGGGGCGGATGAAGTCGGCAGAGTATGTCGCCTCTATCGTCGGGGCGTACCGCAAGGTTCTGGACGCTACTCCGGCCACCCTGACAGAGGCACTGGCAGAAGCCAGGGAGCTGATCAAGCTCTCATTCGGGAGAGTCCCGACAAAGGGTTTCCTGGATTCGCACGCGCCAACCGACATCGCCACTCCCTCGCTCAGAGGCGCGACCGGAAGGTTCCTCGGCGAAGTCAGGTCAGTCAAGGGGGGGCGGATCTTTTTCGAGACCCGTGACCGCCTCCATATCGGCGACCGGATCCGGATCCAGCCGAAAAGCGATATGGCCGGCAGGGGTTTTACGGTACGGGAGATATTTCTCGATAACCGTCAGGTAAAGTCGGCTCCGGAACGTTCACGGCTCGCGGTGAGCTCCCCGTTCGAGGCGGCAGTCGGCGATGCACTGTTCAAAGTCTCATCCGAGACAGCTTTTACCATGAGCGAAAATGCCTGCTTAAAGAGACTCGAGTCAGTGAAGAGCGGCAGATTCGGCTGCGATCTCCGGATCTCACTCCAGGATGAGCAGCTTGTCATCTCAGCCGGAGTCGGTAGCATTAATGAGACGGTATCGTTTCAGCTCCCAGAGGTCGAGCCTTCCAGAACCAGCGATATGGTAGATGTTTTATCCGGGCAGTTTTCCAAAACTGGCGATACCGGGTTTGTCCTGAACAGCCTCACTGCAGAGGGATTCCCTTCAGTCATGATCCCCCCGGCCAGATTGAAGGAGATCAGTAAAGAGTTCTACCGGCAGGTTGAAGAGCGGATCATTCCGAGGATCAGGAAAGAGAGGGATTCGAGAAGAAAGAGCGCCCTGAATTCATTGCCCGTGAAAAAGACGTCCGCTCCCTCGCGACGCCCTGAGCTTATCGTCAGGATCGAGAAAGGGTCCGACCTGCATCTTCTCCATCGGGACGGGGTGGATGCGGTGGAGCTGCCGCTCTCCCGGGCAAATATCCATCAGCTGCCGCAGATAAGCCGGCGCCTCAAAGGGCGGGAGAACAGGGTCCTCTGGCGTATTCCCTTCATTATCTCCGAAGCCGATCTCGAGTGGTATGCTGAATGCCTTTCATGGCTTGTGGGAGGGGGGTTTACCCGCTTCGAAGCGGCAAACATCTCTCACTTCAGAATGCTTCAGGCCGTTATGAAGAGCAGCGGCAGACCGGTCGAGATAGCAACGGACTACCGACTGTTCTCCCTCAACAGTCAGGCACTTCTCGAATGGCATGATCTGGGGGTCAGCAGCTCTACACTCTATATCGAAGACGATGCCGAGAATATGGCATCCCTGCTTGCTACAGATATCCCGCTTCTGTGCCGGATACTCCTGTTCAGTGATGTTCCTGCCATCACGTCAAAGATCTCCATCAAAGGGGTGAAGAACGATGCACCGCTCCTGTCTGACAGAGGTGACGGCTATCGGGTGACGTCAAGGGACGGGTTGACGCAGATAACGCCGACCAGAAAATTCTCGATCACACAGTACCGGGACAGGTTGCAGTCAATGGGGTGCAGTTCATTTATCGTTGATCTTTCCGGTCTGGAAAAAAATGAGCATGAGAGGGTTCTTTCTGCATATGCGGGGAGCCGGGAGATTCCGGACAGCTCACCGTTCAATTTTATTCAGGGGTTGGTGTAATTTTTTTCAGACACCCCCTTGATTTTTTCGCTCAGGCTGTTTATATTGCTTATCAGTTAGCACTCAGAAGTCTTGAGTGCTAATTTTTATTGCTAACCAGTTTATTTCACTCAAAGAAAGGAGAAAGAAAAGCATGAAACTCAGACCGTTGCAGGACCGTATCATCGTAAAGAGGCTCGAAGAGGAGACAATGACCGCAGGCGGGATATTTATCCCTGAAACCGCCAAGGAGAAGCCCCAGAAGGGTGAAGTCATAGCTGTAGGCAAAGGCAAGAAGACCGAAGACGGCAAGGTTATTCCTGTTGATGTCAAGAAGGGTGACAAGGTTCTTTTCGGCAAGTATGCCGGCACAGAAGTCAAAATTGACGGGGAAGAGTATCTCATTATGCGAGAAGACGACATCCTCGGCATAATGGAATAATAGCGGCTTCGCCAAATGCCCGTCTGCGGCGTTGCGCGGCGGGACGGAACGCTCAACGTACCTTGCGGTACGCCTCGCGCTCCATCCCTTGCGCTGCCTGGCAGCTGGAGCATTTTGCTGTGCCGCATGACCACTGTTTGTACGACTTAACGACTTAACCGACTTAACCAAATACAAGGAGGATTTAACATGGCAGCAAAACTTATCAAATTCGATCAGGAAGGGCGTAACGCCATCCTGAAAGGTGTCAACACCCTTGCAGACGCAGTAAAGATAACTCTCGGACCGAAAGGCCGTAACGTGATCATCGACAAGTCTTTCGGCTCACCGCTTATCACCAAGGACGGCGTTACCGTTGCTAAAGAGATCGAGCTGGACGACAAATTCGAAAACATGGGTGCACAGCTGGTCAAGGAAGTTGCTTCCAAGACTTCCGATGTTGCCGGTGACGGCACCACCACTGCAACCGTTCTTGCCCAGGCTATCTACCGTCAGGGCTCCAAGCTGGTTGCCGCCGGCCACAACCCGATGGAGATCAAGCGCGGCATCGAGAAGGCTGTAGAATGTCTCGTCGCAGAGCTTAAAGTAATCTCCAAGCCGATCAAGGACCACAAGGAAATTGCTCAGGTGGGCACTATCTCTGCCAACAACGATCGCACCATCGGCGACATCATTGCCCAGGCAATGGAAAAAGTCGGCAAAGAGGGTGTCATCACTGTTGAAGAGGCAAAAGCCATGGAAACGACTCTCGACACCGTCGAGGGTATGCAGTTCGATCGCGGGTACCTCTCTCCCTACTTCGTTACCGATCCTGAGCGGATGGAGTGCTCACTTGAGAACGTCAGCGTCCTCATTCACGACAAGAAGATCTCGAACATGAAGGACCTCCTCCCGGTGCTTGAGCAGACCGCAAAATCGGGCCGTCCGCTTCTCATTATTGCAGAAGACATCGAAGGCGAGGCACTTGCCACGCTCGTAGTCAACAAACTCCGCGGCGTACTCAATATCTGCGCAGTAAAGGCTCCGGGCTTCGGTGATCGTCGCAAGGCAATGCTCGAAGATATCGCTGTTCTTACCGGTGGAACCGTGATCTCGGAAGAGACCGGCTTCAAACTTGAGAATACAACCTTCGAAATGCTCGGCCAGGTAAAGCGGGTAACCGTTGACAAGGACAACACCACCCTTATCGATGGCTCCGGCAAAGAGGCTGATATCGCCGGTCGCGTCAAGATGCTTCGTGGTCAGATTGAAGAGACTTCCAGCGACTACGATCGTGAGAAGCTCCAGGAGCGTCTTGCCAAGCTTGTCGGCGGAGTTGCCGTTATCAAGGTTGGTGCAGCTACCGAGACAGAGATGAAAGAGAAGAAAGCCCGCGTAGAAGACGCACTTCACGCAACCCGTGCAGCAGTCGACGAAGGCGTTGTGCCTGGCGGCGGCGTTGCCTACCTCCGCGCACTCAAGGCTCTCGACAAATTGAAGCTCGCTCCTGAGCAGCAGTTCGGAGTTAACATCATCAAGGTTGCTATTGAGTCTCCTATCCGTCAGATTGCCGACAATGCCGGTATTGACGCATCCATAGTTGTTGACAAGGTAAAGCGCGGCAAGGATGCTTACGGCTACAATGCTGCTGACGATACCTATGTTGATATGATAGCCGCAGGCATCATCGATCCGACCAAGGTAACCCGCTGTGCTCTCCAGAATGCAGCTTCAGTTGCCGGTCTCATGCTCACCACCGAAGCACTCATCGCCGAGAAGCCGAAAGATGACGGCGGCGGAATGGGCGGCGGTATGCCTGGTGGGATGGGCGGTATGGGTGGAATGGGCGGAATGATGTAGTTGCCTAGGAGCGGCTTTCGCTCCTGCTACAACTGATGGACAAAAAGGGAACGACCGATTCGGTCGTTCCCTTTTTCATTGATTGCGTAACTTGTTACAGAAAAGGGCCGGTGAGCAAACGGACTTTTTCTAGTTCGGCAGGTCAATCGGGCACACTTTCTTTTCGTACCGCTCCACCAGATTAACCAGCAACTCCAGCTCGTCCGCCTCGGGAGTACCCGGATCAGCATCCATCAGCTCGTCTATTCGTTTGAGCGCCCTTTCGTAAGCGGCTTCCGTTTTCAATTCGCTGGGCTCGATCATTGGCGGCTATCTCCCTTAAACCTGCGCCATTACCGCATTGAGCAGGGCGGTACGTTTGCCGGTGGCAGCGTCAATCTGCTGCTCCATTGCGTCGCACAGGGCCATGAGCTGGTCGATTTTGGCGACGATGCGGTGTTGTTCAGCGAGGGGTGGGAGGGGAATTGGCAGATTAGACATTACTTCCCGGCTTACATTTTTCATCGAGCTACTGGTTCCTGAAGCATTACTTGCATAATACTCGCGTGAGAAGTTTACGGAATTTGCATTATTTATGAAATAAATATCTACTTTATCGGGGAAGTTGAACCGAACGATCTTGTCGCTCATCATAAGGTATGGCGGAGTGGCCTTGACAACAACGCTTCTGGCTACGAGCTCTTGGGTGTTAGCCCTGGAAATAAGGAAATCGCCTTCTTTTACTTCACATTCCGGGCGGGCTTCCATTCCCGGAGGAAGCGCTTTGTTTTCGTCAGGCTTGAATTCGCCCCATGATACAGCGCTTACTTTTAACACGCCCCATTCGGTATTTGAACGTGATTCTGAGAGGCATTGAGGGCTCCATCCTGAGTCGCTGGAAGTTGAAACGTTTCCCAACCTTACCCACTCCCAGCTTTCCGGCAATTTATACGGTACTTCCTCCGGCTTAATTTCCAATAACGGTTTGGGAGCCTTAATCTTCCCTCCCTTCACCAGCAGCTTCTTCTCTCTCTCGATCTCCTTCAGCAGCTCGCCAGCCGGCTGATCATGCGGGTCTTGCGGCACTAGTTTGCCCATGACGGCGAGCTGGAGGGTGGCCTTGCGCAACTCGGCCACATTCTCTTTGACGGAGTAGAGTTCGCCGAAGTGTTGAGTGATGAAGCGCCAGGCATCCGATGCTTTTGAAAACTGCTTGTCATCCCCGAATGATTCTGTCGGGGATCCAGTCTTTTCAGGCATAGAGTCACTGGATTCCCGCCTTCGCGGGAATGACGAAGAAAGAGACGGGGATGACGGCTCCAGCAGGCGGCTCAGGGCGGCGGTGTGGACGGTGAGCCGCTTCTGCTTTCGTTCGGCGCACAGCTTTTCCAGTTCATCACAGCGGGCCATGAGTTGGTCAATTTTGGCGATGATACGGCGCTGCTCGGCGAGGGGAGGGAGAGGAATAAGGGTTTCGTTTGCTCTGACAATAGTTAATGTGTGTACAGTTGTCCCCATACTTTCAGCATGGATGCTATTATTCCAAAGTTGCGACCTGAAAAGATGAAGCAAGTAAAAGGGGGAAATTTTGAAGTAATTTTTGAAAATCAGAACGCTAGCATCTTTGAAATAGAATCGATCATTCTCTTTAACAACGTACGGAATGCCAATCGTACCGACACCTGTAATCATAATATCTCCTGACGTGGGCACTAGCCCGCTCGCCGTGAGAGATTTAAATAATTCTTCAGTAATAAACAGGTCGTTGTCGACAAAACCATTTCTTGAAAGTTTTACGATTTCTCTTGCTCGATAGAAGGGAACTCCACTCGCTCTCCAGTCTTTTTGGTGGACTCGGCTGCTAGAACCAATTAATCCGATATCACCCAGCCTCACCCACTCCCACCCCACTGGCAGCGCATATGGCACCTCTTCAGTCCTGATCTCCGGGAACGGCTTCGGCACCTTGATCTTCCCTTCCTTCACCAACCGCTTCTTCTCCGCCGCAATCTCCTTCAACAGCTCCCCAGCCGGCTGATCATTCGGGTCTTGTGGTACCAGCTTCCCCTGCATGGCCAGCGTCAGAATCAGCTCGCGCAGTTTCCTGATGCCGTCGGGCGCGGCAAAGGCGGTGTCGAAATGCTTTTCCAGCAGTTTCGCCACCGAGGAGCCCTCTTGCGCTTCTCCTGGAACCCTGGCACCTTCGCGGGTAACACTCAAGCTTTGCCTCCCTTTTTCCGGGAGGTCTCAATCCGCTTCAATTCCTGCTCCGCTTCGACAAAGTGCTTCTCTACCTCGGTCGGTTCCTCCAGTTGTCGCAGGCGGAACTGTTCATATTCCTCATGGGCCTTCTCCATCGCCGCTTCATGGCTGACACTGCCCGCATGAGTCAGGAGTTCCCGGCCGGTCATGGTAAGGAACTGGTGCAGACGCAACGCCCAGTCGGCCATGGTCACAGGAATTCGATTGATCGCCTGAATTTCGGCCATTTCAAGATAAGCGGTGACCATACGGTTGAGAAGGTTCAGCTCCTCTTCGTTCAGGTAGTTCTTGGCCACTTCCGCATCGCGCTTGAGTAACTTTTTGCCGGAGAAGCTGGTAATGCCCATGTTGGGCTGTCCGGCATCGGCACGCTGAAAGATCAACTCCGCTGCGGTGTGACCGTGGGTTGCCCAGTGCATCTTGTTCTGCACCTGTTTGAAAAATTCCTTGGAGGCCTCAGCCCTTGGGTCGTAGTCGATACTGGTTGCGTAGATTTCCAGCACTTTGCGCCAGAAGACCTTTTCAGAGGAGCGGATGTCACGGATGCGGGCAAGCAGTTCTTCAAAATATCGTCCGCCTTCGGGTTCCTTGAGCCGCTCGTCGTCGATGGTAAAGCCCTTGACAATATATTCCCTGAGCCGCTGGGTGGCCCAGATTCGAAACTGGGTGCCGCGCAGCGATTTTACCCGGTAGCCGACAGAGATAATCACGTCCAGGTTATAG
Organism: Geobacter sp.; assembly: GCA_009886125.1. Lineage (GTDB taxonomy): Bacteria > Desulfobacterota > Desulfuromonadia > Geobacterales > DSM-12255 > VEOV01. The sequence continues at coordinate 13,433 of VFJK01000119.1, read as the reverse complement.
TAATTCGGCGCTTTTTGTTGAAATTCGGAAATTCCGAATTTCTTGACGACAGACTCCTCAACCAATTCGCCCTCTGCGAAAATGTTCTTGATATGCTCGTTGATAGTCGATTTCGCCTTGTCAAAAAGCGTCGCCATCTGTTCTTGCGTCAGCCAGACCGTCTCGCCGTGCAGGCGGGTTTCGATGCGAATGCGACCGTCTTCAGCCTGATAAAGCAAAAACTCCACCAGATCGTTGCGAGCAGGCATGTTTTTGTCCTGGCTCATGCCCTGCCTCCCAACGCCTGCATCAACTCCTGCTTAAGCGCGGTTTGAGCGGCTTCGAGCTGTCTGGCGATCTCCAGATACTCCTGCATAAGTTCATCCGGATCACGGTGGTTCACTTCCACTTCATGCGGATTCTTGCAGTCAAGGTTATAGTTGCGGTCGGCGAGTTCCTTGGCCGAAACCTTCCAGGCATTTTCAGACGTCTTGCGCTTGTTCCACCATTTTTTTTCCAGGCCGAATTCCTGAATGGTCAGAGGACTCCGGCGCGAATAGGACTTGTATCCCTCCGGGTAGGGGTGTTCGAAAAACCAGACTTCCTTGGTAGGACCACCTTTTTTAATGAAGAGGATGTTGGTATTGATGCCGGTGTAGGGGCTGAAGACGCCCTTGGGGAGACGGACGATGGTGTGCAGGTTGAACTCTTCCAACAGCTCGCGCTTGAGGTTGGTTTTGGTCCCTTCGCCAAAGAGAAAACCGTCGGGCAGCACCACGGCGGCGCGGCCGGTGTCGTGTTTCAGGAGGTGCATGATCAGCGCCATGAAGAGGTCGGCGGTCTCGCGGGTCTGGTACTTTTTGGGAAAGTTCTTTTCGATGCCATCCTCTTCCATACCGCCGAAGGGTGGATTGGTGATGACGATATCAACCCGGTCTTTCGGGGTGTAATCCTTGAGCGGACGGCTGAGAGTGTTGTCGTGGCGGATGTTGGTAGGCACGTCGATGCCATGAAGCATCATGTTGGTCATGGCCAGCATGTGGGGCATGGGTTTCTTTTCGACCCCGTGGATGCACTCTTGAACTGTTTTGCGATCATCGTTGGTCTTGACCTGTTTCTTGAGGTGTTCAATGGTGCAGGTGAGAAAACCGCCGGTGCCGCAGGCAGGGTCGAGCACCGATTCGCCCAGCTGCGGGTTGAGGATATCGACCATGAACTGGGTGACAGCACGGGGGGTATAGTATTCACCCGCATTACCGGCTGACTGGAGATCGGCAAGGATTTTCTCGTAAATATCGTTGAACAGGTGGCGGTCGGTGGAGGAGTTGAAGTCCACATCAGCTTCTATATTATTGATCACCTGCCGCAGCAGGGTGCCGGACTTCATGTAGTTGTAGGCATCCTCGAAGACCGAGCCGACCACCCTGCCGTGGGGCGACACCCCGGCGGCAGTTGCCAGTTTCTTGAGCGAGGGGAAGAGGTCGTTGTTGACAAAGTCGATCAGCTCCTCGCCGGTGATCCCTTCAGAATCCTTGGCCCAGTTTGCCCAGCGAAAACGGCTCTGCAGCGGGGACTTGTAGCCCGGAATGGTCAACTGCCACTCCTGTTCCTTGTCATCAAAGATCTTGAGAAAGAGCAGCCAGACAATCTGGCTGATTCGCTGGGCATCGCCATCGACGCCCACGTCCTTGCGCATGATGTCCTGAATGGCTTTGATGAGGTTTCCAATCGACATATATCAAACTCCAGTGATTTCGTTTTATTCCAATTCCAGATCAAAGCGCCTTCTTCGTTGGCTCGTCTTCGGCTCCTCAACGTACTAGCTGTACGCCTTCGTCGCCTCATCCTCGCCGCCTTGATGGCATCTCTGATTTGAAATTGGAATTACGCGCAGTAAAGCGCCTGTTCAAGTTCGCGCACGGCGCTTTGATAGCCATCCAGCCCGCCAAAGGCACGGATGATTTCGATGGGGGTGCCATAGGTCGTGAAGGGGGCAACGGAGAGTATCTGCGGCTCTTCGATATGCACGACACCTTCATCGGCATACTTGTCGAGCAGCGACTCAAGTACCCGTTTCGCCTGGTCGCCGTATTTGGTGAAATAGTTCTGTTTGCGCACCTGCTCGGCCCGCTCCCTGCGGGTCAGCGGCGGCATATCCCAGGCCACATGGCAGACCAGTCGAAGGGGTCGCACTCCCTGCCTATCTCCTCCGCCAAGGCATCGAAGAAAACGCCTTCGTTGGCAAGTTCATCAATAATCGCCTGTTTCTTTTCAGCACTGCTCCAGCGTCTGAGGAAGTCATCCAGTGAGGTGAACTCCTTTGCCAACGCCTTGCGGGTGTAGTCCTTGAGTGAACTGGTAATCAGCTTGCCGTGAGCGTCGAAGTACTGCACCCGCTCGGCGACAACCTTAACCTCCACATTGGCAACCACGTAGCGCTTGACAGGGGCCACATAGTCAGGCTCGTTGCCATCGGCCACAGTGAGCCATTCTCCGCCGCCCTCCGCTGTCGATCCGCCAGTAGTTTCATCAGTTTCGACCTCATCCGGCGGCACCGGCGAGTCATCCGGGTTTTTCGGGATGTAGATCTGTACGGGGTCGCCATCGAAATCCGGGTCGGCAAAGAGCTCGGTGGCTTTCTTGAAATCGATGATGGTGAAATAGAATTTGCCGTAGTCCTCGTTGATGCGGGTGCCGCGACCGATGATCTGCTTGAACTCGGTCATGGACTGGATGCGCTGATCAAGCACGATCAACTTGCAGGTTTGGGCATCGACGCCGGTGGTCATCAGCTTGGAAGTGACCGCAATCACCGGGTATCTGGACTCGGGAAAAATGAAGTTGTCCAGCTCCGCCTTGCCTTCTTCATTGTCGCCGGTAATGCGCATGATGTACTTGCTGTTAATGGCGTTCAGGTCGCCGTTTTCATTGACCAGCGCCTGCCGCATCCGCTCGGCGTGGTCGATGTTATCGCAAAAGACGATGGTCTTATCAAAACGGTTGGTCTGCTTGAGGAATTCGGTAATCTTTTTGGCAACCAGCTCGGTTCTTTTTTCCAGCACCAGCGTCTTGTCGAAGTCCTTCTGATTGTAGATACGGTCTTCAATCTCGTTGCCGTACTTGTCCACCATCCCCTTGTCCGGTCGCCAGCCGGCCAGGTCCTTGTCTATGTCGATGCGCACCACCTTGTACGGAGCAAGAAACCCGTCGTCGATTCCCTGGCGGAGCGAGTAGGTGTAGATCGGCTCGCCGAAGTAGTCGCTGTTCGAAACTTCCCTTGTCTCCTTGGGGGTGGCCGTCATGCCAATCTGGGTGGCCGCTGAAAAGTATTCGAGAATCTGCCGCCACGCCGAATTCTCCGCCGCACTTCCCCGGTGACACTCATCCACTATAATCAGATCGAAGAAGTTGGGGCTGAACTGCTTATAGATATTCTGCTCTTCCTCGGTGCCGGAAACCGCCTGATAGAGCGAGAGATAGATCTCATAGGCCTTGTTCGCCTGCCGCTTCTGGATTTTTGTCATCGCTGATCCGAAGGGCTTGAAGTCGTTGGTCATAGTCTGATCGATAAGAATGTTCCGGTCGGCCAGATAAAGAATCCGTTTCTTAGCCTTCGACTTCCAGAGCCGCCAGATGATCTGAAAGGCTGTCAACGTTTTGCCTGTTCCGGTAGCCATCACCAACAGGATACGATCCTGCCCCTGCGAAATGGCATCAATGGTTTTGTTGATGGCCAACAGCTGATAGTAGCGCGGGGTCTTGTTGCTGCCGTCGCTGTAGTAATCCTGGGTGACGAGGTCATTCTGGTTCTCGGTCAATCCCCGGTGGGCAGACCACCATTGCCAGAGAGTCTCGCTAGATGGAAACTCAGCCAGACCGATCTCGCGTTCGATGATGCCGTCAACGGCAATCTTGTTGTGAAACAAAAACCCATCCCCGTTAGAGCTGAAGACAAAGGGCACTTGAAGCATGTCGGCGTAGCCAAGCCCTTGCTGCATGCCATCACCGATTGTATGGTTGTTGTCTTTTGCCTCGATTACGGCGATAGGAATATTGGGTTTGTAGAAAAGAACATAATCGACCCGCTTGTGCTTGGCGCGGGTATGCAGCTTGCCCCGAACGATTATCCGCCCATTGGTAAGAGGAAACTCTTCACGAATCTGGGATAAAACATCCCATCCCGCCTGCTCCAGAGCTGGGGTGATAAATTTCGTGCAGATATCTCGTTCGGAGAGATCTTTTTTTGAGGTCATGGCTTTTTCACCTGAAAATACCCATTGGGTCGGACCAACTCTTCAAAATTTGCTAATTTTAGCCGCCACCCCTTTAGAAAGCAATATAAAAGCCCGGCAAGAGGTTGCCAGGCTTACCTGTTTCGGTTGAATTCAAAAAAAGGGAGCGACCGATTGGTCGCTCCCTTTTTTCTTAAATCTTAAAGGACGTGTTAGCCTACAGCGCCTTGTTTATCAACGCTTCAAGTTGGCTTTTAGGTACAGCACCGACGACCTGATCGAATACCTTGCCATCCTTGAAGAGGATGACGGTAGGGATTCCCCTTACTCCGTATTTTGCGGGAGTCCCCTGGTTTTCGTCCACATTGACCTTGCCGACTTTTATCTTGCCCAGGTAATCGGTTGCAAGCCCGTCGATTGTTGGTGCGATTGCCTTGCAGGGGGCGCACCATGTTGCCCAGAAGTCAACCAGAACCGGTACTGTCGAGTTCAGGACTTCAGCCTCAAAATTGCTGTCACCAAGGGTAAGAACGTTTTCTCCTGCCATAAAATCTCTCCTTTTGATTAATCAGTTTTCGAGCGGCGCTGCAACCTGCCGCAAAATTCTTACTGCTCCTGCTGCAGGGGGAGAGTAATCGTTACTTTTGCTCCTCCGCCTTCAGCGGTCCCAATGGCAATACTGCCGCCATGCATGCGTAAAAACTCCCGTGCATAATAGAGACCCAGGCCGAATCCCCTTACCTGACCCGTGTTGTGCGGGTCTATCTGGTAAAACTTCTCGAAGATCTTCGGGATCTCATCACCCGGTATACCTTTACCGGTGTCGGTGACTATCAGAGTGATCTTCGCCGGATCGTGACCGAGAGATATTCTGACCTCACCCTCTTCGCCGGTAAACTTGAAGGCATTGTCGATGATCTGCTTGATGGCAAATGATATCTTCTCGCTGTCTACGTCTATTTCCGGCACGTCCTGAAGGTCGAGGATCGCCTCGACAGCAGGTTTGACGGCAATCTCACGTGATTCGGAAAGGATCTGGTGTATGGCCTTCGCCATCGAGAAGGGTTCGTGCTGCAGCGCTTTGCCGGTATCCATCATCCGGCTGAACACGAGCAGGTCCGATACGAGCCGTTCGAGATACGCCGACTCATCAGAGATCAGCCGCATATTCATCCTGAAATCCGGATCGTCAGGCGAGAATATACCGGTACCGAGATTCTGGAGGAAGAGTGATATCGAGGTGAGCGGTGTCCTGAACTTGTGCGAGATGATCGAGAGAAAGTTCGATTTCAGCCGGTCAAGTGATTTGAGGGACGCGATCTCCTCTTTCAGCGCTTTTTTTACCAGCGCCTTGTCAACGGCAGTCTTCAGCTGAAGCAAGTTGAGCGGTTTGGAGATGAAGTCATCTGCATCAGCCTTGAGTGCGTTCAGGATGACGTCTTTCTCGGCAAAACCGGTCATGACAATGACCACAACGGTCGGGTCCTTCTCCTTGATCCGCTTGAGAAGCTCTATCCCGTCCATTCCGGGCATCATGACATCAGTAAGAATGACATCGATACCCCCTTTGTCGAAAAGGGCAAGAGCTTCATGCCCGGTCCCGGCCTGGACGATATGATACCCCTTCAGCGCCCGGATGCAGAGATCCCTGATAACGGCCTCGTCATCCACGATCAGGAGCTTCTTCATGGAGATACCCTGCCGTATTTCAAGCTCAGGTTTTTGGGAGAGTTCGAGCATTCAGTTTCCTGTCTGATGTTTCAGGAGATCAACGTGTAAAGCTTTTCAAGGGCTTCAGGCAGCTTTTCAGGTTGATTGCCGCCTGCCTGAGCCATCTCGGGTTTGCCGCCGCCGCTTCCATCGATTATCGGAGCCATTTCCCGGACAAGGTCACCGGCTTTGAAGCGCGCAACAAGGTCGCTGCTTACAGTGACAAGCAGAGTTGCTTTTCCGCCGATGTCGGCGCCAAGAGCGAGAATGCCGGACCCAAGTCTGTCTCTGAGGGAGTCGGCAAGTTCCCGAAGTTTTTTGACATCATCCACAGCGACTTGTACCGCCAGAGCCTTGACCCCGGAAAAATCGCGAACTGCTGAAAGCATATCTGCGGACTTACCGGCGTTCAGCTGGGCGCGGAGCGTGTCGACCTCGCGCTGCAGCTCTTTCTGACGGGCTATGATCCGTTCGACCTTGTCAAGTATACCCCCGCCTTCAGCTTTGACAAGTGCTGCAACTGCCTGCTTGTCATTTTCCAGGTTGTGTACAAACCGGACCGCTCCGGAGCCGGTCACCGCTTCAATCCTCCTGACTCCGGCGGCAATCCCGGCTTCGCTCAGGATCTTGAAGAAACCGATGTCGCCGGCAGCTGATACGTGCGTACCGCCGCAGAGTTCCATACTTACTTCTCCGACCTTCACAACTCTGACATTCTCACCGTATTTCTCACCGAAAAGAGCGGTGGCGCCGCTTGACATGGCCTCTGCAACGAGCATCTCGCGGGAATCGACCGGGTCGTTCATCATTATGAAGCCATTGACGATCTCCTCGACCCTTTTTACCTCCTCTGCAGACATCGCGGAAAAGTGGGTGAAGTCGAATCTGAGCCGTTCAGGCTCGACCAGAGAACCTGCCTGCTTGACATGCTCGCCCAGTACCTGCCGGAGCGCTGACTGAAGGAGGTGGGTCGCCGTGTGATTCCGTGCCGTAGAAGAACGTCCGGTCCCGTCAACCGCCAGATCTGCCGCTTCACCGGGCCGTATGACCCCTGTTTCTACGACTGCACGATGGACAGTAAGATCCGGGAAGGGTCGAATGGTTTCCAGTACCTTCAGATGAGCTCCGCCGGTCGATATGGTCCCGGTATCGCCGGACTGTCCGCCGGAGGCTCCATAGAACGGAGTGGCATCGGTAATGACATCCAGATGGTCACCTGCTGCGGCTTCCTGGACAGGCACCCCTTTCGAGAGCAGGGTTTTGACGACCGAGTAGCCGGATCTGTGGTCATAGCCGATAAAGCTGCTCCGTATCCCGTCGTTATGAAGTTTCTTGTAGATGTCGGAGATGCCTTCTTCTCCTGAGCCTTTCCAGTGCTCACGTGCCTGTGCGCGCTGGCGTTCCATGCAGAGTTCGAAGCCGGGTTCATCGATACTCATCCCCTCTGCTGCCATGATATCCGAGGTAAGGTCGACCGGAAACCCGAAGGTGTCATAGAGGCGGAAGACCGCTTCACCGGACAGGCAGCTCCTGCCCGCACTCTTCAGCCCGGAGATCTCATCGTTGAGGATGGCAAGTCCGCGGTCGAGGGTCTCGGCAAAGCGCTCCTCTTCGGCCAGGATCACCTTCTTGACATACTCCTCCCGCTCCAATAGCTCCGGAAACGCTTCACCCATGATCGAGTTGACGGCATCCACCGCCCGGTAGAGCATCGGTTCGGCAAATCCGAGCATTTTGGCGTGGCGGGCGGCGCGGCGCATGATCCGGCGGAGCACATAGCCACGGCCTTCGTTGGAGGGGAGAACGCCGTCACAGATCAGAAAAGTGACCGCACGGGAATGGTCGGCAATGACCTGCATGGAGACGTCATCCTTTATCTCCTGGCGGTACGTCTTGCCGGCGAGCCGTGCAACATACTGGATGATCCCCTGCAGCAGGTCAGTCTCGTAATTCGATTTCACCCCCTGCATAACGGTACAGATCCGTTCCAGTCCCATACCGGTATCGACAGCTGGCTTGGGAAGCGGGTGCAATACCCCGTCGGCGGTCCGGTTGAACTGCATGAAGACATTGTTCCAGATCTCCATGTAGCGGTCACAGTCGCAGCCGACGGCGCAGTCAGGTTTGCCGCAGCCGGTACCCGGACCGTTGTCCCAGAATATTTCGGTGCATGGTCCGCAGGGGCCGGTGTCCCCCATGGACCAGAAATTGTCCTTTTCTCCGAAACGATAGATACGTTCCCGGGGCACCCCTTCCTGGTTGTGCCAGATGTCGGCAGCTTCATCATCATCGGTGAATACGGTCACATACAGGCGGTCTTTATCAAGGTTCAGTTCATCGGTCAGAAACTTCCAGGCAAAGGCAATAGCTTCAGTCTTGAAGTAATCGCCGAAAGAGAAGTTTCCCAGCATTTCGAAGAACGTGTGATGGCGGGCAGTCCTGCCGACATTTTCCAGATCGTTATGCTTGCCCCCGGCACGGACACACTTCTGCGAGCTGGCAGCTCGCACATACTCTCTTTTTTCCATTCCCAGAAAGCAGTCCTTGAACTGGTTCATACCGGCATTGGTGAAGAGAAGAGTCGGGTCGTTATGCGGGACCAGTCCAGAGCTGGGAACGACCGTATGCCCGTTCTGCTCGAAATAGCCGAGAAATTTTGCGCGCAGCTCTTTGCCTGTCATCTGTCAAGCTCCTCTTTCCTGATTTCTGAAAAAACCGATTATTGCGGAGAGCGAAAACCCGCGTCTCTGAAGATAGCTAAAAACTCTCTGTTTTTCTTTCTGTGATGCGCTTAAGGGGTCGAACGCGGCGAATCTTTTCGAGAAGATCAGGTCGAGAGTCTCGTGCTCCGGTGTTTCGGCAGCAGCTTCATCAGTCGCCTGGCGGGCAATGTCTGGAGAGATCCCTTTCCTTCTGAGGTCCGAATAAATCTTTGCACCGACACCACGTCCGTTTCTGATCGATGCATGAGCCAGCATCCCGGCAAATCGTGTATCATCAAGCAGGCCCTGCTGTAAAAGCCTTGCGACAGCGTCTGTTGCATCTATTTCAGGAAACCCCTTGTCGACGAGCTTTCTCTTGAGTTCGGCGACACTGTGGTCGCGCCGTGCCAACAGGAGCAGAGCACGCTCATACGCGGCGTGCGGGCCGGTTGTATCAGAACCTTTCAATATCCGATTTCCCGTTTGCGGGCTCTTCTTCAGGCTCTTCAGCAGTGAACTGGTCCCAGGTGCTGTTGGAAGTGGATGAGATGCCGGAGACTTTCAGGGCGAAGTCATCAGGATTGCTCGACTGACGCATCGCCTCTTCATAGGTGATGAGTTTGTTGGAGTATAACTGCATCAATGACTGGTCGAACGACTGCATCCCGTAGGTCGTGAACCCTTGCGCGATCGCATCAGGTATCTGCTTTGTCTTTTCCTTGTCGTCGATGCACTCCCTCACCCGGGCAGTGCCTATCATGACCTCTACTGCCGGGACCCGCCCTTTGCCGTCGGCTTTCGGGACCAGTCGCTGTGAAATGACCCCTTTGATGACCGATGAAAGCTGCATCCTGACCTGACGCTGATGGAACGGAGGGAATACGGAAATAATACGGTTGATCGTCTCCGCAGCATCCAGGGTATGCAGGGTGGACATGACCAGGTGCCCTGTCTCGGCTGCTGTCACAGCTGTTTCAATGGTTTCAAGATCCCGCATCTCGCCGACCAGGATGACATCGGGATCCTGACGTAAAGCCCCTTTCAGTGCGGCTGCAAACGAAAGAGTGTCGAATCCGACCTCTCTCTGGCTGATGATGCTTTTCTTGTCGCGGTGCAGGAATTCGACCGGGTCTTCAACAGTGATGATATTGCAGGTCCGGTTTTCATTGATGTAGTCGATCATTGCGGCCAGGGTCGAGGATTTCCCGCTGCCGGTCGTCCCGGTCACCAGGATCAGTCCGCGCTCTTCATTTGCTATTTTTCTCAGTATCGGCGGGAGATTCAGGGAGTCAAGGCTCGGGACATTGAATGATATGGCCCGGAAAACAAGAGCGACACTCCCTCTCTGGTGATAGGCGCTGACACGAAAACGGCAGACTCCGGGAACCCCGTAGGAGAGATCCACTTCGTAGCTGCTGTCGAACTGCTCTTTCTGGCGCGGATTCATCATCGAGTGCGCCATTGCATGGACGATCTCACTTGACAGCCTGTGGCTGTTGGGGATCGGGCGGAGCTTGCCGTCGATCCTGACCACCGGGGGGAGGCCGGTCTTTATATGGACGTCGGAGGCGCGTGCCTTGACCGCTATGGTAAGGATCTCATTGAGTTCCATCAGTTACTCCTTGGGCGAATTGGTGGGTAACCCGAGTACTGCCAGAAGTTTCTCCCTGATCTCGACACAGAGTTCCGGACGCTCTTTCAGGTATATCCTGGAATTTTCCCGACCCTGACCGATACGGTCCTTGCCGTAAGAGAACCATGCGCCGCTCTTCTCGATAATCCCTTTGTCAACGGCCATGTCGAGCAGATCGCCCTCTTTCGAGATCCCTTCACCGTAGAGGATGTCGAATTCGACCTCCTTGAAGGGAGGTGCTACCTTGTTTTTGACGACTTTGACCTTTGTGCGGGAGCCGATGACGTCATTCCCCTGCTTCAGTGTCGCGATCTTCCTGATGTCCATTCTGACCGAAGCGTAGAATTTAAGGGCGTTGCCGCCGGTTGTCGTTTCCGGATTGCCGAACATGACACCGATCTTCATCCTGATCTGGTTTATGAAGATAACGCAGCAGTTGGATTTCGAGATGATCCCGGTCAGTTTCCTGAGCGCCTGGGACATGAGTCGGGCCTGAAGGCCCATGTGGGAGTCGCCCATTTCGCCTTCGATCTCTGCTTTCGGGACAAGTGCTGCGACCGAGTCGATGACCAGAATATCTATAGCACCGCTTCTGACAAGGGTCTCAGCGATCTCAAGCGCCTGCTCTCCGGTGTCGGGCTGGGAAACGAGCAGGTCGTCAGTCCGTACACCGAGTTTTCGGGCATAACCGATATCCAGCGCATGTTCGGCATCGATAAAGGCGGCAATCCCTCCCAGCTTCTGTGCTTCAGCCGTGATATGGAGCGCAAGCGTCGTCTTGCCGGATGATTCCGGGCCGAAGATCTCGATCACTCTGCCACGGGGAACGCCGCCGACACCGAGCGCGACATCGAGGGAGAGCGCACCGGTCGGGATCGCCGGAACATCGGGGAGGGGCTGATCATTGCCAAGGCGCATGATCGAACCTTTGCCAAACTGCTTCTCTATCTGGCTGACTGCCAGTTCAATCGCTTTCTCTCTCTCCTGCATCAGCGTATCTCCTCGGTTTGTTTTTCAGATATTTGCAAAGTTTTAACACAGATTTATGAGCATTTACAAGCTAATCCCTTATGGTTGACGTGTCGGATAACTCCTCTTGAAGTCGTGACGGGGAGAGCCGTATCGAACGGAAACAGCCGGAGCCCATGGCCAGATATTGCCACAATCGAAACTGCCGCAAATCTTCTCCACTGCTGAATAAACTTACGTCGGTGCAGAAGCGAAAGGCGTTGAAGTGAGAGGCGGTCCTCCCCGTCACGACTTCAAGATTCTTTTTTTAAGCAGTCTCAGGGCCGCCTCTGCCGTAGCTTCCCTGACAGCGCTTCTATCGCCGGCAAAGTGTTGGAGAAAGGTGTTGCCCCCCTCCGGGGTGGCTATGGCGAGATAGACCGTGCCGACCGGTTTTTCCGGGCTACCTCCTTCAGGGCCGGCGATGCCGGTTGTAGCAAGGGCGATATCGCTTCCCGAGACCTTTCGTACACCCTCTGCCATGGCCAGCGCAACTTCGCCGCTGACTGCGCCGTATTGTTCGATGAGCTTTGCCGGAACGCCCAGGACCCGTTCCTTGGCGTCATTGGAGTACGTCACCGCGCCGAGCAGAAAATATCCGGAGCTTCCGGGAATATCGGTGATCCGTTTTGCTATGAGTCCGCCGCTGCACGACTCGGCAAGCGAGAGGGTCAGGCCCGAATCCCTGAGCAGTCTCGCGATTTTTTCATCCAGCGCGTTCACCAGAACCTCGTCAGGATCATAAGGCATATCCAGGCATACATGCCTGCGGCAACGTCATCCAGAACCACTCCGTAGCCGTTTTTCAGCTTCCGGTCGAACCAGCCAGCAGGCGGAGGTTTTACGATATCGAAGAGTCGGAAGAGGAAAAAGCCGGCAACGATGGAGCGCCAGTCAAAAGGGATCGCTGCCATGGTCACCAGATAGCCGACGACCTCGTCTATGACGATCTTCCCAGAATCCTTTTCGTTGAAGATCACCTCTGCCTTGCCCGAGACCCAGCAGGCCAGGAAAAAGAAGGCGGTCAGGGTAAGGAGGTAGAGGGGGAGGGGGAGTTTTGCCAGCATCAGGTAAAAAGGGATAGCCGCCAGGGTGCCGAATGTCCCGGAGGCGACCGGTGCGTAGCCGCTGCCGCCCCAGGTTGCAAGTATCCTGATGAGGAGATTCATTCGCCGGGCTCCACGACCTGAAGCATGCGGTATACTTCGCGCAGCGGCAGACCTTTTTCCAGCGCGATCCGGCGGCAGTCCTCATACTCGGGTTTCTCTCCGAACCCGGTCACCTTGAAGCGGACCACGCCAAGAGCCGTTACACGCTCTTCGATCCGCCGCTCCAGAGCCAGTCGTGAGACCGGGTAGTGACGGATTCCTATGGATGATGTCTCTTCAAGGATGATACGGCTGAATTTGTCACACTCACCCGGTGAACAGAGAAGGGACAACATGACTGCCGGGCGACATTTCTTCATCTGGATCGGCGTGAGCCAGACGTCAAGCGCCCCTTCTGCAAGGAGTCGCTCCAGGGCATACCCGAGAACCTCCGGGGAGGAGTCATCGATGTTTGCTTCCATGACGGTCAGCTGGCTGGTCTCTGTCACGGGATCGACAGAACCGATGAAGGCGCGGAGGATATTCGGGATGTCAGGGAAATCCTTCCCTCCGGCGCCGCTGCCGATTTTCTCGATCCGCATGGCAGGGGGAAAACCGAATCCTTCTGCCAGCGCCGCGATTATGGCTGCTCCGGTCGGGGTGACCCGCTCACCGGGGCCGCACTCGCCATGGGTCGGAAGGCCGATCAGCAGCTCCGCAGTCGCCGGCGCCGGAACCGGCAGACGGCCATGCTCGGTTTCCACAAAGCCGCTTCCAAGAGGCAGGGCCGAGGTGCAGACCTTTTCAATGCCGAGGTAGTCAAGGCAGATGGCTACTCCCACGATATCCACGATGGAATCGATTGCTCCGACTTCGTGAAAATGGACCTCTGCAAGCGGGACACCATGCACCTTTGCTTCTGCTTCGGCCAGCGTGCGGAAAATCCGTCGAGCTTTCTCTTTTACCGTGCCGGACAGGGTGCTTCCCGTGATCATGGCATCAATATCGGTATAATGACGATGAGCAGGCTGCTTCTGTACGTCTACGTCGAACTTCAACGCGGCGATGTGGTGTCGGTGAG